>DASWCG010000197.1:0-10781 GCA_036390175.1 Candidatus Acidiferrales bacterium | reverse complement strand
CTTCTACGCGCATTACGATGGCCAGCCGGTGGATGCCAAAGCGTGGACGGAGAGCGGTCCGTTTGAGCCGGCGCTGCGCTCCAACGCGATTGAAGCGGGCGGCAAACGGATTCCCTTCCCCACACCGACGGGGAACGAGCCTGCAGATTATCAGGATGATTGGCGGATTTACGGGCGATCGGCATCGGACGACAAGGCGCCGATTGTCGCGCTGCTGGCAGCGCTCGACGCTCTGCGCGCGGAAAAAATCCGGGTAGGCGTCAACTTGAAAATCATCCTCGATGGCGAAGAAGAAGCGGGTTCGCCGAACCTCGAGCGCGTACTTCTGGCGCACCGAAATCTTTTGGCGGGCGACCTGCTGATTTGCGCGGACGGGCCGGCGCATCAGTCCGGGCAACCGCTCATCACGTTCGGCAACCGCGGCGTAGTGGACGCGCAGATCACGGTATATGGGCCGGTCCGCGCGCTGCACAGCGGCCACTACGGCAACTGGGCGCCGAACCCGGCGTTCGAGCTGGCGCGGCTGCTGGCTTCCATGAAAGATGCCGACGGGCACGTCTTGATTGCGGGGTTCTACGATGACGTCGCGCCCCTGGGCGCCATCGAGAAAAAAACGCTCGCAGAAATGCCCGACAATGATGCCGAGTTGATGCGCGAACTGGAGTTTGCAAAGCCGGAAGGCGGCGGAAGAAAGCTGGTGGAGCTGCTCAACCAGCCTTCGCTGAATATTCGCGGCTTGCGCAGCGCGTACGTTGGCGAGCAATCACAAAACGTCGTGCCGGACAGGGCGGAAGCCTCGATGGACATGCGGCTGGTGAAGAACATTGATCCCAAGAAGCAGTTCGAGCGACTCGTGGAGCACATCCGGAAGCAGGGCTTCTACGTTACCGGCAAGGAGCCGACGCGCGAGGAGCGAGTGAAATATCCGCGCATCGCCAAAGTGGTTTACGGCGGAGGCTATCCAGCTTCGCGCACGCCGATGGATTTGCCGGTGGCGAAGAAGCTCGCGGAAGTGGTCGAAGGCGCGGCCGGGCCAACGGTGAAAATGCCCACGCTTGGCGGCAGCGTGCCGATGTACATCTTCGAGGAGCTGGATTTGCCGGTCATCGGCGTTCCGATTGTGAATTACGACAATCACCAGCACAGCTCGGACGAAAACCTGCGCCTCGGCCACCTATGGCGCGGGATGGAAATCTTCGCGGCGATTCTGGCGGACTTGCGGTGGTAAGTCTCCTTACAGCGACAAAAAATTGCGGAGGAGCTGCATCCCCGGACTGGTGAGGACGGATTCGGGGTGAAACTGCACACCTTCGACGGGAAGTTTCTTGTGGCGGAATCCCATGATGGTGCCGTCGGAGGTTTCTGCGGAGATTTCGAGTTCTTTGGGCAAACTCTTGCGTTCGACGATGAGCGAATGGTAGCGCGTCGCGGCGAAGCGCTGGGGAAGATCCCGGAAAATCGTCTTCCCGTCGTGGAGGATTTCGCTGGTCTTGCCATGAAAGAGTTCCGGCGCGCGCACGATTTTTCCTCCAAAGGCGGCGCCAATGGCCTGGTGCCCCAGGCATACGCCGAGGATCGGGATTTCTCCGGCAAACCGCTCGACTAGCTCCACGGAGATGCCGGCCTCCTGCGGCGTGCAAGGACCCGGAGAGATGACAATCTTTTCCGGGCGGCGGTGGGCAATTTCGTCGGTGGAAATTTTGTCGTTGCGGCGCACCTCGACATCGCAGCCTAATTGGCCGAGATACTGCGCGAGGTTGTAGGTGAAGGAGTCGTAGTTGTCCAGCAGGAGGATCATTTGCGCCGTGGTGTGTCCACCAGTCTGCGTCCTACGGTCCATCTGCGAAAGTCAGCCGGCGGTAGACTTGCCGGGTAAGAACGACGTCCGCCATGCAGTAATCCCGAATCAGCCGAAATTTGCCTTCCTTATAACGCTGGTAGATTTTGCCGCCGGAAAGCTCATCTGATTTCGAAGTCTGCAATCCGAGGACAAGCGCAAGGCGGTCGAGACTAATCCTGTCTTGCCAGCCCCACTTGCTCCACTCCTGCATAGTATCGAAGATCGGCTGATTGCGATAGCGGCGAAAATCCAACTCCACAGAAGGACGAACGCGATGAACCACGGAGCGCTGGTAGATGAACCGAAGGTCGAAGTCGAAGAGATTGTGGCCGATCAAGAGGTCGCGGCGGACATCGAACTCGCGCAGGCGCTCCCAGAATGAGCGGAGGATGGCGGGTTCGTCTTCGTTGAAACGCCCCGCCTGCTCGTCCCAACCCAAGACAAGAGGCTCTTCGGAAGTATCGTCCTCGATAATCATTCCGATGCAAAGGATGCGGCCAAATTCTCCCGACAGCGAAGTGTTCCGGTAGGCCTCCTCCGGGCCCGGCAGCCTGGCATTTCCCTTTGGCCGTTTTCTCTTGCGAGCCTCGCGAAGGCGAGGCTGGACTTCTTTCCACTGATCTTCTTTGGCGGGGAGGGTTTCGATATCGAGAAAGATGCGCGTCACGCGCTAGCTCCTGTTTCTCTTGCTCCGGGAGGTGTGCGGCTTCTCCGCGGCTTCGTGGACGCGGCGCAGCGCCTCCAGAACGGCGCGCGATTTATTGACCGTTTCCTGATACTCGGCTTGGGGCTTTGAATCGGCGACGATGCCTCCGCCCGCCTGGACGTAGGCCACGCCGTTTTTCGCGACCATGGTGCGCAAGGCAATGCACGAATCCAGGTTGCCGGAAAAATCCAAATAGAGAATCCCGCCGGCATAGACGCCGCGGCGCGTGCGCTCGAGCTCCTCGATGATCTCCATGGCGCGGACTTTGGGCGCGCCGCTGACCGTCCCGGCCGGAAAGCAGGCCATCAGCGCATCGAAACAATCCACATCCTCGCGCAAGCGGCCGCGCAGGCTGGATACCAGGTGCATGACGTGCGAATAGCGCTCGACGGTAAGAAGCTTTTCCACCTGCACCGAGCCGTACTCGCACACGCGGCCCAGGTCATTGCGCCCCAGATCCACGAGCATGATGTGTTCGGCGCGCTCCTTGGGGTCGGCGCAGAGTTCGGTTTCGAGGCGCAGGTCTTCTTTTTCGTCGCGGCCGCGCGGACGCGTTCCGGCGATGGGCCGGTAGAAGACGTCGCGTCCCTGCACCTTGACGAGCATTTCCGGGGAGCTGCCAACGACGGAAATGTCTCCGAGGCGCAGAAAAAACATGTACGGCGAGGGATTCAGCGCGCGCAAGGCGCGATAGACCTCAAACGGGTCCGCCTCCGTGCGCGCGGAAAAACGCTGGCTCAGGACCACCTGAAAGACGTCGCCGGCGCGAATGTACTCTTTGGCTTTGCGCACCGCGGCGAGATATTCATGGTGACGGAAATTCGATTGGACGCGGAGAGGGCCTGCGCGCCTCTGCTTGTCCAGGGGGCGCGGACGGGCATCGAGGGGCCTCTCCAGGGTCTGTCGAGTGGCCGCGATTTCCTGGACGGCGGCGTCATATTTCGCCTGAAGGCTGCCCGGGCCATCGGAGTACACGTTGCGGATTATCCAAACGCGTTGCAAAACGTGGTCGAAGGCGACGAGGCCAAGATAGAACGTCATCATGGCGTCGTACTCGCCGACGTCGTCGCGCAGGCGCTCGGGCAACCGCTCGATCAACCGCACCATGTCGTAGGCGAAGTAGCCGATAGCTCCGCCCACCAGCGGCGGCAGGCCGGGGATGCGCACCAGGCGATATCGCGCCAGGCGATTGCGCAGGAACTCGATGGGGTTACGCTCTTCCCAGAGCAGGCGGCCCTCGCCTTCGAGAACACAGGCGTAATTGGCGTAGCGGAAGGCTTCGCTGGGGTTTGCTCCCACAAAGGTATAGCGGGCGATTTTCTCACCGCCTTCGACACTCTCCAGCAAGAAGGCGTAGCGGGCGCCGCGAGCCAGCTTCAGGTAGGCGGAAACCGGCGTGAGCAGGTCCGACGTGAACGAATCGCACACCGGAATGAGATTGCCCTGGCGGGCCAGCTTGCAGAAGGTCTTGAAATCCGGCTGGATCATCGGCGGACCTGGGCGTGAAAGCCGGCCCGCTCTTCCTGCCGCAGGACCGCGAGAACCGCGCGGCGAATGGCTGCTTGCGGGGCGCGCAGCCCGGTCCAGATTTCCCACTGCGCGGTTCCTTGCGCGAGAAACATTTCTACACCGGAGATCGTAGCGATGCCGCGGCGCTCGGCCAACTGCAGGAGGCGGGTCTTCACGGGCCGGTAGATGAGATCCATTACCATGCGACAGTTTAACTCGGCGGGAGCGAGCGGGGAAATGTCGGAATGGGGAAACATACCGACGGGCGTGGCGTTGATGACCGCGTCGAAGAATTCGCTTCGGAGATGCCGGCGCGCAATGGCCTCCCCGCCAATACGGCGAGCGAGAGCCCGGGCTTGCGCCGGTCTCCGCGCGCAGACGGAGACTAGCGAGCCCCCCCGCGCCAGAGCAAATGCCACCGCCCGTGCCGCTCCCCCCGCGCCGAATAATAAAACACGGCTTCCCGCCAACGGCATGCGCCGCTCGAGCGCGCGCAGAACGCCCACGAAATCGGTGTTGTAGCCATAGAGTTTTCCGCCGCCGCGGACGACAACGGTATTCACGGCGCCGATTTCGATGGCCAGCGGGTCGCAATCGTCGAGGTGGCGCAGGATGGCGTGTTTGTGAGGGATCGTCACGCTGAAGCCCGCAATCCCGATCTCAGCAAGGCTCTCCAGAAAATCGGACAAGTCCTTAACCCGGAAGGGGAGATAGACGGCGTCGAGCCGTCGCGCCTGAAAACCCGTGTTGTGCAGCAAGGGTGAAAGCGAATGACCAATGGGGTCGCCGATCACGCCATAAACGCGCGTCCGCGGGGAAATTCCGTCTGCGCGATAAAGGTTGCGCAGGGTTTCGATTGGAACCTGGCCCGGCGCCGTCGCCGGGCCGATGGGGGCATAAGCAAGTGCGCTGCCCTGGCGCAGAGCAAGGATCCGTAGCGGGAGCGCCGCGTCCCCCATCGGCACCACAATTCTGTTTCGCTTCCTCCCAGCAAGGGAAAGCACGCGCAGAGCGTCGCCGAGGTCCTTGGCCTGAGCGGAAACTTTCACGGCATCGGCGCCCCAGCCCTCGAGGTGTCGGACCAGGCGAGTTAATTTGCGCGGCGTTCTCCGAAAGTCGTGAAAAGAAATGATCAGTTTGACAGGACCGAGAAGAGCGCGTAAGACCTCGGCGCGAAACCGGGACGCCGTCTCCATTTCGACGTCGCACCAGGAGCAGCCGCGTTCGACGGCCTGCTTCAGCACGATCAATTGCCCGGCGATGTCCCCCGTATAACGTCCCCCGGCAGCGCGATGATGGAAGGTGGCGATGAAGTTGGCTCGAACGCCGCTCCGGGCAAGCCAGGCCATGAGTTTCTGACGCTGTGCGTCGTTGGCCAGCCAGTCCAAGCGAAGCTCGATGGTGCGGCTGAAGCGCATCGCCTGGCGGACGAGTTTCCTCATTTCCGCGGCTGTTGGGGCCGCCGCAACGGCGCAAATCCGGTGTGTCCCAAAGGGCAATTGAACCTCGATTCCCGCACGCTGTGTGGCCACAAGCGGGTGCTGGGCTTCTACCATGCGGTATCAAAAGTGTAAAGCGTGCTCCGCGAATGGCTTGACGCTCCTGGGGGGCTTTGCTACGGTCAAATCGAAGAGCCCGCGGGGGACTTTGCGGGCGTGCCTGCTGGAAGGAGCATGCCATATGCGCGCCAAGATTTCGTACTTGTGTCTCGGGCTTGTGCTGGCTGCCGGAACGTGCGCGGCGCAACAGAACACGCCTCGAGTGCCGGACTACTCCTCGGTCTATTGCGCCGGGATTGTGACCAATAAGTCCGTCCCGCACGACACCTATTTGATCTCCGGCGAGGAGTCCAACGTCAAGATGACATTTTCCGAGCGCGACCTGGTTTACCTGAATAGAGGCTCAGCGCAGGGCGTGAAAGAGGGCGATCAGTACTCAATCGTCCGCCCCGTCAGGGACGAAATGCGCGTGCCCTGGAACAGGTATCTGGCGAAATTGAGCCATGCAATGGGGACGCAGTACCAGGATGCGGGCCGTGTGCGCGTCGTACACGTTCTGCCCAAGACTTCGATTGCCGCGGTGGTCTTCGCCTGCAACTACATGCGGCGCGGTGACATTGCACGCCCTTTTGAGGAGCGCCCGGCGCCACCCCTAAAACAAGACCCCTCCCTCGATATCTTTGCGCCCGTGAGCGGCCGGCCAGTCGGCATGGTCGTAACGGCGAGGGACTTCTTCATTGAAGCTGGGGCAGGCCAGATCGTCTATGTGAACCTGGGAAGTGCGCAGTCCTCCAAGGTGGGGGATTATATCCGTGCATTCCGATATCAGGGAACTCATGCGGACTACGTCTATCAAACCATTGGATTTGAATACAAAATGTACGGGTTCGGGAGCAGCCCCGTCCGCTATACCTGGGCCGATTTGCCGCGCGAAATTCTTGGCGAAGGGGTCGTGCTCAGCGTCAGCCATAATGCCTCGACCGTGCTTCTGACCAACACCCGGAGGACCGTGTATGCGGGCGATTACATCGAGCTCGAGTGAGCGCGAGCCGTAACCCTTTTGTTTCGCACTCCGCAGGGACAAAGAAAAGGACCCGCACGGCAACATCCGGTGCGGGTTCTTTTGTTGCGGCATCGGATCTACCCTCTTTGAATAGGCCGCCCGTTTGAAGCGCCGAGGGCGGACCTTCTTTCAACGCCCGGACGACGATTGATTCTCTTTGAATTCGGCTTCGGAGAAGACCTCGTCGGTGAACGCGAGGCATTGCGTTTCGGGATCACGCCAGGCGTCGGGAGGAAGCCCGGCCTTGCGGCACGTTTCTTCCAGGAAGCGCTCCCGCGTCCAAGCTCGCTCCACGGCAACCTGCGGCAACAGAACACCCCGGAAATGCTCGCGCTGGACCACCAGGCCATGGGTCCCAACCTTCACTGCTTCCGGGAGAATTGGCTCCACAGGGGATAGGACGGAGATTTCGATGGCCAGCCGGACTAATTCTTCTCCGACGACGGGCGTAAAGCGGGGGTCGTGAAGAGCCGCGCCGACGGCACACTGCGCAACCGTCCTGGCGAGCGGTTCCGTGGGCTCTATGCGTCCGATGCACCCCCGCAGATGACCGTCGCAATACAGCGTGACGAACGCCCCCGTTGGCCTGGCTAAATTGTCCGTTACGGGGGGAACCTCGAACACTTGCAAGTGGGACACAGCCTCCACAATCGCACGACGCGCCAAGAGGAGCAGGGTCCGCTGATCGTCTTTAGGAAGCGGCGACATCCTGCGTTTTTTTTCCGCGCTCCAGCAAGCGCAGACGCCGGCGCTGCTTCACGCGGTCGTCCACCTGGCTCCAGAATTTCAGGAAGTACTGCACCGCTGAGGCGATGGCGCTGGCAACCACGAGCCACAGGAGCAAGTACCCAAGCGGCCTGACAAAAGTATGGCGCGCTCCGAAGATCACGACAGCTACCGCGAGGACCTGCAGCACCATTTTCGTCTTTCCCAGCAGCGACGCCTGAATCGTAAAGCCTTCGGCAGAGGCGATATTGCGCAGGCCGAGCACCATGAATTCGCGTCCGATGATGATGACCACCATCCAAGCCGGGACCAGGCGCATGTCCACAAGCGAGATGAATGCCGCGGTGATCAGCAACTTGTCCGCAATGGGGTCGAGAAGGATTCCCAGGGTGGTCACTTCCAACCGGCGTCGCGCGAAGTATCCATCGGCCCAATCCGTCGCCGCGGCAGTGAGGAGAATCAGCACTCCCCAGACTTCGAAATGGACCTGGACGCCCCAAACCTCCAGATTTGGCGCTCGCGTCAACAAAACGGCAATGAGAAGGGGAACGAAGAAGATTCGCAGAACCGTCAGGCTGTTTGGAAGGTTCATGGCCGTTATTGAAAACCGGAAGGGAGTTCAGCGCCCCCGCTGATTCTGTGACGCGCCCTCACTATAGCCCTCGGCCGTTGTCCCGTCAACGCCCACTCCAGACAGGCCTGTATTCTCTGTGTAATGCTTCCGTCGGTGGACATGGAAGTTCATGGCGTCACCTCGGAGGAAGGGTTGCTGCATTCCTGTGCAAATCCTTGAGAGTGCTAGATTTGCGTCGAGAATTGCGCAAAGGTGTCCTTTCTCGACAATCTCCCTTAATAAGTGACATATTTTCAATGACTTACAATGACCTCCCGTGAGCAAGTACTAGGCTCGCCCGCGTCGGCTTACAAGATCTTGATTCTTCGTGACTTGCGATTTCCACACGGTTTTCCACAGAAGGGGCTTAAGAATGAAGCGGTTAGCCGGCATTCTCTGCATTACTCGACACCGGGTTTCTGCTCAGATGCGCGAGATTACTCCTGCGTTATCCATCAAGACCACTCAAATGTGACGCGGGCCTCGGAGAACACGCGCGGGGAGGAAAAACAGGGCGCGCAGGAACTCAAGCACGCCGGTTACCACAATGCCCAGCAGGCGGAACGGCAGGAGCAGCAACCAAACGATTGGATAAAGCACCAGCGCCAAAAGGGCCACAGGCCAGCAGAGGACCAGCAGGATGCACCACAGTAAGAAGCTCAACATCAGAACCCTCCCGCAATTCTCTTCAATTGGAATACGCAGGGGCCATCCCGGAAGTTCCTCATCGGGCTTGAGGCGCAGGCTGAAGTTTCAGGCTGCGGGCGACCGACGCCGGCAGTTCCGCCTCAAGACTCATGTGAGAATCCTGCACCTCGGAATGGAGAACCCGGCCGAGCGCATGGACCAGCGCGAGGGTCCGGCCATCGGCGAGCGGAACGCGAAAGATCAGGCGTACGACGGGATCCACGGGCATGGCCTGATCAATCCTTTTGAGTAGTTCGTCCAAACCGGTTCCCTTCAGGGCTGATACATAGACCGCGCCGTTTCCGCCCGAATGGTTCAGGCCCGCGAGGGTGGGGACTTCTTCCGCTGAAAGCCGGTCTATCTTGTTGTACACCCGCAGGCGCGGCCGCGATTCGACGCCGAGATCCTGCAACACCTTCTCGACTTCCGCATCCAGCTCCGCGTGATGCGCGTTGGATACGTCGGTGACATGAAGGATTAGCGCCGATTCCTGGACTTCCTCAAGGGTCGCGCGGAAGGCCGTCAGCAAGCCTTTGGGGAGTTCGCGGATGAATCCCACTGTGTCGGAGAGAAGCACGCGGCGGTTCGAGGGCAGGCGGACGGCCCGCACGGTGGGATCGAGCGTGGCGAACATCTTGGAAGAAACAACCACGTCCGCGCGGCTGAGAGCGTTGAAAAGAGTGGACTTCCCCGCGTTGGTGTAGCCGACGAGAGCGACCGTGCCGAGCGGCACGGCTTGCCGCGTTTCCCGGCGAAGCGAGCGCTGCTTGCGAACGGTCTCAATATTCCGCTGAATTTTTTGAATGCGGTCGCGAATGCGGCGGCGGTCGGTTTCGAGCTTTTGTTCGCCGGGGCCGCGGACACCGATGCGTCCGGCGCCGCTTCCTGCCCCGCCGGCGCCTCCGGCGCCGCTGCGCCCGCCGAGCCGCGACATTTCCGTGCCGCGCCCGGTCAGCCGCGGCAGCAGATAATTCAATTGCGCGAGTTCCACCTGAAGCTGGCCTTCCCGGCTGCGCGCGTGCCGGGCAAAGATATCGAGGATGAGCTGGGTGCGGTCAATCACGCGGCACTCGGTGGCACGCTCGATGTTGCGCTGCTGCATGGGCGAGAGGTTGCGGTCGAAAACGATCAGCGGGGCATGGCGCATCTGCGCCTCGATCTTGATCTCGTCGAGCTTTCCCCGGCCGACCAGCGTCGCCGGGTCGGGCGCATCGCGCAATTGGAAAATACTGCCTGTAACCTGGGCTCCGGCGCTGCGCGCCAGCTCTTCCAGCTCCAGCAGCGACTCGCGCTCCGGTTCACCTGCAGACACACCCGGCACGCGAGGGGCGCGCTTCCAGCCTACGCCGACCAACAACACGCGTTCGGCAGCCGCAGTATCGCGAAGGGTTTTCATGGCCATTGCAACCGGGCGGAGAGTGAACCGTGAGTCAATTGAGTTCGGCCCGCGTTGTTCCTGTGCAGATTATACGCCGTCTGGAGCGGCGGCGCGAGCCGACAGCTCTTGCTGCATTGGGACCAATTTCCGGTTAGCGCCTTTATCAGGAGTTGAAGCCAATTTTCATTCATGGCGGGAGGTCGGCCCCGCACCACCGGCCCTCTTCAGGCGAATCACGTGGTTTCCCGCAGGAGGAGCGCTGCCTGAAACGGTCTGCGATTCGAAGCCTTCCTTGCGTACCGTGATGGTGTACTTCACGCCGCGCTTGTGACTGAGGTAGGTGAAGACGAACCCGCCAGTGCTGTTGGTCGGGCGCTTCACAGTCCTCACAAGTGTGACCGCCTCGTAGACCGGGCCGTTGACCTCAAGAGTGACCTCGGCGTCCTGGACTGGCGCATCGTCTTTAGTTTTTACCACTCCAGTGACGCTAAAAACGTAATCGTGGACTGGCGTGGGCAGGGCCGCGCACAGTAAGACCAAGACCGCTGAGCCAAGGACCAGCAGTGCCAGCAGTTTGCTCGTCACCTTCCACACCATTTTTATGATACTCCTTTACGTATAAGTCCTGGTAAGTTCTATAAAAGGGGAAGTCAAGAAAAAACATCTCTCCGGCGGCCGGATTTGTTCTTGCTCTCCTGCCCCGTGTGATTGAGCAAGATTTGTTCTGACCTTCCGCTCCATGAGCTCGGGCGCTGCGCAC
>DASWCG010000196.1:0-16277 GCA_036390175.1 Candidatus Acidiferrales bacterium | reverse complement strand
GCCATGCGGCGCGGCGCAAAGGATTTCATCCAGAAGCCCTGGGAAAATGCGCGCCTGCTTTCCATCCTTCGCACGCAGATCGAGTTGCGCAACGCCCTGCGCCACGCCTCGCGGCTCGAAGCCGAGAATCGCTTGCTCCGCGCCGAATCCCGGCCCACGCTCATCGCCGAATCTGCGGCCATGCAACCGGTCCTCGAACTCATCGCGCAGATTGGGCCGTCCGACGCCAACGTGCTGATTACCGGGGAGCACGGCACCGGCAAAGAGGTGGTGGCTCAGACGCTGCACGCGCTTTCCCTGCGGGGCGGAAAGCCCATGGTTACGGTCAACGCGGGCGGCTTGTCCGAAGGCGTGTTTGAAAGCGAGTTGTTCGGCCACGTGAAGGGCGCGTTCACCGATGCGCGCGCCGACCGCGTCGGCCGCTTCGAACTGGCGGACACCAGCACGCTCTTCCTGGATGAAATCGCCAATGTGCCGCTCAATCTGCAGGCAAAACTTTTGCGCGTTCTGGAAACGGGAGAGATGGAGCGCGTCGGGTCGTCGAAGACGCGGCGCGTGGATGTTCGCGTGCTCGCGGCGACCAACGCCGACGTCAATACCGAAATTGCGGCGGGACGCTTCCGCCAGGATCTGCTGTTCCGCCTGAATACGATCGAGATCCACCTGCCGCCGTTGCACGACCGCCGGGAAGATATCCCCCTGCTGGCGAGTCATTTCCTGCGGAATTATTCCCAGCGCTACCGAAAGAGCGTGACCGGCTTCGATCCCACCGCCGCGCAGGCGCTGCAAGAACATCCGTGGCCCGGCAACGTGCGCGAACTGGACCACGCCGTGGAGCGCGGCGTTTTGCTCGCGCAAGGTCCGCAGGTTCGCGCCTCTGACCTGGGACTTCGCGCGGCGGCATCCGGCAGTTCGCCGCGGCTCGAAGAAATGAGCCTGGAAGAAGTGGAGCGCTATCTGGTGCAGCGAACGCTCTCCCGGTACGATGGCAATGTGAGCCTAGCCGCTAAGGCGCTGGGACTCAGCCGCAGCGGCCTGTATCGCCGGCTGCAAAAACACGAACGCCAATGAGGATGAAGGACCTCACGCACGAGCGCCGCATCCAGCTTCTGTCGGTGGCTGCGGGACTTCCGGGGTCGCTGGTCGCCCTGATTTTGCTGTGGACCGGCCCTTACTCCTCTCGCACGGCGTGGACTCTTACGGTTCTCATCGTGTGCTTCTGGATCGGCTTTGCGGCGTCTCTGCGAAGCCGTGTGGTCTTTTCGCTGCATACTCTTTCCAATTTGCTCGCCGCCATGCGCGAGGAGGATTTTTCGATGCGCGCCCGCGGGGCGCGCTTCAACGACGCGCTCGGCGAGGTGATGCGCGAGGTCAACGCCCTGAGCGAGACCCTCCGCGCGCAGCGGCTGGGAGCGCTCGAAGCGACGGCGCTGCTGCGCGCCGTCATGGAAGAGATCGACGTGGCCGTGTTCACGTTTGACGACGCGCAGAAACTGAAGCTGGTCAACCGCGCCGGCGAACGCCTTCTGGGACGCCCCGCGGAGCGTTTGCTCGACTTGACCGCGGAAGAACTTGCCCTGGCGCGCTGCCTCGAAGGCGCGCCGGCGCGGACCATGGAGGTTGGTTTCCCCGGCGGTTCCGGACGGTGGGCCATGCGGCGAGGTACGTTTCGGCAGGGTGGCCGGCCGCACCAGTTCATCGTTCTCACCGATCTGAGCCGCGCGCTCCGCGAAGAAGAGCGGCTGGCGTGGCAGCGCCTGATCCGCGTCATGGGTCATGAGTTGAATAATTCTCTGGCGCCGATCCAGTCGGTGGCCGAAAGCCTGGAAAGCCAGCTCCGGGCGGCAGTTTCGAACGGCGGAGAACAGCCGGAAGCCTCTCCGGATTTGATCGGCGACATCCGCCACGGACTGAGCATCATCCGCTCCCGGACCGAAGCGCTGAGCCGCTTTATGGCCGCGTATGCGCAGTTGGCTCGTCTGCCGAAGCCGACTCTCGCGCCGCTCGACCTGGCCCCCATTATTCACCGCGTCGCCAGCCTCGAAACGCGGCTGAAGATTGCCGTGGCGGACGGCCCGCTGCTCACGATTCCTGCCGACAGCGACCAAATCGAACAGCTGCTCATCAATCTGGTCCGCAATGCCGCCGATGCTTCGCTGGAAACCGGCGGAGCCGTGCAGCTCGGCTGGAAGAAGAACTCCCGCTACCTGGAAGTCTGGGTGAATGACGAAGGCCCCGGACTGCCGAACACTGCCAACCTTTTTGTGCCCTTCTTCACCACCAAGTCCGGCGGCTCCGGCATCGGCCTTGTGCTGAGCCGCCAGATCGCCGAGGCTCACGGCGGCAGCCTGACCCTGGAAAACCGCAAGGACACCCGAGGATGCCAGGCGCGCCTTCGTCTGCCGCTGTAAAATGGCGCGCGGCAACCAGGCCGTGGCGCTCGCACAATTCCTGAAGGGCGCGGCGCGCCCGTGAAGCCCTCTGCGGCCCTCCGCGTACTGCACGATGAAATTGTTTCCTGCCGCAAGTGCCCACGGTTGGTGGAATATCGCGAACGCACAGCGCGCGAAAAGCGCCGGGCCTTCCGCGAGTGGACGTACTGGGGACGCGCCGTCCCGGGATTTGGCGATTCGCGCGCGCAGCTCTTCATCATTGGCCTGGCGCCCGCAGCTCACGGAGCCAACCGCACCGGGCGCATGTTTACCGGCGACCGTTCCGGAGATTTTCTCTACCGCCTGCTGCACCGCGCCGGATTTGCCAGCCAGCCGACTTCCGTCAGCCGCGATGACGGCTTGACGCTTCACAACGCCTACCTTGGCGCTACCTGCCGCTGCGCCCCGCCGGACAATAAGCCCCTGCCTGAAGAGATGGTGCGTTGCCGTCCGTACCTTGAGCGCGAGCTCGAGCTGCTCCAACCACGCGCGATACTGGCTCTTGGAAAGATTGCCTGGGACGGTTATCTCGACATTTTGAAGGCTCGCGGCAGGATTACATTCCGGTCGGCATACCCTTTCTCTCACGGCGCTATTGCCAAACTCCCCGCGGGCCTTCCGCACCTCTTCGCGTCCTACCATCCCAGCCAGCAGAACACGCAGACGGGACGGCTCACCGAAGCGATGTTCCTGGGCGTCCTGCAAAAGATTAAAAGGTTTCTCAAGCATTATAAGAAACTCCAAAGACAAACGTAACGTTAACCATTCGGCAGCGCAAAAGTGTAAGGCGTTCAGAACTGGAGTCTCTATTATCGGCGATGTGTCGGCGGGTCATGGCGGGCGCTCTTGAGGTTGGAGGGCAGACGTTGGAGGTTAGACTGAGGCACTGTGGACTTGCTACCCCCTCCCCCTGGTACCGTTTTTTAGAAGTATGTGATTCTAAAGGGTTTTAAGTCCTTTGTTTTGGAAATATGTGAGCCATAAGGGTTTACAGACGCGTTTTTGCGGATATATGTGAGCCTAAAGGAGTTAGCGGAAGAAGTGGCTCGTGACTGGTGATTAGCGACTCGTGACAGGCAGAATGTGGCAGGGGCCGGGCTCGTGCCAAGTGGAGGAAGCGTGTTCGACGGAGCGGTCATCGTCATTCTACAGCGCGGATTTTACCATACTAGTACTTAAAAGTCAAGGAATTTCTGTAAACCTTCAGGAATGAGGAGGTTGGGAACACGCGGGCAGCGAAGGTGTCAGAGTGAAACTGAGCATGGCGGACCCCTGCCGCTGGTCTTCCGCAAAAAGCGACCTATTTTGATGGCACTTCATTCTCCTCGACTGTTCCAAAGCCCCGGCTACCTCCTCGTTCGTGGGCTCGAACAACTAATCCTGCAAAAGCATCTTTGTATTCCGGGTACGTTTTAGCGAAGACTGAAATCAGTTCGTGATTCTTGTTATCGGCATCTGTGTTCTTCGCCCATGGATCGATTTCATGGTCGATCTGCAAATAGATTTTTCCCCCGACTCCAATCGGGCCTACGTTTAGAACCTTGAAAGAAGATCGTCCAAATTCCCAAGTAAACGGGGGCTGCCCTTGAAGGTGATGAGGAACTTGCAAATCCCCCATGCCCTTCTGAATCTCCGGCTGGATTCCAAGCTGAAAATTGGGACCTCGCGCAGCCAACTGCAAGGCCGCGGTGTACAGAATGTATGCGTTCCAGTTGTGATGCTTCTGTTTCTCGGCGTCAGCAATCTTTTGTAAATCCTGAGCGGATTTGCCTACCATAGTGGCCGTCGCAACCTGAATATGCTGTATGCGCCATTTTCCTTGCTCCTGAGCGAGCCAGGTCACAAACACCCATGTATTGTTAACCGTTTGGCCTTCCACAATAACGTAGGCTTGCGCGGGACCAGGATTGACAATGATGGCTACCCAACCCTCTGGGCTAGACAAGTTTCCACATACAACACTCTCTGCCTGACTGCCTCCCGTCACCTCCGCAAGATAAGTGTGGGTGACGTGCAAATCCTTGAAAGGCCCCATCTGTTGAACGCCTTGCTGAAACATGGCCACAAACTTTTCAGAGCTAATACTAGCCTTCACCTGAGCAGTGTACGCCGCGTAAGCGACCATTGGATTGGGACCCAGAGCATTCTGGACAAATTCCAGTGCAGCTTGATCGATAGCTTCACGCTCCTTCGGGGAGATTGTATTGTCCATGCCGCAGGTCGACGTAAATGGATGCAAGGTTTGAAGGATTGAACTACATCCAGTTGTCGGCACAGGCGCGATTGCAGTCAGCGAGATAGAAAGAACGAATATGATTTTCTTCCTAGGAATCTCCATGCGATTACCCCCCGCAATGAATCTGAAATTGATATTAGCCGAAGGCAGGGTCAAAATCATTCGTTTCCGGCCGGGACTAAGTGCGGCGTGACGTGCGTCGTAAAAGACTTTGTGGGGTAAAATCCGCATATTGTCATGAACCGATTTTCCACTGAGCGCGACGCCAAGGAGTGTCTGGTTTCGAAGATTGTGGAAGAGGCGCAGCGCGAAGGCGTTGCGCTGTCTGAAGTCGAACGCAAAATGCTTTACTTTTCCGAAACCGGATGGACGCTTCCGGACATCATGGAGGTCAACGATGAGTTCGACCGCGAATACGATCAGAACGCCTATGAAAGCAAAATCAACAAGCTGAGCAACGAGATTGTGAAACGGATTCGCAAAGAGCAACCGGAAGAATACGAAGCCTGGAAGGAGGCTGTGCGGCGCCTCAGCAGGGGCGATCATTACCTGCTGGTGATGGTTGGGCAAGCAGGGGGGCGTCCGCCGATGGATCCTTGGAAGGCGTATGGGATTGGATTTGCCATCGCAGTGGCCTTTTTTGGAGTGGTCGTCATTTCGGTTGCTTACAACATTGATTTAGGGAAGTACCTTCCCTCGCGTGACTTTCTTAGGTTCGCCTTCTGGGCCGCTTTGGTTTTTGCGGCAGTCAGCTACGTACTTCTGCGACTAGTCTTTGGCGGGCAAAGAATCGGTGACATAACCAATCGATTGTTGGAATGGATGTTTGGAAGGTCAAAGTGGGGCGACTGATGGAACTGGCTGCGCGCCCCGCGGCACACAGGCTAAAGCCTATGCTACGGGGCTGGGCAGGGGCGAAAATCGAGACGGAGAGCGAGGGTTGCGTTCCTTATGTCGCGAAGGATCTCGTCATCCTCAGGCGCAGCGCCGGGGGGCAAAACGGACTTATGTTCTTTGTAGAAGTTATTTAGGATTGGGGGATTGAAGATTTCACCCGGGCGGATCAGCGACCTCAAGAGGCTCTCCAGGCCCGGGTCGAGGCCGAGTATCTCCATGCTCGCGACGCGGTATTGCTGCTCTTTGGATAGCACAATCGTGAGCGCGACGGTCTGTCGCTCATTATCCACATCGGTTCTGGGCTCAGCCGTGAAATCAACGTACCCTTTGGAGCCATAGAGCCGACTCAGCGCGTCGAGCCCTTCGCGGATTTTTTCGACATTGAAAAGGTCTCCATCCCGCAAGGGGATCTGCTGCCGCAATTCGCCAAGCGGGAACAGGTCAGAGCCGGGGCGCGGGTCCTGGGCAGATTGAAATCGAACTTCTGAGAGCCGGTACTGAGGGCCTTCGTTGACGTGAACGATTACCGAAACATGCCGAGTGGCGGAATCGGCGCTTAGAACCTGCGATTCCGCGGTTGGCAGGACCCTGAAATAACCCTGTTCTTGCCAAGCATTCCTGACCGGCACTTCCGCCAATTCGCCGAGCCAGTCAGAATCTGCTTGAAACTCGTGGCGTTTGATCTCGGCGACGAGCTGCGCAAGGACTTCTTCCGGCAGATGAATCGCGCCATCAAATTTCAAATCGTCAATGATGACTTTCGGATGGTGCGCGCCTTCCCTCATTTCGTCGATTTCATCAGCGAGAGTGGGATATGGCAGGCAACGCTTGAGTCGCTTGGGTAACTGAGCACCCGCGGGCGCGGGACAAAACAACATGAAGATCACGACCTGCAGGACAAACTGTCCGGCTGTCTGGCACATAACAGAGAGTATAAGCCTGGAATTGTCCAAGGCGACTGCACGCAATCATCTGAGGCCGGTGCGCCAAAGCAGGAGTTTCGCGCATCCGACCTGCGGGCGCGGTCAGCATGACAACGGCATGCGCGGTTGAGTACAATCAAAGACCTCCAGGCACGACCCAGGCGACGACCGTTAGGAAAGGACCAGCGATGAGCGCCGCGACACAAGGTACAGCGCCAGTGTCCATCGAGCAGCTTCGAGAAAAAGCCCGGCTGCTTCGCATCCATTCCTTGCAGATGACCACGGCGGCGGGGTCGGGTCACCCGACCTCGTGTCTTTCGGCCGCGGAGCTGATGGCCGGGATATTTTTTCACGCCATGAAGTTTGACCCGGCAAGTCCAAACGCGCTCGAAGGCGACCGCTTCGTTCTCTCGAAAGGACACGCCGCGCCAGTGCTGTACGCAGCGCTGGCCGAGGCGGGCGTGTTCCCGGTCTCGCGCCTGGCGACGCTGCGGCAGTTTTCCAGCGAACTCGAAGGGCATCCGACGCCGTTGATTCCCGGCGTGGATGCGGCCACCGGCTCGCTGGGACAGGGGCTCTCGGTGGGCGCGGGATTGGCGCTGGGAGCGCGCGTGCAGAACTCTGCGGCGCGCGTTTACGTCCTGCTGGGCGACGGCGAATTGGCCGAAGGACAGGTGTGGGAGGCGGCGGCGTTTGCCGCGCACCACAACATCGAAAACCTCACGGCGCTTGCGGACATCAACGCGCTGGGGCAAAGCGAACGCACCATGTACGAGCACCACACGGAAGTCTATCGCGCCAAGTTTGAAGCGCAGGGCTGGCAGGCCGAAGTGATTGACGGGCAGGACATCGCCGCAGTGGTTGCGGCGCTGGACCGCGCCAGGGCGACGCAAGGCCGGCCGCAGGCCATCATCGCGCGCACTCTGAAGGGCGCGGGGATCAGTTTCCTGGCTGACAAAGAACACTGGCACGGCAAGGCCCTCTCGAAAGACGAATTGGCGAAGGCCCTCGCGGAGCTTGGCACGATACCCGCGGTTCCTCCGGATGACGGCAAGTCCTATGCGCGCAAGACGCTCCCGGCGCCGCCGGACTTCCCTGCCCCGGCCGCGCCCGAGTACACGGCGGGGCAGATGGCGGCCACGCGCGAGGCTTTCGGAACCGCCTTGAAAAAGCTTGCGGCCGTGAATCCGAAAATATTTGCGGTGGATGGCGACGTCAAGAACTCAACCTTTTCGGAAGTGATGCAGAAGGCGTATCCCGGCCGACTGTTCCAAGGGTACATCGCGGAGCAGAACATGGTAAGCGCCGGCGTGGGCCTGGCGGCGCAGGGTCTGGTGCCGTTTGTGGCGACGTTCGCCTGCTTTCTCTCGCGCGCCTACGACCAGGTGCGCATGGCCGGCATCAGCCGCAGCAATATAAACCTGTGCGGGTCGCATTGCGGAGTTTCGATTGGAGAGGACGGCCCGTCGCAAATGGCGCTCGAAGACCTGGCCATGTTTCGGGCGATTCCGAGCGCGCACGTATTTTATCCAAGCGACGCCGTTTCCACCGAGCGGCTGGTGGAGGCCGCGGCGCGAATCAACGCCATCTGTTATCTGCGGACGTCGCGGCCGAAATCGCCTGTGCTCTATGGAAAAGATGAGACGTTTCCGGTCCCGGGATTCAAGGTGTTGCGGGAGAGCGCCGCGGATCGCGCTACGGTGATTGCAGCCGGCATCACCCTGCACGAAGCCTTGAAGGCGTACGAGCAGCTTAAGGCCAAGGGCATCGCCATCCGTGTGATTGATCTCTACTGCGTGAAGCCCATTGACGGCGCGGCGCTTGGCCGGCAGGTGCGCGCCACGGCGGGACGCCTGATCACCGTGGAGGACCATTACTGGGAAGGCGGCCTCGGTGAGGCGGTGGTTGCCGCGGTGGTTGCCGCGGGCGTGCCGCTCGCGGCGGTCAGGAATTTGGCGGTCACGCGCGTGCCCCATTCCGGTAAGCCCGACGAACTCGTAGAGGCGTTTGGAATTTCGGCGCGGCACATCGCCGCCGCCGCCGAAGGGCTCAAATAAAAAAGCCCGGCGGACACCGTCCGGGCTTTCTTTCCATTCCAGGTTTTTCGATGCGATTCGCTTCCGGAGGCTCAGGCGCCGGCTTCGGTGCCCGCAAGGATGCGCGCGGGCGGCAAGCGCAGGTCCCACACAATGTGGAACCAGGAAAGCACCTTCAGCGCGTAATAGGTGACATCCACCTCCCACCAGAAAAAACCCTGGCGCACAGAAGCCATGTAGTGGTGATGGTTGTTGTGCCATCCTTCTCCCATGGTCAGCAGCGCGAGAAGCGGATTATTTTTGCTGGTGTCCGTGGTTTCGTACCGCCGCGAGCCGAACAGATGAGAAAGTGAATTGATGGTGAACGAGGCGTGCCAGAGCATCACGGTGCTCACAAAGAATCCCCAAACCAGCATGCCCCAGCCACCCGCCAAAAACAGAATCACAGCGAGGGCGACGGGCGGGACCAGGTGGTATTTGTTCAGCCAGCGCAGTTCCGGATATTTGTAGAAATCCTGGATGAGGTCCGATTTCGTCTGGTTGTAGCGGTCCGACAAAATCCATCCCACATGCGACCACCAGAAGCCGAAGAGCGTGGGCGAGTGCAAGTCCGCTTCCGTGTCGGAGTAGCGGTGATGGTGGCGGTGGTTCGCGGCCCACCACAGCACGCCCTTCTGCGTGGAGGTGGTGGCCATGACGGCGATGATGAACTGAAACGCGCGGCTGGTCTTAAAGGCGCGATGGGAAAAGTAGCGATGGTACCCGGCGGTGACGAAGAACATCCGCACGTAAAACAGCGCCAGGCAGACAATCAGGTACGACCAGCGAAAACCCAAAAAAAACACCGTCATACATGCCAGGTGAACGGCAAAGAAAGGAAACGTGCGGACCAGGGAGATCCGTGCGCCATTGCGGAGGGTAATCGCTGCGGTTGCCATACGGAAGTCTCCTTCGAATGTGCACCCGGAATGCCGACTGCGGTCTCCGCAAGCGTTGAGGTAGGGCAGCCCGCTGCGGCGCCAGGAAAGACATCTTTGACTATAGGCCCGCGGGGCGAGGGCGTCAAGCCAAGACTAAAGGCTTGTTGCCCTAGCGGTGCCTGGCAACGCGCAATTAGTTTGCTGGAGGCGCCTATTCTTGCGTTACGCAAGATGGAGTCTTTCTTGGGGAAATGAGCCGGGGCGGCACACATGTTCCGTTTTGGAATGACTTCTTGTGAAAGGCGTCTTCAGAGCAGCGCAACTTGTTTATTTCCAGTGGTCTTTCCCATCCAGTTTGGAAACGCGCATGCGGGATTGATGTTTGACCCTGGCGCGGGCTCAGGTGTCTTAGGTTGATTCACAGCCAGTGAAACCAAAACCTCATTCGATCCAGCACCGGTTTGTTCTCCTGGAGGGAACCGCTTTCGCTTTGGCAACATGGTTCCTGGCGGGCGCACTTTACTTTGGACAGCGCATTCGCAGGGATCTGGTGGATCCTTTTACGCGGCTTCGGACGCTGTCCGGGCTGCAAGCCGGAATGGGCGCAGCTCGGGAGAATTTGCTCAATGCCACGCTGCAAGGCGGCCCCTCTGGACGGGAGCGATTGGAAAAAGCGGCAGGGATTCTCTCTGACCTAGGGAGACAATCCTCGCAACTCCCTCTGCAAAGCCAGGAGCGAGAGGCGGTGGAAACCGCCGTTCGTCTGCAGCAGGAAATGGCCGAACACGCTCGCGCCTATTTAAGCCGGGCAGACCATCCGGCCGGAGAGGATGCAGACCTTGCCGAGGTCCGGCGTTTGAGTCTTGAAATCACACAAAGATTGCACGCTGTTGCGTTGAACAATCAACGGGATTGGAAAGCCGACGACGCGCAACTGCGAAAAGACACGTTGCGGCTTTATGTCGTGCTCGGGGGATTTGGGCTGATATCGGTCTTCGCTCTGGTTGTCTTCCGCCGCGTCCATCGGCGCGACATCTGGGGACCGCTCGAAGAGTTGCGGCAGATGGTGCTGCAAGTGAGGCGCGGCAATCTCAGTCCCGAAGGGCGAATTCCCAATACCGTGGAGTTCGGCGCGCTCGTGACGGGCTTCCACGAAATGTCCGCGGAGATCCGCAAGAGACGCCAATCCCTCGAAGAGCAGGTGCACGCGCGGACGGCGGAACTCGAAGCGACGCAGCGCGAGCTGATCGAAGCCGCCAAACTCGCCTCGATCGGCGACTTGGTCTCGGGAGTGGCGCACGAGGTGAATAATCCTCTGACGACCATCCTGGGATTTGCGGAACTCGAGCTGGGCCGGCCGGAACTGGACCCGCGCTTGCGCGCCCATCTGCAAACCATCAAGGACGAATCGGTCCGCCTGAAGATGCTGGTTACAAATCTGAGCAATTTCGCGCGCCGCGCGCCGCAGCACCACGAGCGATTTGACCTCCGCCAGGCGCTGGGGCGAATGGTGGACCTTCGGAAATACCAATTGGGCGCGGTGGACATCACCCTGCACTTCTCCGCTCCTCCTGAGTCCATTTGGGTTTGGGGCGACCAAGACCACCTGGTGCAGGTATTTTTCAATCTGGTTCTCAACGCCGAGCACGCCGTGCTGGCCCGCCCCGGCCGCGGAGATATCTGGCTGGAGTGCGGCGTGAAAGGCGGCCGCGCCTGGGCCACAGTTCTGGACAACGGCGTGGGGATTCCGGCAAACATGCTGGAGCGCATCTTCGAGCCGTTTGTCACCACGCGCCTTGCCGGGCAAGGCTCGGGGCTGGGCCTGAGCATCTCCCGGAACATCATCCTTCAGCACAAGGGCACGATGACAGTGGAAAGTAGCGAAGGCCAGGGCGCGGCATTTCGCATCTCGCTTCCGCTCGCCAGCCCGCCGGAAGCAGCGCCGCCTTCTTCTTCGGGGCAGGTCAAGGCTTCCCAAGACGCGTCCCTCCCGAAGGGCCTGCGCGCGCTGGTGATTGACGACGAGCCCTCCCTCACCGACATGATGACTGAATTCCTCCAGTCCATTGGGTGGGAAAGCACGGCCCTGAATAATCCCGCGCAGCTCGAAACACAACTCGATTCCAAGCCGTTCGACGTCGTCCTGTGCGACCTGAAAATGCCCGGACGCAACGGCATGGAAGTGCTGCGCTGGCTGCGGGAGCATCGCCCAAAGCTCTCGCGCCGCTTCCTGCTGATGACCGGCAACCTCGCCGACGCGCCGGAAAAAGACGCCGCAAGCCTCGAAGGCATTCCCGTCCTCCGCAAGCCTTTCACTCTGGTCCGCCTGCGCGAAGCGCTGAAGATGCTGCTGGCAACTCCGTCGGAATAGCGCCGCGGCGCAGCGGCTCAAAAAACAGCTCAAACGCCTCGCGCAACATGGCCTGATATTTTTCGCGGTCGTAACCCCGCCAGCCCTCCCAGAGGGAATAGGCGCGCACCCGGTCGTTGGGCACCGCCGCGCCGGCATCGGTGATGACGTACTCGACCGTCTCGCCGGGGCGGAGCCTGACCCCCAAGCCATAGAGTTGCTGCGCGACGATGGCGGTCAGGCCGGCTTTCTGATACTCGCGCGGCGGGCGGGTGAGCCGCTTGCTGATGACCAGATCTTCGATGGCCACCGAGCCGTCTGCGAGACTCTCGCGGCAGCGCTCGAAAATCGCGCCGGCCTCTTCGAGCTTCGCGCGGTAGCCCTCCCAGCCGCGCGCCTCGGCAAGAACCGCCAGCACGTCGCGCTGCATGCGCGCGATGAGCGGCGGCGTGTCGTGGCGGCGGCATTCCAGGCCGCGCACCTTGAGAACTCCTTCCTCATCCACGGCGAAAAACCGGTTGGGCACAGGCACCTCGGTGTATTGCCGCGAGGGCAGAAACACGACGTAGCGATAGAGCGCTTCGACGGCGATGGGAAGCCGCGTGATGCGTTCGATTTCGCGCGCCAGCGCTTCGTAGTCTGCGCGCGCGGCGCCGGTCTTGCGGACATACAGGGAGTCCACCAGCGCGTGGAGCACATCGAAGCCGCGGTTCTCCGCGGTTTCTTTGGCCACCAGGAGGGTCTCGCGCGCCACGGCATTGATGGCCTCGTGAGCCTCGATTTTGCCGAAGCGCGCGTTCTTGTAGCCGGTGTAGCCGAAGCAGCAGACCAGCAGCCATTTCAGCGCGTCGCGGCGGAGTTTGTAGTCGCGGGCCAGTTCGGCGGGCGCGGCGCGCTGGAGCTGCTTCCATTCCGTGCGCTTGCGGATCAGGCGCTCGACCACGCGGCTGGTAATCCCCCGCCGCTGCCGGCAGACGCGATAGCCCAGCTCCGGCACGCGCGGCGTCTCCGGACAGCACGGACAATTCACCGTCTCCGGAGAAATATTGAACCGTGCCATGATGCTGGGATACTCGCTGACGAAATCCAGTTCCGCGACGTTCGGGAAAAATCCCAGCTTGGGCACAAACACCAGCCCGCCGCGGTCGGCGGCCAGCAATTCATCCGGCGACTTGGGGTCTTCCGGTTCGGCCTTCTGCTCGGGGATCAGGACGCCGTCGCGCCAGGCGAGCTCCATCTGCATGTAGGAGATGCCGGTGCCGGTGGTGGTGCGCGCGGCGTACTGCACCGGCAGCTTGGTGACGCGCACCAGTTCCCACAATCCCGCCAGGTCGCATTTCCCGGCGATGAAAGAGTTCTGCGTGTCCACGTGCAGGCGGCCAAAGAGCGTCGTGGCGCTGTTCTTGAACAGAATGCGGCCGTAGCTCATGTAGCTGCGCGCGCGGCTCTGCTGGACGGCAGCAGCGGGATCGCGGTTGAGCTGGAGCGCAACGCCGAGAGAGAGCGCCTGCCGCTGCAGCGACGGCAGGATGGTGCCGTCGCCCCACTCGGTCAGAATCAGGTCGGGATTGTGGCGTTCGAGCAGATGCTGAAAGGTGACCGCGGCGGGCTCTTCGCTGCCATCGCTGGAATATTCGCGGCCGCCTACTTCGATTTCCAGGATGTCGCGGCGGCCGTGCGCAGGATTTATTTTGGAAAGCCCCGCCAGCCGCACCTGCAGGATTTCGAGCGCAGGGATTTCGTAGTCGAGCGCCCACTCATCGTCGCGGCACTCGAGCGCGAGGACGCGTCCCTCTTCATCGGCTTCGCCCTCCACCCAGGCAAAGGGGAAAACGTTTTTCTGCCAGCAGTACAGCGGCGCGGGCATCAGGTCGCTGTTGTAAAGCCGCAGCGAAGAATCCAAACGGTGAACGCGCTGCACCCAGGCGGAAAATTCCGTCGGGTGGCGCACCGCGACCTCAAGCACCGGGCGATTTTTCCGCTCCCACAGATCCAGGCGCTCGGTGAGGCAACAGGCCACCGCCGGCGCCTTCGAGCCGAGCGCCTGCGCGAGCCGCTGCAAATTGGCCGCCGGGCCGTGAACGTAGAACGACGGCGCGAAGCGGTCAATCAGAAGGCGGCGGTTCTGCTCCCGGTCCATCAGCCAGAGGGTCATGCCCTGCGGCGTCGGGTAGAGGTCGAGGAGCCAGCCTTTGAATGGGCCCTTCATTTGGTTCTGGGATGGACCCTTGCGTGGGACTTGGCACTGCCTCTGAAATTGCATGGTTGTTCTCTTTCGGTTGCGCCAGTTGTTCGAGCGCGTGCAGGCGTTTTTCCTGGTCGAGCGCGATGGAGAGCAGAATGGCTTCCATGGGGTTGTCGTTGCACTGATAGGTGGCCGCCTGGGTGTAGCAGCGGACGCGGTGGAACAAGCGGTCGAAGTGTTCCTGATCCTCGCGGCGCAGCGCGCGGCGGAATTTTGTCCAGCGCGCAGCAGCCTCTTCAATCAGTTGGCGGAATGTGGGAACGGTGCGGCCCATCGGAAATCTCCTTTGCCGCAGGGGGCGGCAGGCGATCTTTCTCGCAGGCGAAAGCCAGCGAGCGGTCTTCGCGCACGGTGAATTTCCACACGCGATGTGCTTCGCTCGCGAGCGCGCGGAAAAACCGCTGCCGCGGCGTGGTAAACGACGTGGCATCGGAAAACACGGCCACCGGCAGAAGCCGCGAGACTCGCCGCAGATGCCCCAGCGCCTGCTGGAACGACGCTCCGGCAGCCGCTTCGCGCACGTCTTCGTCAAAATACAAATCCGGGAGCGCCGTAACCATCAGCGCGCCGGCGGAAAAATTCCGCAGCAGACGCGGCAGGCGCGCGAGCAGTTCGGTCAATTGAAAACAGGTGAAGGCGCGGGCTACGCGCAGCCGCTGGTTGAACAACGCCGCCGGAACGCCGCGCTGCCGGGCGAAGCGCGCGATCAGCAGAGGGTCAAAGCGGTTGGCGCCATCCAGACACAAAATCTGCCGCCCGGCCAGAAGCTCCTGCGGAAGAAAATAGTGAAACAGCCGGGGCATCTCCGGGCAGCCGTAAAACACCGAGAGTCCCTGCCGCGGCAGCACCCAGGGCTTCGCGGGCGATGCGAGAGGAGTGCCGGCCGGAATGGGATGCGCAGCCATAACGTTTTGCAGCGATGCGTTCTGTGGGGCAAGGGGGAGTATAGGCGAACAAAAAGCGAAAAGTCAATACCGCCAAACTCGGGGAGCAGGTTAGTTTCCGGATGGCCCGTCATCCGGGCATGATCACCAAAAATTTAGGTCTACAATCGTTGAGTGGACCACCATACAGTCGCGATCGTCAGCATTACGGGTATCTGTCTTGATGTTCTGGGCAGTCTCTATCTTGCTTACGACCTGTTGGGCGGACAACACGGTCCTTTGCGGCTGCTTACCCGCGCGGTGACGTACTCGATTGTCTTCGGCATCGGCTACGGGCTCGGCCTGGGCCTCTTCTTTGGCTTAGCCGCCGGTATTACGACCGGTATTACGCTGTCGATTGAGTTCAGTCGAGCAGCTCGCGGGCTGGATCATTACTCCTTGCCTTGGGAAGCGCTGTTTTCCGCCGTCCGCGGGTTCGGCTTCGGAGCTGGACTGTACAGGATTGTGGGCTTGGGATTCGCAATCGCATTTGCCATTCTCATCACAGCCGGCCAGGTATTTGCCTACTCTCGCGGCATGCGTCCTGCCCTCGACTATGCAGCATCGCGCCGTCCGCGGCTCACGCGTCGGCAGTTTCGGGGAACGGTGATCCGTACTGTCGGCTATGTGGCCACGGCCCTTATCTGCAGCGCCTTCATCCATCACGTTGACAACGCCTGGTCTTTTGCAATTCGCGTAGGGTTGGTGACAGGCATTGTCACCGGCGTCGGAATAACGGTCAATCCTTACATCGAATACTACGCTGACAACCTTCCAGAGCGCCGGCTTGGGGCATTCGGGATCGGACTCATTCTTTGCGGTTTTGCTTTGCAATCCATTCAGTATTGGTTGGCGCTATTTGATGTACGCCTGACTTAGGCAGTCGTCCCCTCACGCTCCTTCTTTTATCCGCATCGAGGTCGGCGCAGCAGTCTCTAATGACCACAAGGCGGTAACCCACGTCGGCAGAGTGGAAGGGACCCTCCGGCCACACAAGTGAATTTCGTCGGGGGCTATGTTATCGTGCCGAGGCCGCAAACGAGACCCCGTATTTGGTGAGTTTCACTTCTCGGGCGCGCGTGCACATATGGCCGAAAAACAGGTCTTGGTGGGACTAATTCCCCAGGCGATGGTCATCGAGCCGGACGACCAGGTCTGCTGGCTTTCCGACGCAGGCAGCCTGCGCATCGAGTTCGATCCCAACCGCTGCCCGTTTTCCTCGAATGTCTTTCAGGCCCCCGCCGGGATGCGCCTGCTTTCCGGCACGCCACGCCCGGGCACCAAGCCGGCTTCTTACCGGTATCGTTTGTGGCTC
>DASWCG010000195.1:0-2117 GCA_036390175.1 Candidatus Acidiferrales bacterium | reverse complement strand
TGGCGGCAACAAAGGCAAGAAACTAGGGACGGTCGTATCCACAACGACCGCGGGAGCCGGGATCGGCGCTATCGCCACGCGTACCCCCAAGGGTGCTGGCATTGGCGCCGGAATTGGCGCGGCGGCTGGCCTCGCTGCCGTGTTGCTCACGCGTGGACCCGAGGCCGAACTTCCGCGCGGCTCGACGATGGACGTTGTCCTCGAGCATGACTTGTCGCTTGACGGCAGCCAGATTCAGTTCAACAATCTTGGGCAATTTCAGCCGGTTTTTCAGCCCCCTGTGCGCCAGCAGCCGCCTGAACTTTAGTTCAAATGCCGGTTAGCACATCGCCGCCGTAGAGGTGCGGAACAGACTTGACGCCTCTCGCTGACACCGGTGCCTGTACCCGACAGCCATCCCGTTTGTCGGAATGTAATCCGGCGAAATTGTGCCCTTGCTGAACTTTGTACGGATGGCCATAACTGTCTGTATCAAAAGACTTTAGGTAAGAAGGCACCACCTTAGCGCAACCCATCCTTTAACCAGTTCGTCTGGAGATCGTCATGCATTTCACCTCAAGGGGCCAGGTCAGCCCCCCTCGAGGTAAATCCGATGCGCTGCCGGCTTCCAATGCGTCTTGTAATTCTCACCTTGCTCAGTTCTTCTGCTGCGGCAACGGCGCTTCTCGCACAAGACACTTCCATAGATCCCTCATTAAGAGCGGCGCCCTTAACTCAAGGAAACTCCACCTCCAATTCTCCCCCTCCGAACATCCCACAAGTTGCTGTTCCTACCGGCACGCGACTCCCGCTGATGCTTCGTAACGGCGTCAACACGCGCACCGCCAAGGCTGGCGATTCCGTCTATTTCGAGACGGCGTACCCCATCTCCCAAAACAATCGCATCGTGATTCCCATGGGCTCGTTCGTGCGCGGCCGGATTCTCGAAGCGAAGCGGCCTGGACGAATTCGAGGACGGGGCGAGTTTCACATCGCGCTTGAGCAGATGACGCTTCCGAACGGCTACATGATCGAATTGAGGGCGACGCCCAGCAGCGTGGATCGCGACGGAAAGGAGGGCGTCACTCCGGAAGGAGTAGTCACTGGTCCCGGTGCGGTTGGCAGGGATGTTGGCACGGTACTGCTTGCCACGGCCATCGGCGGTCCTGTGGGAGGTTACGCAGGCCTCTTGGCGGGCAGCCCATCAAGGGCAAGTCTCGCCATAGGACACGGCGCCGGTGCAGCGGCAGGTTTGATCGCCGTGCTACTTACACGCGGTCCGGAAGCGGAGCTGCCGCGCGGCACTATGCTGGATGTAGTCCTTGATCACGCGCTCATCCTTGACGCGGATCATTTGCCGGCGAACGATCCAGGGAAACTTTCTCAGCCGCTCGCGCCCGTCGTCTCCCATCAGGAACCCCATCGGCGCGAGCGCACTCCAAGACGAACGCTGCCTGGATTTCCGTTCCCGTTCTTCCGTTTTTAACTTAAGGGCTCGAACTGTCGAGAGATATCATCTACGGTGCGGCGGTAGTCGGTTTCAGGCTGGCATTTTCCTTGTTGCGGCGGTCTTTTTGACTTGAAATCTCAACGGGCTGAAGCGCTCCCATTCCATGCTCACGCTCTCATCCATGATCCATTCGCGGACCAGCCGCGCGGTGATCGGCGTCAGCAGGATTCCGCTGCGGAAGTGTCCGGTAGCCATCAGCAAGCCATCGATGTCGGTCGGGCCAAGTATGGGAAGGTGGTCGGGGGAGTCAGGCCGCAGGCCGGCCCATGTTTCTTCGATGCGCGCATTCGCGAGGCCTGGCGCAAGATCGATGGCCGCGGAAAGAATTTTCTCGATGCCACCTGCCGTGGTCCGCTTGTCGAAACCGGCGTACTCGACCGTTGCCCCCGCGACAATCCGCCCATCGTTCCGCGGCACCAGATAGATTTTCTCGGACCACAGCACGCGTTCTATCCTCAAATCATCGGCGCGCAACGCCACCATCTGTCCCTTCGCTGGCCTCACCGGTGCATACCGCGCAATCCCCTCGATCGCAGCAGAGAAGCAGCCCGCGGCGATGATCGTCCATTTGGCCTCCACTTTCTCATTCTGCAGAACCAATCCCGCGCAGCGATTCTTCTCTCGCCAA
>DASWCG010000194.1:0-4849 GCA_036390175.1 Candidatus Acidiferrales bacterium | reverse complement strand
CGAGGCGACGATCACGATGACATGACAATGCTCCCGTCCAATCCGGCTACGCCGTAATCACACCGGCAACCACCAGCGGAATGGTAGTTTTTGCCACCTTTGGCTTCAAGCAGCGTGATGGAACAACGCAGGCTTCAATTGTGCCCTCAGAGTTGACGACGAATGCAATTCTCTTCGTCAACTCGAACGGTAGTCTGTCACGCAACCTAGGAGTAGCGCTTATTACGCCGCCGATTGAACCAGTCCTAGGAAGAGTTCCCCTATCATCCTGATCCAGGTTCACTGCCGTTTCCAGATCGAGGATTTCCTGCCAGAGCGCGCCGCAAGAACACATGATTTTGAGGATTTGGGTAGGATGATCGCCGTCGATTGAGAAAGGAAAGGCGGTGATTCAGGCCAAGCTTTCTTTGGCGAGACTGCAAGCCTGAAACCACCGCCGATAGAGACGGTGGTCATTCTACACAGCCTTGCGATTTCCGTCGAGCAACTCTGCGCGCGAAGTGCGGGCGCGCCTTCGATTGAAGAGCTTCGGCCGCGATTCTGTACACAATGCGGGCGAGTGGCGCGGGATGGCGGAAGAGTGCGGGTGCAAGGGCATGGCTGCTATAGCCGTCAGGTCTGCGGGCTAAGCGAGGGATGGATTGTAGTTTGGGTGCGGCGGTACCTATGCCGGGATTGCGGCCACACGATGAGCCGTTTGCCCGATTGGCTGCATCCGTGGCGGTGGTATGCGGCGGCAGTGATCATTGAAGCGTTATACCGGCATTTGATTTTGGGTGAGACAGCGTGCGCGATTGGCGTCCGCTTTGGGCGTAGCGGTGAGACGAGCGAATGGCGAAGTCTGCGGCGATGGCGTGCGCAGTTGTTGGTATCGCCGACATTGTGGGGTTGGCTTGGATCACGGCTGGGCATCAGCCAGCCCGCAGAGAGTCGAAAGCAAGGTCGGCTGCATCTGACGCGGTTGCTGGGCGAGATGCGGATCGCTTGGGAATCGGCGGCAAAAGTTCTCGACGAGTTGGCGGGGGCGGTATGGGCGAGCTTGAGCGGACTGGTTCATAACCGGCAGCAGGCTTGGCCAGCGGCGCAGTTCCGTCCGGGAAGCCCATCGAGATCTGATTCTGGAGCAAAGCCAACAGTACTGCCCACAGAGGAAGACCCTGCCCGCGGGCCACCGAGCTAGTCATGCTGAGTTCCATCACGTGAACAACACGAGGAGGGACTCATGACGGACGATGAACGGAATCATGAAGCACTGTTTCGGCACGCGATTCTGGGCGATGTGCTCAGCCGGAATCTGCGTCGCGGACAACTACGCCCTGCGCTGAAACAGCTCGCGCAACAAACCTATGAAGATCACCACGGACGATCACGCCGCGTCGCTTACAAGACGCTGGAGGAATGGTTCTACAAGTACCGCAACGGTGGCTTTGATGCACTCAAGCCAAGGCCGCGCAAGGATCGCAACAGGAGCCGGGTTCTGGCTGAGGATTTACAACAGCTGGTCTTGGCTATGAAACGCGAAGATCCAGGCCGCTCGGCGCATCTGATCTTGCGGGAACTGGAACTGGCCGGAAGGATTGCCGCGGGCCAAGCCAGCGTGTCCAGTGTGCAACGGCTGCTTCACCGGCATGGTCTGTCGGTCCCACGCATGGAGTGGGATCATGCCGCACGATATCGATGGGAAGCCTCGATGTGCGGAGAACTCTGGCAGGCCGATGCGCTGCACGGGCCCCTACTGATGAATCCCGCAACAGGACGAACCCAACGCGTGATTGTCTTCGGGCTCATCGATGACCGGAGCCGGCTGATTCCTTATGTGGAAGGCGGTTTTGGCGAAACCGAACAACGTTTTCTCACTGTCCTCTATCAAGCCATGGCCCGGCGCGGCATCGTGCGGAAACTCTTGCTGGATAATCATGCCAGCTTCAGCGGCTATGATCTGCGGCTGTTGTGCGCACGGCTCGGGATTCACCTGGTGCACAGCCGGCCGGGTGACGCTCCATCGAAAGGAAAGATTGAAAGAGCATGGAGAACACTCCGTGGTCAACTGATCGAGCGTCTGGATCTGGAACGTGTCACGACGATCGATGAGTTCAATCTGCGCCTCTGGACTTGGGTCGAGACCGAGTATCACCACCAGCCGCATTCGTCACTTTCCGGCCGCACGCCGCTGGAAGTTTGGGAAAGCGACGCAGCTCAGATCCGGTGGGTGGAGGATCACGGCCAACTCGAACAGAGTTTTTACGGTGAGGTCGAGCGGCTGGTCCGTAACGATTCCACCGTGCAGTGGCGAGGTGTGTTCTATGAGGTTCCGCCTTATCTTCGCCGCCAACGAGTGCGCCTGCGTTATGCATTGCTGGATTCCAGGCGCGTTTCCGTGCTCGATGGCGGGACCGAGATTCCGATACGCCGTGTCCAACCCGTCGATAATGCGCACCGCTCGCGCGCGGCGGCGGGCCCGACTGCGTTTGCCGGCGACACACCCACAACGGGACTCAATGTGGCCGAACTCATCCTGGCTCGCGCGGCGGGCATCGATCCCAAAGGAGGCGGCGATGAATAAAATGCTATCGACCTATGGTCTGACGCGGCTTCCCTTCAGCAAGGATCTTCCCGCCTCCGAGATGCTGGATACGGAAGCCTTGCAAACAGCGCGTGAGCGTCTGAAGGCTGCGCTGGAAGGCCGGGCCTCGGCGGTGGTGACAGGAGATTCCGGTTCCGGCAAAACCTGCCTGCTGCGCGCCATCGAAGAGGATCTTCCCCAAGGCCGCTACCGCATCCATTACGTGCACAATGCGACGGTCAATCGCCGCGACTTTTATCGGCAACTCTCCATCGGCATGGGACTGGAGCCGCGCGCGACCTTTGCTGCGCTGTTCGCCTCGATCAGCCAGCATATCGAGGACCAGGCCAGCCAGCATAAGCTGCGCGTGGTTTTGTTACTGGATGAAGCGCACCTCTTGCCGCTCCAGGTTCTGGATCAGTTGCACATCCTCTTGAACTATCAACGGGACTCGAAACCGTGGCTGTCGATCATTCTGGTCGGTCTTCCCGAACTGCGCGAGACACTCAAGCGCAATGTGCTTCAGTCGCTGACAGGCCGCATTCCGATCCGCATTCACATTCCGCCGTTGGATTCCGATCAAGTCAAACAGTATGTCCGCCACCGCATGACAGCGGCCGGTTGCCGTCGCGAGGTCTTCGCCGATGACGGCCTGCTGTTGATATCGAAAGCCACCGGCGGCATCATGCGCCGCATCGACGTGCTCGCCACACGATGTTTGGAGTTGGCTGCCAAAGGAAAGTCGAACCTCGTGGATGTCACAATCGCCGAAGCCGCCATCCGCGATTGTGCGGAGGCGTTGTTGTGAGCGCCCCAACGGCTCCGGCGCCGTTTCCCGTCGTCCGGCCTTCGGATCTGAGAACATCTGCCGCTTCCAGTGCGCCATGGCTGATTGATCAACTCTGGACGGCGAGTGCCGTCGGAATCATTGGTGGGGCGCCGAAAAGTCTGAAGACATGGATGGCGCTGGAAATAGCCGTATCGGTCGCTTCCGGGTCCGCGTGTCTGGCCAGCTTCGCGGTTCCCTCACCAGGCCCTGTGCTTCTGTACGCCGCTGAAGATTCCGAATCCGCGTTGCGGCGGCGTCTGGAATCGCTGGTCCATCACCACGCGCTCCATCTGGCGTACTTGGACATTCGTGTCATCACCGCGGATTCTCTACGCCTGGATCGTACGGCCGATCAAGAGCGGCTCGAAGCCACCCTCACGCTTCACCGCCCGGTTCTTCTCATTCTCGACCCCTTGGTCCGCCTTCATGCCATCGACGAAAACGCGGCCGGCGAGATCGCCGCATTGCTCGGTTACCTCCGCCTGCTCCAACGCAAGACCGGCGCAGCCATTGCTCTTGTCCACCATGCGCGCAAGAACGTCTCGGCCACTGGGGGCGCCGGTTACAGTCTGCGTGGTTCCTCCGATCTTTATGCGTGGGTCGATTCGTTCCTCTACTTGCGCCGCCATCACGGCCAACTCCTGCTTTCGGCCGAACACCGCTCCGCCTCTAGCGCTGGGCCCTTGGCGCTGGAACTGGCGAACTCCGAATCGGGACCATACTTGAAACTCGCATCCACGGTCCATCCTGCGGAGTCACCCCACGATCCTCTCCTGGAACAGATCCTGGTTTTGCTCGGCCAATCTTCCGAGCCGCGCACCGCCGAAAGCATCCGGTCCAGTCTTCAAGTCCGCAATCAGCGGCTCGTTGAAGCTCTTCGACAACTCTTAGAGCAACGCAAAATCGTCCGCTTACTTCAAGGTTATTTGCTGGCGTCCAACTCCACTTCGCCACTGATCATGATGGAATCCAGTTCGCCGCGGGTCGCGCCGCGGTGAAACCTGCCTGCCGGTTCAGGCAGGCCCGAGGGCTGAGGCGAGGATCCGAATACGGCTGATCCGTCCAGTCCACAATCCCCCGCCGGGTTTGATATTCCGGCGGGGGTTCTTCTTTGCCTCCCCTCCAGCCGGATCGGTTTTCTGAGCTGAGAGCCTCTCGGAGAACCAATGCGACGGCCGCCGAGCGTTCTTTACCGGCGCTCCTTATTGGTTTCCTTGGCCAGACCACGACCCCTTCCGTTCCCGCTCTCTTAGAGAAGAATGGGAACGGAAGGGTCAATCTTGTTCTTGTCTGTTGATATCTTCTGACGCCAGTTTGATCACGCGCGTGCCCGCTGTCGTTCGACCCTGGACCATGCTGTTGTTGAACACCTGCGTGAGCGCGCCGCGTAACACGCATAATACTCTGATGAGGAGACAGAGGTGTGTTCTGCTCTATGATTACGATGGCTGCGTTCG
>DASWCG010000193.1:0-3502 GCA_036390175.1 Candidatus Acidiferrales bacterium | reverse complement strand
TTCTTCAGCTTGAACGGGGCGTACTGCATGCACACGGACATGACATGCTGGCCGGCGGGGGCGAGCGAGGCGTCGGCGATGCTGGGAATGGTGACGTCGAGATAGGGCGCGGGGGAAAATTCGCCGTACTTGGAGGCGTCGAAGGCGCGTTCGAGATAGTCAATCTCAGGGCCGATGTGGATGCGTCCGAGGAGCGCCCGCTGATCGCTTTCCGACGCGGCCACGGAAGCGCGCGCGGGAAAATCGGGCAAGGCGGAAAGAGCGAGATTGATTTTGGCGGTCGTGCCGGAAGAACGATAGTGCTGCACCTTCATCAGGAAATCGGGATCGAAATGGACCGGGTCCACCATGCGCAGGAAGGTGCGCTTGGGGTCGGCGCCGGAAACGGCGGCGGTAGCGGGAATCTCCTGGCCGTCGGCGAGGACGACGGCCGAGACCCCGCCATCCTTCACGCAGATTTCCGCAACTTCGGACTCGGTGCGAATCTCCGCGCCGGCGCGCTGGGCGGATTCGGCCAGCACGCGCGTGAGCGAGCCCATGCCGCCCCGGGGATACGCCGCCGGTCCGAGCGGATGCGGATCGGCGGCAGCGCGGAGCAAGAGCATGGCGCTCGAGCCCGCCGACCAGGGGCCCATGGCTGTGCCGAAAATTCCGCGAGCGGCGATGACGGCGCGCAGAAGTTCCGTGTCGAAAAACTCTGCGACGAGATCGGCGACGGCCATTGGCCCCCAACGCAACAGACGGAACATTTCTTTTTTGCCGAGCCCGCGGAAGCCGCGGCCGACTTTGAGGAGGTTCCAGAGCGCGTCCGGCGAAGGATGGTCAATCGAAGGCGGCGTCATGGAAACGACCTGGGCGAAGACTTCTGAGATGCGCCGCAAGACGCTGGTGAATTCGAGATACTTCCGGGCATCGGCTGCGGAAAATTTTGCAATGCCTTCGACGGTTTTTGCGGCGTCGTCGTAGAACAGGAGCGCGCGGCCGTCAGGCGCGGGCGCGAAGACGCGGGGGTCGGGGCGAATCAGCTCGAGGCCGGATTTTTCAAGCTGCATGTCGCCGGCCACATCGGCGCGCAGCGGGCCGACGGTGTGCGCAAGCGCGGGCGCCCGGAAGCCGGGATGGAACTCCTCGGTGACCGCGGCGCCGCCAATCACTTCGCGGCGTTCGAGGACGAGCGGCTTGAATCCGCCCTTGGCCAGATAAAACGCGGCGACCAGGGCATTGTGGCCGCCGCCGACGATCACGACATTTTGTCCCATTGGCATGGTCAGCTTATTCCCCGCTTCCAATCCTTGAGGATCGCCAGACTCGCGAGGCGTCCCGGCGCGCCCATGATGCCGCCTCCGGGATGCGTGGCCGAGCCGCACAGATAAAGATTCTTGATGGGCGTGCGGTAAGTAGCCCAGCCGGGAACGGGACGCAGGAAAAACAACTGTTCGAGAGAGAGTTCGCCCTGAAAAATATTTCCCTGGGTGAGGCCGAACTCGCGCTCGAGATCGAGCGGCGTGAGCACTTGGCGTCCGATGATGATTTTTTTCAGGTTGGGCGCGTACTCCCTGAGCGTTTCGATGACGGTGTCGCCGAAAGCCTCGCGCTGATCGTCCCAGGCGCCCCCGGCGAGCTTGTAGGGCGCGTACTGCACGAAGCAGGACAAAACGTGTTTGCCAGGCGGCGCGACGGACGGATCCGTGAGGCTGGGAATGACCACGTCAATGTACGGGCGGCGCGAGAAGCGGCCGTACTTGGCGTCGTCGTAGGCGCGCTCCATGTATTCGATGCCCGGGGAAATGGAAATCGCGCCGCGAAGATGCGCGCCGGCGCCGGGCAGGCATTCGAAATTGGGGAGCGCGTCGAGCGCGAGGTTTACTTTGCCGGATGAGCCGCGGAACTTGTAGCGGCGAACTTCTTCGACGAAATCGGAAGGAAGCTCTGCCGGGTCGAGAAATTTCAGGAACGTGAGATGGGGGTCCACGCTCGAAGAGACGACGGCGGCGCGGATTTCGTCGCCGTTTTCGAGAACGACTCCGGCGGCGCGGCCCTGATGGAGAAGAATTTTTGCGACAGCGGCTTTCGCGCGGATTTCAGCGCCGGCTTCGCGCGCGGCGCCGGCAATGGCGCCGGAGATGGCGCCGGTGCCGCCGCGGCTGAAGCCCCAAGCGCGGAAGGCGCCGTCAATCTCGCCCATGTAGTGATGGAGCAGAACATAGGCCGTGCCGGGCGAACGAATGCCGAGGAACGTGCCGATGATCCCCGAAGCGGACATGGTGGCCTTGAGCACGTCGGTCTCAAACCACTGGTCGAGAAAATCGGCGGCGCTCATGGTCATCAACTGGACGAGGTTGTACTTCTCTTCCGAGGCGAGCGCGCGGAATCGCCGGCCGAGCACCATCAGGCGCTTGAGATCCCGAGGATCGAGCGTGGTGGGGTCGGGGGGCGTCATCGCCAGGATGGGCTTGACGAAGCGGCACATCGCGACCATGGCTTTGCCGAACTCTTCGTAAGCTTCGGCGTCCACGCGGGAGTGGCGCGCGATTTCGCGGCGGGTCTTGGCGTGGTCGTTGACGCGCCACAGATAATCGCCGCCGGGCATGGGTGTGAAGGTGCCGTCGAGCGGAAGAATCTCCAGGCCGTGGCGCGGAAGATCGAGGTCGCGGATGATTTCCGGGCGGAGCAGAGAGACGACGTAAGAGCAGACAGAAAACTTGAAGCCGGGAAAAATTTCTTCGGTGACCGCGGCGCCGCCGAGCACGTGGCGCCGCTCGAGCACAAGAACTTTCTTGCCCGCGCGGGCCAGGTACGCGGCGTTGACCAGACCGTTGTGGCCGCCGCCGATGACGATAACGTCGTAGCTGGAACTCATCGTAGGTTGAGAGGAGAGTTCGCACAGCAACAAAACAGAGAGCGGACATTGTACCGGGGGCCGCGGGCGGCGACAAGGCGGTTGTGCCGCCGGGAGGGCGGCTTGCGATGCGCTTGGCGCCCTGCCTATAATCCGGGCGCGGTGAACGGGAGGCTCTGTGCCCATTGGAACAGCGTTTCACGAGCGCACCTTTGCGATGTGCGAGAGCCTGAGCTACCGCGAGTGGTCGGGCTACTACGCGGTCAGCGTCTACGAGACGCATCACGAGCACGAGTACAACGCCATCCGCAATGCGGCCGCGCTGATCGACATCACTCCGCTGTTCAAATACCGCGTCACCGGGCGCGACGCTACGAAGTTTGTGGACCGCGTGATCGCGCGCGACATCCACAAAGTGGCCGTCGGGCAGGTGATTTACTGCTGCTGGTGCGACCCGCAAGGAAAAGTGATTGACGACGGCACGATCACGCGCCTGGAGGAAAATGCCTACCGCTGGACCGCCGCCGATCCGAGCCTGCGATGGTTCCGGCAAAACGCGCTGGGCCTGGATGTCTCCATCGAAGATATCTCCGAGGAGGTGGCGGCCCTGGCCCTGCAAGGGCCGACTTCGGGAGGCGTGCTTCATAAAGTGGCCGAGGCGGA
>DASWCG010000192.1:0-16192 GCA_036390175.1 Candidatus Acidiferrales bacterium | reverse complement strand
GCGGGAAATGGCGGCGATGTATCTCGCCAACAAAGTCCAGAACATCCGCGGCTCGGCCGACACGCTGCTGGAGTGCGCGCGCCTGACATTTGACGAGATTCGTCCCATTGCCGAAGCGATGGAGCAGGGAGGCCGCAAAGCCGCCGCCCGCGCCGTCACCGATTCCGTCCTTGAAAAGGTCTGTCCGATCGCGGGAACACCCGCACGGTGTATCGAACGCCTCGAAGAATTTCGCGCAGCCGGCTGCACGCACATTCTGTTGGAACTCTGGGGCGACAACCGCGCGGAGCAAGCGCGCCTCTTCGGCCAAAAAGTCCTTCCGCACTTTCGCAAGAAATAGCTTCACGAACCACAAGTCACGGAATTAATGATGCCCGCCGAGAGGCTCTCGCTTTACGCCGTACTGTCCGCCCCACGTGTCGGTCATCTTGTGGCGGATTTCCCAAAGCTCGGGGAAGAATTGCTGCTTCATGCCCTCTTCGAGGATTTCCACGGGGCGTCCTTTGAGCGACTTCGCGCCCAGGCCGATGGTGCGGTAGATCAACTGCATATGGTGGTAGCGGAATTTCTGGAACAGCTCGTCGAACTCCGCCATCGCTTCGGCCACAACGTAGGCGTCGCCGTGCGTGTATTCGGAGTTGTAGATTTTCTCGACGGTCAGGCCGTGCTTGCCGAGATAGTGTGACTGGAACGAGTTCCACAGCGGCTGGTGCATTTTCAGCAGCACGCGGAAACCGGGCGATTCTTGTCCGCTGCCGTTGCCGAGCTTGAGGCGAATCTCCTGGTATTCCTTGGGGGACATCGTTTCGAGCAGCGCGAGCTGTTCGATCATCAGCTGCTGCGCGATGTGCACGCGCCGGAAGAGCGTCAAGACGCGGTTGGTGTTTTCCTGCTGCAGGTAATCGTCAATGTCCAGCAGCGTGTAGCCGATCAGCTTCATCCACAGCTCTTCCCCCTGATGGACGATTTGAAATTGCAGCTCGTCGGCGTTGCAGAATTCGTGGAAATCTTTCTGGCAGGAAAGCAGGGTCCTGGTGTTCAGGTAGAGCTCGTAGTCGAGGGTTCCCTCGCCATTCATGATGGCGTAAAAGTGTTCGCGGTCCACGCGGACCTCCTCTGGCAACCTTTCGCGCAGCGACGTTGAGCTAGCGCGACCTCACCTGCAGCACGATGTTTCGAAATTCCTCGTCGCTCACCAGCCTGCGTTTCTCTGTGCCCAGCCGCTTCACGGCCGCCAGCACCGCCGCTTGCTGATCGGGAGCTATTTCTATTTTCAGTTCGCGGCTCTTGATGGCGATGCTGTCGATCCCGCTCTTTTTTCCAAGAACAATGCTCCGCGTGGCCCCCACCAGCTCCGCCGAAAACGGCTCTATCGCTTCCGGGATGTGGAACTGGCTGGCAACGGCGCCGCTTTCCCGCATGAACAAGTTTTCGCCGACCAGCGGCTTCCACGGCTCAACCTCGTACCTCGAGGCCTGGCGGACGATCCGCGATACTTCGCGTATTCTCTTCAGATCGAGCTCGATAGGAACATTGTAGAGTGCGCGCAAGGCCAGCGCGATTTCGCCGATGTCGGCATTGCCGGCGCGCTCGCCCATGCCGTTAATGGTTCCTTGAATCCACTGCGCTCCGCCGCGCACCGCGGCAATCGCGCAGGCCGTCGCCAGCCCGAAATCGTTGTGCCCGTGAAAGTGCAGCGGCACTTTCGGACCAAACCACTGGTGCACCTGGCGAACCAAGAATTCGACCGCTTCCGGTCCGCAGGCGCCTATCGTGTCCACAACGACTAATTCTTCTGCTCCGGCATCGAGCGCCGCGCGGTAGAAGGCCTTCAGAGTATTCAGTTCCGTGCGAGTGCCATCCACGGGGAAATAGGCGACCCTGAGCCCCTGCGACTGCGCATAGCCAACCGCGTCAGTCACGCGCCGCCGCGCCTCCTTGGCAGAGATACCGTAGGCCTTCAGCTTGATGGCGCTCGTGGGCGATTCGATCACCGCTGCGCGCGCGCCCAGCCGCAGCAGTTCATCCACGTCGGCGCGCACCGCCCGCGCGAAGCCCCAAATCTCAGCCTTCAGTCCTGCATTGGCGATCCGCTTGAATGCTTCGGCATCATCAGCCGACACGCGCGGAAAGCCCGCTTCGATGCGGCCCACTCCAAGCCCATCGAGAGCGCGGGCGATTTCCAGCTTTTGCTGCGGCGGCAGAACAATGCCGACACTTTGCTCACCGTCCCGCAGCGTCGTGTCGTAGAACTTGACGGGCCCGGCATTTTGAAATGGGGCATGGATCGCCGGGCGCGCATTCAGTTCGCTGATCCAGACGCCGTTTCTGTCTTCCGCCATTAGTTCGTTTCCTCGATAGTTCGGAGCTTATGCCGCGGCGGCCGATTTGCTCCCGTGAACGTCCTTCCAGGAGACCACGGGATTGCGCAGGACCCCGATCTTCTCGATCTCGCACTCGACAACGTCGCCGGGCTTCAAATAGAGCGATTTGGGATCGCCGCTGAACGCCGCCACGCCGGAAACTGTGCCGGTAGAGAGCACGTCGCCCGCGCTATATCCCATCGGTGAATAGTGCGCGATGATCTCCGGCACGGTGACCGACATTTTGCTGGAGTGCGACTGCTGCCGGACTTTGCCATTCACGCGCAGCTCCATGGCCAGTTGATTCGGGTTGGGAATCTCATCGGCGGTGACGATGTGCGGCCCCAGCGGACAGAACGTGTCAATGCCTTTACAGAAGCTGAACACGCCGGACTTCATCTCGCGCCGCTGGATGTCGCGCGCGGTCACGTCGTTGAAAATCACGTAGCCTCCGATGTAATCGCCGGCCTCCGCGGCGCCAAAATGTTTTCCGGCCTTTTTCAAGACCACGGCAAGCTCCAGCTCGTAGTCCAGCTCCTCGGTCAAATGTTCGGGATACACGATGGGCTCGTCCGGGCCGATGATGGCGTCAACATTTTGAAAGAACACAATCCAGGGGAGGATCGGATGAGAAAACCCTGCTTTGGTGGCCTCTTCGTGGTGCTCGCGAAAATTTCCGGCGGTGTGGAAGAATTTTTTCGGCTGGATGGGGGCCTTGATCTTCACCGCGTTGCGGCGGAAAATGAGCGGCTCTCCCGAAGGCCCCGTCGCTTCCGGTCCCAGTTTCAGCGCGTAATCGAGCGCGGCACGCGCGGCGTTAAGGCCGCGGTCACCGTTCTCGAACAGCCGGCGCATCTCTGCGGGAACGCGGGCATCGGCTAGGGCGTAAAAAGCTCCTTCGTTCCGCTCGTTCCGCAGGTAGGTGGCGTAGGCCGCGTTGAGGTCCACGATCTGTGATTCGCCGGCGAGCGCGCCGATGCGCGTCTCCCGGCCCTGCGGATGGAACGTGACGAGTTTCATTCAGGTCCTTTCAGGGCATAGCGTCGCAGCGCGCATGGTTCGTTGGCTGCCTGGTGGATTCTAATTTGGCTTCGCAGCGGTGTCCACTGGCGGCTTGCAGAAGCTCGAAAACCGAAACGCGAAATGCGAAACTCGAAATTCGGCAGCCCCACCCCCACCTTTTTTTGTAAGTGTGTGAAACGAAAGGACTTGCGGACGCATTTTTGCGAAAGTGTGTGAAACTAAAGAGTTTAGGCGGCATTTTGGCCTCGTTTGAGGTTTCTCGGTCCTTTTTCGGTCTCTTGGGCGGTCCTTCTTTCGTGGGCCCTGGGCTGACTTCCTACAGGGCAACCAGAGGCAGCATCCTGGCGGCGATCCCTAGCAGCTACCGTCGATTACAATACAAGTACTGTACTACAAGTGACTAGCGCTTGTCAAGGCGAATCTTCTAGGATGTATATTTTGGCGAAGGCAAAGACTCCGCTACTCTACCCAAGGGCCGATGGGGTCTGCTCTGGAGCGATCCATTCAGGCTCCGCGGCGGCGCTTTCGGCCTTCCATGGCCGCTCGGAGGAGTTTATTGATACGCGTCTGGTAACCGCGCCCCTGGTTCTTGAGCCAAGCAAGCACGTCGGCATCGAGGCGAATGGTGAGAGGCTTCTTGATGGGGCGATAGAATTTGCCGACAACTCCGCGGCTCCAGTCCAGCACTTCAGGAATGTCCCTGAGATCAATCTTGTCGTCAGGCAAGGCAGCAAGGGCTGCCAGTTCCTTCGCCTGTTTCTTAGATATCTTCTTCATACAGTCTTCGTATGGAGATAGCTGAATCGGGCCACCTGGCGGCCGACTTCGAGCAGCCGTTTCTCCAACTCGAGGTTTTTCAGATTTCCCTCCTCGTCAAATACTTTCCATGCTTCAGAGATGACCGCTTGCTCGGGAATGACCCAAGCGTGCAACGCACGGCCGACGGTTCGCAAACTCCTCAAGGCATGCGCCAAGAGCTCCGCCGGAAACGCTATCCCGCTGCTACGGTTCGAGTCAAGAGGGGATTCTGTTTGTACAGTTCAAAGAAGCGGCTGGTGAAGCGATTCTGCGGGTCTATCCTGTGCTTGGCCTCAAAGAACGCGTCGATGCCGGAGTAGGCTCGCTTCAGGTCAGCGAACTCCACGTCGCGCGCGTAGGTCAGATAGAATGTTCCCTCGTGATGCAGAGCCAATCGCGTCAACCGCACGACGAGCTCCCTGCCACGCGCGCGTCCTTCCGGCGAAAGCGCCTCATTTATGTAGAGAATCACTGCAAAAGCCTCCTCTCTCGGGGCATAAGAAAGCAATGATTCACCGTCCGCCTTGACGTAGCGGATGGTCACCCCGAGCACGTTCGCTTCGCTTTGCCGCAAAACGTCGCGGCTGCCGTCCAGGAAGCCAACAAACCGGCGGATGGGAACAAAGAATTCTTGGATCGTGTCCGTATCCGTTGGCGAATTGTAATCCAGCATCTTGATCGCCGACACCGGCGGCCGCATGGCGTTATTCCGGGAGAAGATGCCTCCATGCGCGGGATGCCCAACAATCAACTTTTCCGCATGCCAGCGAAGCGTCTTGCCCCAGGCATATTTCCGGGACAACCCGAAAAGAAATCGGTCTCGCCGAACATTGCGTTCATGGTCGAGCGCAAAAAGGTTGTCACGGATCGCGGACGTCTTTCGCCATACCGTCACGATGGTGTCGTCCAAGAAATTGTGCGGCGCAATGGATGGGCGCGCGAGGAAGAGGTCCGCCTCGCGATCGTTGCGGATCTTGCCATCCAAATACTCTGGAAGCGCGCGGATGGGAATCACTTCGGAGCGTTGCTCGTAGACGCAGTTTTCCACCAGCGCGAGGTCCACTTCGAGAATAATCCCAAACATGCCGTAACCGCCGATCGCGAGGCCAAACAACTCCGCGTTCTCCTTCCGGCTTACGGGGATCACTGAACCATCGGCAAGCATCATGCGAAAGCCGACCACGCTCTCGATCAGCGTCGAGGTATGAATGTCTCGTCCGTGCGCATTCGCGGATAGCGAGCCGCCCAACGTGAAGATGTTGTCCGATTGCATGGCTTTGATAGCCAGCCCGGCAGGATTCACCGCTTGCTGGATCTTGTCCCAAGTGATCCCGCTCTCAACCGTGACTTTCCTCCCCGGTACGTCCAGGGCCAGCACGCGCTGAAAGCGTTTTAAGTCCAGACCCACGGCGCCATCGAGAAAAGCATGTCCGCCAAGATTGTGGATTGTGCCTATCATACAGACCGGCCGATTAGCCGTTCGCGCGTGATCCAAAACGTCCCGAATGGCAGAAACGGTGCGAGGCGATTCAAGCGTCTGCACGCGCGCCGAATAAACTCGCCGCGCATCGGTTACGTGGAGGTGTGGGCTCTCCTGCTCGATTTCACAAAGAGTTTTCTGCAGGCGCGCGCGCGCGGAGCCCGGCACCGCCGGATATACCGGAAGGTACAGCAGCTTTCGATAAGCGGCGCGCAACTTCGCCGCTGGCGGAAATTTCCTCTCCGCTGGGGGCTCGATGACCGACAGCGCCGACCCTGCCGTCGTAGCGTCGAAACCATGCTTGCGAAGCACCGCTGCAAATTGTTCCGGCGCATCCACAAGGACCGGGAAGACCCAAAAACTATGGAAAGCTGCCTCACTCCCCGGGCACACCAGGCCAGGGGGAAGCGACTTTGTGAATTCCTGCCCCACTTGTATCCGTTGTCGCAGACGCTCAACATCAAACGTCCGCAGCCGGCGCGCCAGCATCGCCACAAGCGGTGCGGAGGGCTGCTTCCGGACTTCGTTCAGGTCTTCTTCCCCTTCGGGAAGGTTGCGCACCGCATTGATCACTTGCTCGAAGTCGCGCTCCAGCAGCTCGCAGCCCCGGTAAAACAGCCCGTAAAAAAACGGTATGGTGAATAGCTTGACGAGGGCGTGCGTGAAAATTGCGCGCAAGTATTCCTTGGTTGGCTGTGCCGCGTAGGCCTGCTGGATGCCCCGCATTTCTTGCAGCAGCCCAGAGTCCTTCAATCGGATCAGCGCTCCCGCCAGCGCCGTGGCCGTCTTAATCGGGCCAAAGCTGAACATCGCGGCGTCCGTCTGCGGGTGGCCAATGTAATCCGGACCGGTGAATGCCTGCGCGCAGTCTTCAATCACTAGAAGGCCGTGCCGCTTGGCCACGGCGATCACCGGATCCATAGGCATGCGGCTGCCAAAGAGGTGCGCGACGACGATGGCGCGTGTCCGCGAGGTAATCGCCGACTCCAGCTCGGAAGTCTCCGGAGCCAGCGTTTCGATATTGAGGTCGAGCGGCACAGGCACCAATCCGTGGTGCCTGGCGATGTCCGCCATTTCCCGGATGGTCAGCGCCGACATTATGATCTCGCTGCCTGCGGGCAACGCCAGGGCCTTGAGGAGCAAGTCAAAGCCCGCACGCACAGCGAACGCCACGAGCACAGGCGCGCCAGGAGCGAAAAGGCTTGCAATCGCCGATTCGCTGTCACCGGCACGGCCCGCAAACACACTCCGCAGCACGCCGAAGGCGAGGTCGCTCCAGCGGATGTCAAGCTGTTTTCGTGGATAAAGCACTAGCCGACGCGTGGTTGTGCTCAAGATGCGGGGATTGTATATCAAGCCCGCCAAATTCTCCACAAACACTCCTGGGGAAGAAGAGCTAGGCCGCCCTATCGGCCCGGAGTCATTTTTGATGTTGCGCTACGGAGATTAAACACGTTAGGTGGGGTGTTTCATGAACTTTTCATCGCAGCCTGTTATGGCGTCAAGGCCTCTTCTCGAGGGACGGTTTTGTGGGCGGCTTGGGAGCGCCGGCCGCGGGTTTTGCAGGAGGTTGCGCTCCGCCAACGCGTGGTTTGGCGGGCGGGGAGGGCTGGGGCGTCCAGAAGTCGGGGTCGCCGTCGGTGAAATCCTTGGGCATGTGACTCATTTCCGGGGCCACGACGTACATATTGTTCTCGATTGAGGAGATGGCTTCGAGTCCAATCTGAGGCAGGCGCTCGCCGCCAATTTCGGCCTCGGCATCGGCGAGCGATTTGCTTGCGGCGATAACGTTGTCCAACTCACCCAACGACACCAGCGGAATCAAAACGAGAAACGTCGAGCCGGCCGTCCCTGAATCGACTTGATAGACGATCCAGGAGGCGTCCGGGAGCGTCCTCGCGTAGGCAGCGGCAACGATTCTCGCGGCTTCGGCGAAATCGGATTCGCGTCCCTGGCGGACATGAAACTCATGGATGCGCAAGCGGCGCATCTTCGAGAAATCAATGGCACCTGCACGGTAGCCCATATCATCGCGGCGGACGCCAATCACGGTCTCATATCCCGACATATTTTCCAGTTGCAGGCGGTCTTGCATTTGAAGCAGATCCGGGTGCTTGGCGAGCGCTTGGCCGTAAGTGGCGAAGATTTTCTCGTACTCTTCAAAGGAGTTGAAAAAGTTCAGATAGAGCACTCCCGAAGGGCCAGTGATCGCCTGCAGGCACAGCCAGTGAATATCCACTTGAGCGCCGTTGTAGCCGCGAACGATGGCAGCCTCGAGACTTGCGTATGCGCTGGCCCTGCCCGGCTTTAATTGGACATGCACAAAGTTCAGGAATCTCGGCGGCGCTCCCGCCAGATTGGGAGTTTCTGGTGTCTGTCCAAGCAGGGCGGAAGTGCTTGTCAGGAAGAGAATGCCGGCGCAAAGAGAGAAGAACTTGGCGTTCATGGCTTCAATCCCTTCACAAACAAAAATGAATCGCCCTAAGTGTCGCCAAGAATATACCAGCTTTCCGCGCGCCCAGGCCCTGAAGGTTTAGGCGGCGGGAACCACCGCAACGCGCCCGCAACGCAGCGATATGCGCGTGCGTCTAACTGTATTAGGTGAGCGCGCAGGGCAGCAACGCAACATGCCCCGCGTGGCGTGTGACCTTTCCTCGGGGCGCGCATCGAGATATGCTAGGGATATCCGGCAGCTCATGGAGCGCTGTGCGCAGCGCTTTACAGGAGATGATAGGAGAGTCGGTTTGACCAGACCATTGCCAGTTCGGAGAGGCACATTAGCTTCGAGGCCAGGTGGGGTACGAGAGTTGGCGCCCTGGCTGCTCCTGGCTGCGTCCGTTGTGGGGCTGGGGGGATGCGGCAAGGAACAGGCGGCGGCGCCGGCGATGCCCACGGTCCCCGTGGTCGCCGCGCAGGCCGAGCGGAAGACTGTGCCGGTGGAAATCCGGGCGATCGGGAATGTCGAGGCCTACTCCAACGTTTCGATCAAAGCCCAGGTAACGGGGCTCGTCACCGCGGTGCATTTCCATGAGGGGCAGGATGTCCATAGAGGCGACGTCCTGTTTGAGATTGACAAGCGGCCCTTCGAGGTGGCACTCCAGCAAGCCGAAGCCGACTACGCGCGCGACACAGCCAAGGCCCAGAATGCCCGCATGCAGGCCGGGCGCTACGCCAAGCTCTATGAACAAGGAGTCGCGGCTCGCGAGCAGTATGATTCGATTCTCGCCGACGCCAATTCTCAAGAGGCGTCGGTTCGCTCCGACCAGGCGGCTATTGACAACGCCAAGCTGAACGTCGAGTACTGCACCATCAAATCGCCGATTGACGGCCGCACTGGCAGCGTCCTGGTGTATCCCGGAAATTTGACCAAGGCCAACGACGTCCCAATCCTGGTGGTCATCAACCAGCTCGTTCCCATTTACGTGAACTTTGCCGTGCCCGAGCAATATCTCGCCGACGTCAAAAGATATATGGCTGCGGGCAGCCTCCGCGTCATGGGGCAAATCCCGGACCAGCCCGGCGCCTCCGAGCAAGGTGCGCTGACCTTTATTGACAACTCCGTGGACAATACCACCGGCACGATCCACATGAAGGCCACGTTTCCCAATACCCAGCGGAAGCTTTGGCCGGGACAGTTTGTCACCATCGTCCTGACACTGACCTCGGAGCCCAACGTGATTGTCGTGCCGTCGTCTGCGATCAACGTGAGCCAGAACGGGCAGTTCGTGTACGTCGTCAACTCCGACAACACAGCCGAATCCCGCACGGTTGTCACGGGCAGAACGATTGGCGGCGAGACGGTCATCACCAGCGGCTTGCAGCCCGGTGAGACCGTTGTGACCGACGGACAGCTCCGTCTGGTTTCCGGGGCGAGGGTCTCACTCAAGGCGGGAAACCCTCAGAAATGAGCATCTCCGAACTCTTCATTCGCCGGCCCATCGCCACGGCGCTGGTGATGCTGGCGATCCTGTTATTCGGCATGGTGGCCTACCGCTCCCTGCCGGTCAACGACCTGCCTAACGTGGATTTTCCGACTATCCTGGTCTTTGCTAATTTGCCCGGCGCGGGTCCTGAGACCATGGCTTCCTCGGTAGCCACTCCGCTCGAGCGGCAGTTTTCGACCATTCAGGGCCTGGATTCGATGGTCTCGGCGAACATTCTTGGCGCCTCGCAGATCACGCTCCAATTTAACCTGAGGCGCAATCTCGACGCGGCCGCCCAGGACGTGCAGACGGCCATCACGCAGGCTGCGGCGCAGTTGCCGCAAAACATGCCAAGCCCGCCCTCGTTCTCGAAAGTGAATCCGGCCGACCAGCCCATTCTGTATCTGGCGCTGGGCTCGAAGACGCAACCGCTCTCCCAGGTGGATGAATTTGCCGAAACCTTCATGGCGCAGCGCATCTCGATGGTCGGCGGTGTGGCCCAGGTCGTGGTGTATGGCTCTCAGAAGTATGCCGTGCGCGTGCAGCTCGATCCCCGCGAGCTTGCCAGCCGGCAAATCGGGATTGACGAAGTTCAGGCGGCGGTGCAGAGCGCCAACGTGAATCTCCCCACCGGCACACTGTGGGGCAACAATAAAGCCGTCACCGTGCAGGCTACGGGACAGTTGACCAGCGCGGCCGCGTATCGTCCGGTCATCGTCGCCTACCGCAAAGGCTCTCCGGTGCGCCTCGAGGAATTGGGGCGCGTGATGGACAGCGTTGAAAACGACAAGGTGGCGAGCTGGTTCAACCTGCAGCGCGCCGTCGTCCTGGCGATTCAGCGGCAGCCCGGCACCAACACCGTCGAAGTCGTGGACAACATCAAGAAGCTCCTGCCGGTGTTTCGCTTGCAGCTCCCTCCGTCCATTTCTCTCGAGACGCTCTACGACCGCTCGTTGTCCATCCGCGATTCGGTGAACGACGTCAAGTCGACTTTGTTCCTGACCATCTGCCTGGTCGTACTCGTTATCTTCCTGTTTCTGCGGAATCTTTCGGCGACGATTATCCCGAGCCTCGCGCTGCCGATGTCCATCATCGGCACCTTCGCCATCATGTATCTGCTGAACTACTCGCTCGACAACCTTTCCCTCATGGCGCTGACCCTGTCGGTCGGCTTTGTTGTGGACGATGCCATCGTCATGCTCGAAAACATCGTCCGCCACATGGAGCATGGCGAAGCGGTGATGGAAGCGGCCTACAACGGCTCGCGCGAGGTGGGCTTCACGATTCTTTCCATGACGCTGTCTCTTGCGGCGGTTTTCATTCCGGTCCTGTTTATGAGCGGGATTCTCGGCCGGCTGCTTCACGAATTCGCCGTGACCATCGGCGCGGCCATCCTGGTATCCGGATTTGTCTCGCTGACCCTCACGCCCATGCTGTGCAGCCGCTTCCTGCGTCCCCCCAAAGAGCAGAAGCACGGCGCTCTGTTTAACGCCTTCGAGCGCGGCCACCAGGCCCTTCAGCACGCCTATGACGTGACGCTGCAAATCGCTCTGTGCCATCGCGTGGCCACCATGGCCGTCTCCGCGCTCATGCTAGTGGGCACGGTGTACTTGTTCCTCCAGGTCCCCAAAGGATTCCTGCCCAACGAGGACACCGGCTCGGTGTTTATCTTTACCGAAGCCGCCGAAGGGATTTCTTTCGACTCGATGGTGGAGCACCAGAAACAGCTCCTGGCAATCGTGGCGCAGAATCCCTACGTGCAAAACGTCTTCGCCAGCGTGGGCAGCGGCGGACGCGGCGCCGCCGGCACCGTCAACACCGGGATCATGTTCATCCGCCTGAAGCCCATTTCCCAGCGGCCTCGTGCGGATCACATCGCGGAGTCGTTGCGTCCCAAGCTTGCCGTGGTTCCGGGGATTCGCGCCTACCCCCAAATCCTGCCGCCCATCCGCATCGGCGGAAACCTTACCAAGGCTTTGTATCAATTCACGTTGCAGAGTCCGGACACGGAGGAGCTGTACCGCTCAGCGACGGCCTTCGAGCAGAAATTGCGGCAACTCCCCGGCCTGCAGGACGTCAACAGCGATTTGCAGATCAAGAACCCGCAAGTCAACGTGGTAATTGACCGTGATAAGGCCTCCACGCTGGGAGTTTCTGCGCAGCAGGTGGAAGACGCGCTGTACACCTCCTACGGCGCCCGGCAGATCTCCACCATCTACGCGCCCAACAACGAATACCGCGTCATCATGGAACTGCAGCCGCAATACCAGCGCGATCCGGCTGCGCTCTCGCTGTTGTACATCCGCTCCTCCGAGGGCCAGCTTGTGCCTCTGGATGCCGTAGCGCGACTGAATCCTTCCTACGGCCCGCTGACGGTAAATCATCTCGGCCAGCTTCCGGCAGTGACGCTTTCGTTTAACTTGAAGCCCGGAACCTCACTGGGCGATGCGGTGACCGCTATTCAGACACTCGCTCGGAACAATCTGCCGGGCACCATCAGCACCAGCTTCCAGGGCGCGGCTCAGGCTTTTGAATCATCCCTCGCCGGCCTGGGAATCCTGCTGCTGATGGCCATCCTGGTGATTTACATCATCCTCGGTGTTTTGTATGAGAGCTTCATTCACCCCATTACGATTCTGTCCGGCCTGCCGTCAGCAGGGTTCGGCGCTCTGCTCACCCTGAAGCTGTTCCGCGCCGAGCTAAACCTCTATGCCTTCGTGGGAGTCATTCTGCTGGTGGGCATCGTGAAGAAAAACGCCATCATGATGATTGACTTCGCCATCGAAGCGCAGCGCGCCGGACATCTTTCCGCCGCCGAAGCCATTTATCGTGGCTGTCTGGTGCGCTTCCGTCCCATCATGATGACCACCATGGCCGCGCTGATGGGCACGCTGCCGATCGCGCTGGGATTTGGCGCGGGAGCCTCCGCGCGCCGTCCGCTGGGATACGCCGTAGTCGGAGGACTGCTGCTCTCGCAAATTGTTACGCTCTACCTGACCCCGGTCTTCTACATTTACATGGAATCGTTCCAGGGCTGGGTCAACCGCGTTTTCCGTGGCCACCCCGCTCCCGCCGCTCAATCGGCGGACTAGCACGGACCATCAACTGCGCGAGGATCGGGACGGCCTGACTGCAAAATGGCCTTCGATCGCCCCCACTAGGCGTATAATGCATTAAATCGCCCCGAGAGGCTGGCCATGACCATCGAACAACAGGTCCTCGAAAGACTCCGCAGATTGCCTCCAGAGCAGCAGAAGGAAGTTCTCGATTTTGTTGACTTTCTCAAGGAGAAGAATGGGGCTCCGAAAAAGCTGCGTAGTCTCGAAGGGCTTCTCGAAGATCTGAATGTGGATATCACTGAGAAGGATATTGCGGAAGCCCGTCGCGGGATGTGGGGTAACTTTCCGAGAGACATCTCTTGATGTCGGCCGTGCTCGACACGCATGCCGCGATCTGGTACGTCTTCGCACGGAAAAGACTCTCTGAGGATGCCCTGAGTTTCATCCGTAGCAGTGTGGACAAAGGCCGGCCTGTGTTTGTTTCCGCGATTTCGATTGTAGAGGCGATCTACCTCATAGAGCGAGGCCGGGTTCCCTTCGAGGCCATTCAGCGCCTGGAAAGCGGCCTGAAGGATCCCGTTTCTGGCTTATTGGTTACCCCGGTTGATGAGGCAGTGGCACAGGCCGTGTACAGAATACCTCGGAACGTTGTCCCCGACCTGCCCGATCGCATCATTGCCGCAACCGCCCTCCAGCTCGGTGTTCCGCTCGTCACCCGAGACCGGCGGCTCCAAGATGCCGGAATCCGAACGATCTGGTGATCACAGTAGGGGGAGTACTTACGATTCGGCGGAGCCTGTGGACCTGGGCGGGTCGGCCGCGTCGCTCATTTCCTTTCTTCGGCTTTTGACTTCGCGCACTGAGTAAATGGGCTTGTCCTGCGATTCATAATACGTCCGCGCCAGCATCTCTCCGAGCAGGCCCATGGTAAAGAACTGAATCCCGCCGACCAGCAGGGCCATGCCCAGCAAAAACAGCGGGGCATGCGCGCCCATAATGGGATCGTTCAGGAAAATCTTCCGGAACGCCAGCACCAGCATGAGGACTCCTCCGGCGACGGTTCCCAGCAGCCCGAACAACCCGAAAAACTGCAGCGGCCGCGTCGAGTAGTCCAGCAGAAACTTCACGCTGATCAAATCCAGCAGAACGCGAATGGTCCGGCCGATTCCGTAATTCGATTTTCCGGTCTGCCGGCTCGGATTGGTGATCGGCACTTCGCCGATTTTTGCCCCGAACGAGCTGGCCAGCGCCGGAATGAACCTGTGCAGTTCGCCGTAGAGATGAATCTCCGACGCGATTTCCCGGCGGTAGGCCTTGAAGGTGGTGCCGAAATCGTGCAGCGGGACTCCGGAAAGCTTGGCCATCATCCAGTTCGCCACGCGGCTGGGGAGTCTGCGCGTGAGCCAGTGATCCGAGCGCTCCACGCGCCATCCGCTTGCAATGTCGTAGCCTTCCGCGATCTTTTCCAGGAATTGCGGGATCTCTCCGGGGTCGTGCTGGAGGTCGCCGTCCATCGTGACAATCACCTCCCCGTGGGCGAAATCGAGCCCTGCTTTCAGCGCCGCGGTCTGCCCGAAATTTCGCCGCAGCCGCACCACGTGCACCCGCGGGTCGTGCTCGAAGATTTCCTGCAGCACGCGAAAGGTGTTGTCGCGGCTTCCATCGTCCACAAAGATCAGCTCATAGGGTTCCCCGACGGTGTCCATTACCTCGGTGAGCTTGAGATAAAGCGGCGGGATGTTTTCCTGCTCGTTGAAAAACGGCACGACGATCGAGCAGGCGATGGGTTCGCTGTTGTTCATTCGCGTTCGATAATTCTTCCGTAGTGTATCAATTCAATGCCGGCCGCGGCGATCACTTTCCTCAGCCGCGCATCCTTCAGCCCCTCCAATTCGCGTTCCCGGTGCATCTGCAGGCGCGTGCTCGATGCCGCCAGGCCCGCGTCGCGGTATCCCGGGTGGCACATCAATTCGCTAGTTCCTACGGGCAAGTTCCACAAAATTGTCTCCAGTTCGTTCGCATCGAGGAAGCCGGTTTGCGTAAGGCCGCAAAAGAATTCGGGGCACGTCAGGTCCGCGCGCTCTACTTCTGTGCGGGCGTCCGTGGCCATCCAGTTCAGCGCGCGCGCCCGGGCGTGCTGCGTCAGGATCGCCAGTGTACTCCGCCGGTTTCGCCGCAGCGTGCCGTTCCAGCCGAGGAAATGCTCGATGGACACCCGCACCGCAGGAATCGCGTGCCGCCTCGCCACTCGCAGAGCGATAAGGAAGAGCGCCGGCAGCATATGGACGTGCTTGTGCCCGTCCAAGTGCGTCGGCTGAATCCCCGCCTTTTCCACTTTGCCGATCTGCGCATCCCACTCCGCTTCCACCTCCGCGGGTCGTAGCCTCCCCGCCAACATTCTGGCCACAAGCTTCATCGGCCCGCCGGAAAACTGCCCTTGTTCATTCATCAGGCTGGGCACTTCCCAACGCGGGAGCAGCGGCGCCCCGTCGCTCAAATTCAGGTGTACGCCGACCCCCAGCCGCCTCTCCTGCCGCGCCAACTGCGCTGCGCCATCGAACGCCGCGCCGTTGGCCAGCAATGTCGTGCTGGTGACAATTCCGTTCCGATAGGCCTCCACGATTCCGCGGTTCACCCCTTCGGTCCAGCCAAAATCATCCGCGTTGACGATCAAGCGCTTCATTCGCGTTTCCTCAGCCGCTCTTTTCCGGCGCCCCGCATGTCATTTACGTCCGCGTACTATTGACGCTCCGGCCGTGCCTCTCTAGCATTGTAAATGCGGAAGGGGGCGCGGAATGGGGATTCACAAGGACGTTGCTCACGCCGACAAATGGCGGGAGCGCCGCCGCGGCGTGCGCCTGAACTCGCGCGTTGCGGTCGCTCTCGATTGGACTCCCGAGGGCGGCGACAAACAACATGTCGAAGTCCACACCCGCATGGTAAACCCATACGGCTGCCTCGTCGTGCTATCGCACGACCTCGCCTTCGAACAAAAGGTTCAGCTCACCAACCTGGCCACCCGCAAGGCCAATGATGCTGTGGTCGCTTGGAAGGGCAGTCAGTTGCACGACGGCCGGGAATTCGGCATCGAGCTCATCGGCCCGGAAATGGATTTCTGGGGTCTGGAGCTTTGAGGCCACCCAAGGCTTCTCCGGCACCCGCCAGTCAAACCGTCGCCGGTGAGGAGAAGCGCCGCAGCCAGCGCGTCATGATCCGCATTCCTGTAACGTTGCACATCCCCGGCCGCGAATCCGCCTCTTCCATCACCATCGCCGTCAACGATCACGGCGCCATGGTTCTGTTTCGCGAACCTCTGCCTGCGGGCACTCCCCTCGTTCTCGAAAACGACCAGACTCGCCGGCGCGTCGGCTGCCGCGTCACGCGCCACCCTCAGGTAACCCGCGAGGGCGCCATGCTTCCTCTCGAATTCGAAAAGCCCATGCCCGGCTTCTGGAACATCGTCTTTCCTCTGTAGCAGCGCGGAAGAGCGATTCCTTGCTCCCGCGATTCCTCGTCGCCGAGACGGCCTTGGGAATAGGATCGCCG
>DASWCG010000191.1:0-7793 GCA_036390175.1 Candidatus Acidiferrales bacterium | reverse complement strand
AAGCCGGATCTCCGACAACAAGGCCAGTCGCAGGATGCTTCCGGAATGCTCTTCGACAAGCCGGCCGACATGCGTGTCACCCGCGGAAAAATCAGCAGCCACCTTACGCTTTGGATCTATTTTCAGCGTGGCGCGAATTTCGCGCGCTGCGGTGATGGTTTCCTGAAGTAGCGCGAACTGCCGCTCGGCCTCTTCGTCAATCCATTCCGGCTTTGGCGCGGGGTATTCTGCGAGCGCGATGGATTTTGCCGTCGAGGCTTGCGGCAGGCGGTGCCACAGCTCTTCGGTGAGGAATGGCATAAACGGATGGAGCAGCCGCAGGGCAGCCTCAAAAACCGAGAAGATGTTTCGCCACGCTGCCGTGGCCGCCTCGCGATCCGATGAAGTCAGCAGGGGTTTCTGCCACTCGATGTACCAGTCGCAAAAGTCTCCCCACACAAAGTGGTAGACCACGTGCGCAGCCTCATGGAAGCGGTATTCCGTGAGCGCGTCATTCATTTGCGCGGCGGTTCGCGCGGCGCGCGAGAAGATCCAGCGCTCCACCAGCGGCAACTCTCCGCGGACGCGGAAGGGCGCCGCGGCGCGAACCTCCGGCGATGCAAGCTGTTCGAGCGTTGCCCCGCCAGCCTCGAATTTGTCGAGGTTCACAAACAGAAACCGCGCCGCGTTCCAGATTTTGTTGGCAAAGTTCCGCGAGCTTTCGATCTTGTCTTCGCTCCAGATCAGGTCCTTTCCGGGCGCCGCCATCATCATCAGCGTGAAACGCATCGCGTCGGTTCCGTACTTGCGGTTGATGTCCAGCGGGTCAATGCCCGTGCCTTTGGACTTGGACATCTTCTGCCGGTCCGCGGCTCGCACGATGGGATGGATATAGACCGTGCGGAAGGGAACTTTTCCCGTGAATTTCAGCCCCATCATGATCATGCGCGCGACCCAGAAAAACAGGATCTCGTATCCGGTAATCAGCAGCGTGGTCGGGTAGTAGGTGCGCAAATCTTCGGTCTGTTGCGGCCAGCCGAGCGTCGAGAAAGGCCACAGCGCCGAGCTGAACCACGTGTCGAGCACGTCGGGGTCCTGCTCCAGCTTGCGGGAGCCGCACTTTGCGCACTTCGCCGGCGCCTCGCGCGCGACGACAATCTCCTTGCAGTCCTGGCAATGCCACGCCGGAATGCGGTGTCCCCACCAGAGTTGCCGCGAGATCGCCCAATCCCGGATGTTGCGCATCCAGTTGAAGTACACCTCGCGCCAGTTCTCGGGCGTGATGCGAATGTCCCCCTGCTCAACCACCGCAATGGCCGGCTCCGCCAGGGGCTTCATCTTGCAGAACCATTGCGTTGAGGCGCGCGGCTCGATGATCGTCTTGCAGCGCTCGCAGACGCCGATGGCATGCGTGTGCTCGGTCACTTTTTCGAGCAGCCCCTGCGCCTTGAGGTCTTCAACGATTCGTTTGCGTGCCTCGAATCGCTCCAGGCCGGCGTACTTTCCGGCGGCGGCGCTCATGTGCCCGTCGCCGGTCATCACGTCAATTTCAGGAAGGTCGTGCCGTTTACCCAGTTCGAAATCGTTCGCGTCATGCGCCGGCGTCACCTTCACCGCTCCGGTTCCAAACTCGCGGTCCACGAACGTGTCCGCCACAACGGGTATTTCTCGATTCATCAGGGGCAAAGCAACTCGTTTGCCGATCAACCGCTTGTATCGCTGGTCTTCGGGATGGACGGCGACTCCGGTGTCCCCCAGCATTGTCTCCGGCCGCGTTGTGGCCACGACGACATACTCCGGCGTGCCAACGACGGGATAGCGCACGAACCAGAGATTTCCCCGGCGCTCCTCGTGAATCGTTTCGAGGTCGCTGATAGTGGTCTGGCACTGCGGGCACCAATTCACAATATAATGTCCGCGGTAGATGAGTCCGTCTTCGTACAGCCGCACAAAGACTTCCATCACCACGCGCGACAATTCCGGCGAAAGCGTGAACCGCTCGCGCGACCAATCACAGCTTTCCCCGATCTGCCGCATCTGTTCGGTGATGGTTCCGCCGTACTCCTGCTTCCACTTCCACACGCGCTTCTCGAACTCCTCTCGGCCCAGTTTGTGGTAGTCAATTCCTTGTGCGGCAAGCATGCGGACCACCACGCGCTGCGTCGAAATTCCTGCGTGGTCGGTTCCTGGCAGATAGAGTGTGTTGTAGCCGCGCATGCGGTGCCACCGCGTCAGGATGTCAATTTCGGTGTGCTCCAGCATGTGCCCGATGTGCAGAGACCCGGTCACGTTCGGCGGCGGAATCACCATCGAAAACACCGGCCCGGGCGCTTTTGCCTCGGCACGAAACAACTGCTGCTCGACCCAGGCGCGCGCCCAGCGCGGCTCGATTTGCTGCGGTTCATACGCCTTTGGAATATCGCGTGACATTCTTCTGTGACCCTCTGGATTCGAGCAGGTCGTCGGCGGACAGAGTGCACGGCCGGCAACGGCTGAATACATCACTATACGGGCCGCGCGTGGAAACCGTCAATGCGCGTCCGGATACGGTCTTCGGCGGGAGGGAAGAGAGGCTACCTTTTCTTTTCGAGTTCGCTGCGGACGATGGCCTCAACCACGGGCTTGAGCAATTGCTGCGTCACCGACTGGAAGATACTCGGGTCCAACCGCTCGAGGACTTTCGCGACGACCGCCTCGATGTCGACCGCGGCAGGGGGTGGCTCATGGGTCTGCGGGAATGCTCCCGGCGCAGCCGCGCGAGCCGGAGGTTCGGGGGAAACTTTCTGCGGTGTGTGAACTTCGCCTGCCGGAGTGTCTTCTACTTCCCATTCCTCCAAGGTCTGCTTTTCCGCCTGGAAGGGCTTCGCATGCTCTGCTGGAGGCGCATCGAATTCCTCGTCAGAATGTTCACTGGGCCAACTGGCCGCAACCGACTTAGCCGCCTGTCGAACCTGTTCTTCCCAAAGGTTCGAGGCCGGCGTCGCAGCCCCGGAAGCGGCGGGGGCGTGATCTTTTTCTTTGGTATCCGTCGAAATCTCCGCAAACGCGCTGGCAGCATCCGCCGAGTCATCTTCAAGACTGAGCCTCGTCGGCGGTTTCTCTTCTACAAAGAGGCCCGGGTAGGATTCCGATGTAAAGACACTCTCGTAAGCCTTCGACTGCTCCGGCAGATTTTGCGGGGCCTCCGCGTTCTCCTCAGCGGCAACTGGCTCGTGAGTCTCTTCCTGCGCGGTGTGTTCGGTGTGAGATGTTAAAAACGATTCGGCTTCCGTCGCATTGGAATTGCCGCCCGCAGGGCGGCCTTCTGAAATCTTCGGTGCAGGCTCGTGGGCACGGGAACCGCTTGTGGATGCTTTGGATTCTTCTTCCACCGGTTCCACATCGGCATGTGCCGGCGCAGGCTTCGCCGGCTCCTCAAAGTCGCGCCAGTCTTTCACGCTCCCCAGCGAATCGGCAGCGGCAATACTTTCCTCGCCCGATTCGTCTCTTCGCCAGGGCCCCTTGGGTTCCTCTTCTTCTTCGCTCTCCTCTTTGGCGGCGGGCTTGTTGCTCCATTTCCTGGCATCCACCAACGCGGGGCGCTGCGCGGGAGCGACGTATTCTTCCGCTGAGGGCTGCGCCTCGGCGGGCGTAGTACTTGTGGCATTGGTTTCCAGCAAGTTGCCAAATGCCAGAGGAGGAGTTTCGCCTTCGTTGAAGGATACGGATTCGGGCCGAGGTGGGATCCCCAGTTCATCTTGCGTGGGTCCAGCCGGTGCCGCCTCTACGTTGGGAATACCGGCGCCAGCGGGCGGAGCCGCGGGTCGCTTAGGCATGGGAATCGGACGCGGCCGGCCGGATCCACCGCCGGAACGCGACAGCGCCGATTTCACCATGCTGATGAGCGGCTCGGGAGGAACGAACGGTTTCTTCAACACCCCGTCTGCGCCGACCCTTTGCGCTTCGTGCTCATCCAGAGGATCGAAGGCCCCCACCAAAAGAATGACGGGGATGTGCGAAAACCGCTGGTCTTTCTTTACAAATTCGCAAACTTCATACCCGTTTTTTACCGGCATGAACACGTCGGCCAGAACCAGGTCGGGATGCACATCCGGAATCCGCCGGACAGCAGCTTCACCGTTGCCCACAGCAACGACTTCGATGCCCTGATCCTTCAGGGCTATCCCCACCATTTTTTGAATATTGCTGTTGTCGTCAGCAACGAGAATCCTGGACACGCCCCAACCTCCGGTCTACCCATGACCGTTTGCGGAAAAACTTACCCCATTGATATACGTAGCATCCTACTGGGGGGCAGTCAACACGAACTATAAACGCATGTGTCCTTTTGAAACCGTGGTTTGCAGGATACAAGAATGCGCTTAGGAAACTGAGGTACTGAATTCTGTTACCAGGGAATGATTTTGCGCAGCTTCTTCTTTTTCTTGCTGGTGGATTCTTTGCAGCCGTCCTTCTTTCCCTTGTCGTCGCAGGGGGTCTTCGCAGCACTTGCATCCGCAGGACCACTTGCAGGCTTTGTTGCATCTCCGGTGTTCGGCGCATTTGCGGAACTCGCGGCAGCAGCCGCCGGTTGATTCTCCGCCGCGCCGGTCTTGGTCGTTGAAGACCCCGTGCCGGAGTCAGCCGCCGGTGTCGTCGTCGCCGCTTCGGCCGGGGGGGCTCCAGTTCCCGAGTTGCTCCCAGTGCCAGCTCCAGTCCCGGTTCCCGCCGCAGGTCCAGAGCCGCCCGTCGGCACCGTTTGCACGATTGCGGAATTGCCGACTGCGCCGGTACTCCCCAGTGCCGTTGTCCCGCCCGGAGTGAGTGTCTCCGTCCCGGGCGACGCTTCGCCGGACGGCGTCATATTCGGCGAACCGGACCGTGCCGCCATCCTCACTTCAGGGGTCGACCGCAAAAGTCCGGTTGCCTTATGGAACATTCCGGGGCGGCCCCGTTCGATCTCGCGTTCTCTCTTCATCCGCGCCACTGCCACAGGGTCCGGCTGAGGAATCGGCGCGCCCAACTTCGTCAGTTTGCTCTTCGCATTCGAAGCCAGCGGCGACAGCGGATATTCGCGCACAATCCTGGCGTAATAGGCCACAGCAAGGTTCTTTTGCTCGGTGCCTTCCCAAATATTCCCGAGCATCCAGTTCACCTGATCGGCTTTGCTGTACAGCGGGTAGCGGTTGGCCAGTTCGGAGAGCCGCCCGTACGCCGCGCGCTTCGAGCCTTTGATGTAGTAATAACGGCCGATGCGGTAGTCGCCCTCGGCAAGCACTTCCTGGATTTCACGCAAACGCTGTTCGGCATCGGGAGCCAGCTTGTCCTTCGGGAACTCCAGGAGAAACGTTTGGAATTCATCTTCGGCGGCTTTGGCTTCGCTTCGGTCGCGGTCCGGTTTCTCCATGCGCCGGTAATGCGCCATGCCCACCTGCATCTGGGCGTATGCCGCTTCGGGCAGGAAAGGGAAGAACGTCTTGAAGTCTTTGTATTCCTGGATGGCTTGGGCCAGCCCGGCCGTCCCGCCTTCCTTGTAGTAGGAGTCCGCAATCGCCAGTTTTGCCTTTGCCAGGTAATCGCTGTCCGGGTAGGTGTTGATCAGGGTTTGCAAGGTGAGCCGGCCGACGGTGTGCCGCCCGTGCTTGATGTCCTCCAGCGCCCGTTCGTAGAGCACCTTGTCGGGCTCCGCTTGCGTCCCGACTTCAACCGGCTTCTTCTTGTGACCGAAGGGGAAGCAGCCCGCCAGCGCCAGGCAAGCCGCGAGAGGCAGCACCAGGTAATTCAAACTACGGCTACACCTGTTGGTCGTACCCACTGGAATCTCCCATGCAGCGCTATTCTTTGCCGGTCCCCGCGCGAGTGTCTAAACCCTTTGCGCGAAGGCCCCGTCGGCGATCTGGTAGAGGCTCTTCACCGCCGCGCAAGGGTCGGGTGTGTGGAACACCGAGGTCCCTGCAACCAGAATTTCCGCGCCGGCGCGAACCACTTGTGCGGTGTTGGATGGTCCAATGCCGCCATCCACTTCAATGCGGAACCCGTGATTATAGCGCGCACGCAAGTCCTTAAGCTGCTGGATCTTGGTCACCGCCCCGGGGATAAACGATTGGCCCCCAAAGCCCGGGTTTACCGACATCACCAGCACGTAATCCACCTTGTCCAGAACTTCGCTCAGCGCCGCAGCCGGAGTCGCCGGATTGATGACCGCGCCAGCCTCCCGCCCCAACTCGCGAATCCAGTGCAGCACGCGGTCTAAGTGCGCGGTGGCTTCCTGGTGCACGGAAATCATGTCGGCGCCGGCCTCGGCAAATGCTTCCACGTATCGTTCGGGATTCTCAATCATGAGATGCACGTCCAGGGTGAGCCGGGTTGCCTTGCGCAGCGACGCCACCACCGGCACGCCGATGGAAATGTTCGGCACGAAGTGGCCGTCCATGACGTCCACGTGCAGCATCCGCGCTCCCCCCTGTTCAACTGAACGAATCGCGTCGCCCAGGGAGGCGAAATCTGCGGCCAGAATGGAGGGAGCTATTTCGACAGTGCGGAAATTCATGATCCTCCGGAATTCTAGCACATACGCGGCGCAGGATTGGACACAATTGGCCCACAACTGCCGGGGAACCCCTCAGTTGGCGACGGTCAGCTCGGCGGTGGCTGATGCGAGGAAGCGCGTGCCGGGCGCGGGAATCTGGGCGATAACCGTGGCGTGCGGCCACTGGGGTGCCGACTGATAGGTGATCTTGCGGTGCAAATTCGCTGAATCCAGCCGCCGCTGTGCTTCCACGTCGCTCAGACCGACCAAATTGGGCATGACGTACGCTGTCTCTCTCGGCCCGGCCGAAACCAGCAGGTCCACGCGCGGGCTTGTGGCGCCCTCCCCGGGACGTGGGCTCTGCATCGCCACAATCTCCACGGGAACATCCGGCAAATGAGGCTCGGAAACCTCTCCGATCTGCAGTCCCTGGCGCAGCAGCTCGATCCGCGACGCCCGCAGCGAATTGCCTTCCAGGCCGGGGATCGTCAGTTGATGTTTCCCCAGGCTCAACACGACGTGCGCCTGCTGCGATACCTTCATTTGCATTCCCGGCGGAGGGCTTTGGCGCACCACTGCGTTCAGAGGGATGTCGCTGTAGATGCGGTCGGCCACCCGCAGCACCAGGCCGCGCGCGATTAGCTCACGGTTCGCCTCGGCCACGTTTTTGCCGATCAGGTTCGGCATGGTCACTTCGCGGCTGTGGATGGCAAAGCGCATCGCCGTTATCGCGCTCAAAAATGCCGCCGAAGCCAGGATGAAAATCAGCAGCGACATCCGCATCAGCCATTCCAGCCGTTCGCGAATCGTCATTGAAATCTCTCTCCGCGCCAGACTACCACGCGCCGGCAAGCGCAGCAATGTTCCCCATGGAAACTATTGCAAGGCTGACAGGACTGCTGCAGCTCCCCCATTGATTCTGCGTGAGTCTGCGCCCCCGGCTTGTGGGGCTATCGCGGATTCGTCAGCGGTGGCGGTGGATACTCCGGCAACTTATCCTTGCTGGTGTCCGCGCGCTTCACCTCAAGCTCATCAAATAAGATCGAGGGGCTGATGACGGAGGAGGGAAGGCCTCCCGGACGGTTGCTCACTAGCGGGTCATTTCCCGCAGCCGTCAGGTTGTTGCGGAGAGTGCGGACATCGAGCTCGTTGAACACCGCTCCGCGCACCAGTTCTTCATGGCCGTCCTTTTCCCAGACACGGTACAGCAGGCGTGGCGACATGCCGGGCCCCAGCGTTTCCACGTAGTAGCCGTACGGGCGCCCTTGATTCCGGCACATTTCAATCATCTGCTTTTTCAATTCCT
>DASWCG010000190.1:0-2783 GCA_036390175.1 Candidatus Acidiferrales bacterium | reverse complement strand
CGGAAAAAGCGGAAATGAAGGACGCAGGATGCAACAAGAACTCTACCGGCTAATGAGAAAAATTCCCGCGAAAATGGTGACGATCCCCATCCACTGCCAGCGCGACACGTGTTCCTTGAGAAAAATGGCCGCAAGCCCGACAGTGACCGCGCCATACAGCGAACCAAGTACGCTGATCACCGCGATTTGCTCCATTTGCATTCCGCGATTGCTCAACACGAAGGCGCTGGTATCGAAAACGCCCATGCTCAGCGCCATCCAGCGCACCTCACCTCGGGGAAGACGCATGGACTGCTTGGAAATGAGGATCACCGCGGCAGTGAGCACGGTACTGGTCAGACGGATCATCCACACGGTTTGCACCGCGCCGACTCGCGCGATGATGCGAATGCCGAGCAGCCAAAACAACAGCGCAAAACCAATAGCAGCGAAAATGGCCCACCCGATTCCTCGGCCGCTTCTTTGCACGGCCTCGGCATCGTTCTCGTCCGGTGTTTTTTCGCCGCCGGCAACAACCACGACACCCACCAGGGTGCAAATGATTCCAGCGATTCGCACGGCGCTCAGCCGCTCGCCGGTCATCCAGGAGAGCAGCAGAGTCAACGCCGGATAACTGGCCGAGAGCGGGGCCACCACGGCCATTTTTCCAATCTCAAACGCGCGATACAGTGCCAGTCCTGCCATGGCATTGAGGCAGCCCGCCAGGAATCCCCAGGCCCACGGTTGCCATCCCGAACCATCCGCGAGATGCCCCCAACCGCCGAGAGCCGGAAGAAGAAAAGAAAGCAGAAGAAAACCTGTCAGTTGCATGTACAACATCGAACGAAGAGCGCCGATGCGATGCGTGGAAAAACGTGCGATGAAATCCGCGCCGCCCCAGGTCAGCGCCGTCAGCAAGCCCAGCAGAATTCCCATGATGAATTAGGCGGACTTGCCTTTCTTCACTTCGAGGCCCAGCACGGCCATGACTTTTTGGAGGTCTTTCCAGACTTCGCTCTTCGCAGGCGGATTGCGCAGCAAATAGGCGGGATGGTACGTCGCCAGCAATTTTCTTCCGCGAAAGTCCAGCCACTCTCCGCGAAACTGGGAAATTCCCCGATTCGTCTGTAGCAATGTTTTTGCGGCGACGGCGCCGAGGCAGACAATTACCTTTGGCGCGATGGCGTCGATCTGGCGCAAAAGAAATGGCGAGCAGGTGCTGACTTCGTCTTCTTCCGGCTGGCGATTTCCTGGTGGACGGCACTTCACCACGTTGCAGATGTACACGTCTTTTCGCTGTAGTCCCATCGCTTCGATCATCTGCGTCAGCAGTTTTCCCGCGCGCCCGACGAAAGGCAATCCTTGCACGTCTTCATCGGCCCCCGGGCCTTCGCCCACGAAAACCAGTTCAGCCTTGGGATTTCCGTCTCCGAAAACAATTTTGTGCCGCGTGCTGTGTAGCCTGCAGCGGGTGCATTCGCCAAGATCCTCGCGAACCTTGAGCAGCGTGTCGTCCGCAATCTTGTCCATGGATTCGAAAAGTGACGGCCCCGAAACCACCGGCAGCGATGCCATCTTCGGACTCACCGGCGGCATAACCGGCGCGGTCTTTTGCAATACGGGTTTTCCTGCGGGCTTCGGCAAGGTCTCTTCCTTTTGCATGTTTGGAACTGCGAAGTGGGCAGTCGAAGGCGGTTCCAACCGGCGTTCGCTATGCGGTGCAGCGGCGGCTCTGCGGTCCCGGTAGAACAATCGGATTCCCAGATCCTCGTAGAAACCCAGCCGGTCGGATAGTTTTTTGTGGAGAGTTTCGGGAACACGCTCGGCCATGGCAGGATCAAACGCCGGAGCGCTTCGATGCAACCGTTCCGTGCAATACGCTTCGCAGGCGTACCACTTCGTCCAAAATCCGCTGCGCCACTTCGCTCTTGCTCATTTTGGGAAGCGCGAGGTCGCGTCCATCGCGGGAGAAGAGCGTCACAATATTTGTATCGTGATCGAATCCCGCGCCTTCGGCTGTAACGTCGTTGGCAACGATCAGGTCGGCGTTCTTCGCAGAAAGCTTCTTTCGCGCGTTTTCCGCGACGTGGTCGGTCTCTGCCGCAAAGCCTACCACGATTTTCTGGCCCTTGTTTCTCGCCACTTCGGCCAGAATGTCCGTGGTTGGCTCGAAAGAAATCGTCAGCGGCGCGTGGCCTTTCTTGATTTTTTCCGCGTGCTGTTCCACCGGTCGGTAATCCGCCACGGCAGCCGCAAGAATCGCGATGGAACTATTTGCAATCCGCTCCACGACGGCTTGGTGCATTTCTTTCGCCGTGCGCACATCAATGCGTTCCACGCCAGCGGGAACTTCCAAATTCACGGGACCGCTTACAAGAATGACCTTCGCACCGCGCAACGCTGCTGCTTCCGCTACGGCGTAACCCATCTTCCCGGATGAGCGATTCGTGATATAGCGAACCGGATCGAGGTCTTCGCAAGTCGGGCCGGCGGTAATCAGGACCGTCGCTCCGTCCAAATCCCGCTGCGTTTTCAGCACCTCACACACGGCGGCGACAATATCTTCCTGTCCCGCCAGCCGTCCCGCGCCGATCATGCCGCAGGCCAGATAGCCTTCATCCGGATGGACAATCTTCACACCGCGCGCGCGCAGCATCTCGACGTTTTCTTGCGTGGCCGCGTGGTTCCACATGTTCACGTTCATCGCCGGCGCCACTACCACGGGCGCCGTCGACGCCAGGTACAGAGTCGTCAGAAAGTCGTCCGCGATCCCACGCGCAAATTTTGCAATGATGTCCGCGGTG
>DASWCG010000189.1:0-1501 GCA_036390175.1 Candidatus Acidiferrales bacterium | reverse complement strand
GGGATTCGCGGCGTCGTACTTGATGCTCGCGGGCTGGCCGGCGACAAGACGCTCCAGGCGAACCTGGCTTTCGAGGCCGGTGATGTCCTGCGCCGTGTGATAGGTAACGCCGGAAATCAAGTAGCTGTAGGAGACGAAATGACGTGGCCGCATATCTTTAAGCGGGCGCGAGCTGGATCCAAACAAACCCTTGCGCGCTTCCTTTGATTCGGGTGGTCGCTCGACGAGGTCCACAATCTGACCTTCGGCAATGCGGCCGATTTGATTCAAGTGAAGGCGGCGCTTGCGTTCCGCTTCTTCGGGATCCTCAGCGGGACGAAAGAAAGCATAAGCGATCATGGCCAGCGCGGCGATTGCCGCTCCACCCATGGCGAGCGCTAGTTTTCAATCGGCAAGCAAGTCTTTCAACGAACAGACTCCATAATCTCGAATGGGCGGGATTGCGCAAGGCACGCGCAAATTTGCCTGCACAGTGTGGCGGGAGGACTTCCTGCATCCGCCGATGCCCCACTCATGGGTATTCTACCGAAACCGTGAGGCGTTCGCGAAACTACGCTTGCGGGGCCTGCACCGGATTGCGCAACACGCCAACACCGGCGACGCTGACCTCCACTGTGTCGCCGGCAACAAGTGGTCCGACGCCAGCGGGCGTGCCTGTAGCGATGACGTCGCCGGGCATCAGCGTCATCATGCGGGAAATCCAGCGGACCAGAAACGGGGGCGGATAGGTCATCAGCGAGGTGACGCCAGACTGGCGGCGCGCGCCGTTTACGCGCGTCTCAACCAGCACATTGGATGGATCAAGAGCTGTTTCGATGTGCGGTCCGACGGCGCAGAAAGTATCGAAACCCTTGCTGCGCGTGAATTGAACGTCACTTTTCTGAAGGTCGCGCGCGGTGACATCGTTGAGGCAGGTGTAACCCATCACGAAGGAAAGCGCATCTTCGGCATCGCTGAGGTGAGAGCAGCGCCGGCCAATGACCAGGGCGAGTTCTCCCTCGTGTTCCACGCGTTGCGAATATTTTGTCAAGACGATTGCTTCTTCCGGACCAACAATGGAAGAGGGCGGTTTGAGAAACATCAGCGGCTCTTTCGGGACTTCGTTGCCCATCTCCGCGGCGTGGGCAGCGTAATTGCGGCCGATGCAGACGATTTTCGAAGGCTCGACCGGAGCGAGCAGCCGCACGTCGGCGAGGCGCGAAGAACGCGAGCCGCGCGACCATTCGGCCCAGGGCGGGCTGGAGATCTCGATGACATTTTCTCCTTCGATCAGTCCATAGCGCGGCGAAGCAGCGTCCGAAGAGGAAGTGCCGCGCATCAGGTAACGGCAGATTTTCATCGGTGTTCAGCTCGCCCGGTGGTTTGGATGAGAAGTATGCGCTTCACGGGCTCTCCAGATCGTGGCTACAATCCAGCTAAGCGTAGTGAGAATCATATACACGACAGCGCCCAGCATGAAAACTTGGGGCGTGCTGAGCCGATTGCTGAGCCCCCTGAAGAT
>DASWCG010000188.1:0-20163 GCA_036390175.1 Candidatus Acidiferrales bacterium | reverse complement strand
CACCGACGACTCCAGGTCGCCGAGTTTCTTCACGTACTCAGGATTGACCTGTTTGCCCTGCTTGCGCGCGGCGGCCAAGTGATCCTCGTTGATGTTCAGTTGCTTGGTGACCGCGTTCAGTTGGCTCTGGATCTGGGCGTTGGCTTCGTCGGCCTTCGCCAGCCGCTGATTCAGTGTATCCAGGTTCTGCTTGATCGTCGTGCTTGCGGCTGTTTGTGCACTGCTGGCCCGGCTCGATGCGCTCCAGGCCAATCCGATGGAAACCAGGGAAACCCCGGCAAGGACGATCACCGCAATTGTCAGCCAACGCGGCGCGCCCCCCTGAGGGGTAAAGCCATGTTCTAGACCTTCGCTCATGTTACATCTCCTTTAGGGTGAGGCCCCTGCGATGGGGGTTAGGTGCACGCCTTCAGCCAAAGATTGCTGGGTGCCCCCCTGCCTGCAATGTGTTGAAAGTGAGGGGAATAGGGGTATATTTCGAGAGCTACTTGCCTGCACAGAAAAGTACCACGCATTGAAAAATTTACTCGCTCTCGGTCGTTATTAAGTTCCTGCTGCCGAAGGCTTTAGTCAGGCGGAAGCTTTAAAGCGTGGAGGGAGAAAAAACCACCGGGAAAGCAGAGACACCAAGCCTAACTACTTCCGATACAACGACTTAGAAGCCTGCACAGCAGTAATGCCCTACGCAACGCGAGAATCTGGATGCCCTGCGGGCACTGCCACGCTATTGAAGTAAGAATCCAGAGTCGTCGTTGCGGCGTTCAGAACGACGCGACAATCCTTGCATTGGCTCAGGTGATTCTCAACCTCGCGTGCAACCGATGCCGTCAGCTTCCCTTCTAAGTACCAGCAAATCAAATGGATAGCGTCTCTACAGCTCATATCTCCGTCCCTCAGTCAATCAACCCCCGCCTACAAACTTGCACAGACAGAGAGCACTTGCTAAGCCAACTTTTTCCGAAAACTGGATGTTCCTGTATTTTATTTATAATCAATAGGTTAGGAGCCCGAAGCGATTCCGACGGGGTATGCCTGTAGCAGAATTAAATGCAAAGTTTACATGCCGTCTACGAGCGCGGCAGCGGTTGTTGGTCCAGGCTCGGTGGGGGACCCTGATTATCTGCTCGTCGCCATGCTGCGGAGGGCTGCGATCCGCTCTTCCAGAGGCGGATGCGTGCTGAAGAGGCCCGAGAAGACCCCTCCAGCCGAAAGCGGCTTCACAATGAACAGCGCTGAGGTCGCTGGGGAGACGTCCATGGGAATGCGTTTATTATAGGCGCCAAGTTTTTCGAGAGCGCGTATAAGTCCGTAGGGATGCCCGACCATTCGCGCGCCGGTTTCGTCGGCGGCATACTCGCGCTGGCGCGAAATGCCGAGCTGAATCAGCATCGCGGCAATCGGCGCGGCGATCAGCATGAGCAACCCAGAAATGCCCCCGCCTCGCTCGTCATCCCGCGAGCCCCCGAACCAGAATCCCATGCGGGCGATCCAGGTGATTGCGCCGGCGACCGTGGCGGCAATGGAGCTCGTCAGAATATCGTAATTCCGCACGTGAGAGAGTTCGTGCGCGATCACGCCTTCAAGCTCTTCATCGTCCATTAATTGCATAAGGCCTTGCGTGACGGCCACCGAGGCATGGCTGGGGTTTCGCCCTGTCGCGAAAGCGTTCGGGGCAGCTTGAGGAATGACGTACAGCTTGGGCATGGGCAAGTTGGCTTTCCCCGCCAACCGCTCCATCACGGCATACAGCCGCGGCATCTGCTCTCGGGTTACCGGCTGCGCGCCGTTCGACATCAGCGCGATCTTGTCCGAGAAGAAATAGGCGAAGCCGTTCATCAGCACGGCAAAGACAAGCGCTAGGGTCATTCCGTTGGGGCCCCCATAGCGGCCGCCAATCAAGACCAGCAGCATCGAAAGCGCGATCAAAAGAAACCCGGTTCGAAAGATCTTCATGTTCGTTCCTCAAACTTTCCCCGAGGCCCATCCCCCCGAAAATTCAGTGTAGAAGCCGCCTCCGCCCGCGTCAAGTTAGCCGCCTCGACACGCGCGGAGCGGTCGCGAAAAATTACTTCCGCCGCCCCGCAGGGGCCCCGGCCTTCTTCGCCGCCTGCTCTTTCTCCGGAGCTGCCGCGCGCTCGAAGCGCATTTGCTCCGACCGGCCGTCGCGGTCCACAACGATGTGGTCGCCGGGCAGAATTCTCCCGTCGAGAATGCGCATCGCCAGCGGGTCCTGCACCAGGCGCTGAATCGTGCGCCGCAGCGGCCGCGCGCCGTAGGCGGGATCGGACCCTTCGCGCAGCAGCAGTTCCCGCGCCGCCGGAGTCAGCTCGATGGTGAGGTTCCGCTCGGCCAGCATCTTCTGCACGCCGGCCAGCAACAGGTCCACAATTTTCTCGAGCTGGGCCGTCCCCAGCGGATTGAAGATCACGATCTCGTCAATGCGGTTGAGGAATTCCGGCCGGAATGCCGCGCGCAGCGCGTCCATCGCTTCTTTGCGCGCGCGCTCCGGCTCGCGTCCGGCAAGCTCGAAGATGGCCGACGAGCCCACGTTGCTGGTCATCACCAGGACGGTGTTGCGGAAGCCCACGGTGCGCCCCTTGCCGTCGGTGAGCCGCCCGTCTTCGAGGATTTGCAGAAGCACGTTGAACACGTCCGGATGCGCCTTCTCGATCTCGTCGAACAGCACCACGGAATAGGGGTGCCGGCGCACCTGCTCGGTCAGTTGTCCGCCTTCCTCGTAACCCACGTACCCCGGGGGCGCGCCGATTAGCCGCGATACCGAGTGCTTCTCCATGTACTCGGACATGTCGATGCGGATCATCAGCTTTTCGTCGTCGAACAAAAATTCGGCCAGCGCGCGCGCCAGCTCTGTTTTTCCCACGCCGGTGGGCCCCAGAAAAATGAATGAACCCAGCGGCCGCCGGGCATCGGAGAGCCCCGTACGGCTCCGGCGAACGGCATTGGCCACGCGCGCCAGCGCATCGTCCTGCCCGACGACGCGTTGCCTGAGCCGCTCCTCCATGTGCACCAGTTTCTGCGCTTCGCCTTCCAGCAGCCGGCCGACCGGGATGCCTGTCCACTTGCTCACGATCTTGGCGATGTCCTCTTCGTCCACTTCCTCCTTCAGCATCCGGCCGTGCTTCTGCACTTCCGCCATATGCTGTTCGGCCGCGTGCAATTCGCGCTCGGCGGCGGCAATTTTGCCGTAGCGAATTTCGGCGACGCGTGAAAGGTCGCCCGCGCGCTCGTAGCGCTGCTCCTCGGCCCGGAGCTGCTCGATGTTCTCCTTGAGCTTGCGGATCTTTCCGATGGCTTCTTTCTCGGCCTGCCAGCGGGTTTTCTGCGCGCTGGACTCTTCGCGGAGTTTTGCCAGTTCCTGCTCGATTTCCTGGCGGCGCTCGGCCGAATGCGCGTCGGTCTCTTTCAGCAGCGCCTGGCGCTCGATCGCGAGCTGCAGGATGCGCCGCTCGATGGCGTCAATCTCGAGCGGCAGGGAATCAATCTGCATCCGCAAACTCGCGGCGGCCTCATCAATCAGGTCGATGGCTTTGTCGGGGAGAAAACGGTCGGAGATATAGCGGTGTGAAAGAGTGGCCGCGGCCAGGATGGCGGCGTCTTGGATGCGCACGCCGTGGTGCAGCTCGTAGCGGTCTTTCAAGCCGCGCAGAATCGCGATGGTGTCTTCCACCGATGGCTCGCTGATCAGCACCGGCTGGAAGCGCCGCTCGAGCGCCGGATCTTTTTCGATGTGTTTCTTGTATTCGCCGAGCGTGGTCGCCCCGATGGCGCGCAGCTCGCCGCGCGCCAGCGCGGGCTTCAGCATGTTGGAAGCGTCCATGGCGCCCTCGGCGGCGCCTGCGCCCACCAGCGTGTGCAGCTCGTCGATAAAGAGAATGATCTGTCCCTCGGCCTCCGTGATCTCCTTCAGCACGGCCTTCAGACGGTCTTCGAACTCGCCGCGGTATTTCGCTCCGGCAACCAGCGCCGCCAGATCCAGCGCGACAATGCGCTTCGGCTTCAGCACTTCCGGCACGTCCCCGGCGACGATGCGCTGCGCCAAGCCTTCCACCACGGCCGTCTTGCCTACGCCAGGTTCCCCGATAAGCACCGGGTTGTTCTTCGTGCGCCGCGCCAGGATCTGCATCACGCGGCGGATCTCGTCGTCCCGGCCAATGACCGGGTCCAGCTTGCCGCGCCGCGCCAGCTCCGTCAGGTCGCGCGCATACTGTTCGAGCGCCCGATAGGTGGCTTCGGGATTCTGCGAGGTCACCCGCTGCGTTCCGCGCACCGACGTCAGCGCTTGCAGGATGGCGTCGTAGCTGGCGCCATGCCGTTTCAGGATTTCGCCTGCGGGATCACGCTCCAGCCCGGCCAGCGCCAGGAACACGTGCTCGGTCGAAACATACTCGTCCTTGAAGTTTTTGGCTTCGTCAAAAGCGCGTTGAATCGCTTCATTGAGGGCTTGGCCGAGCTGCTGTTGGGAGAACCCGCTGACCTTGGGCAAGCGACCCAGTGCCGCTTCTATGTCGCGGGACAGCGCCTCGGGACGCACCCCGAGACGCGCCAGCAGCGGCGGCACAACGCCGTCACGCTGTTCCACCAGCGCGCCGAGCAGGTGCACGGGCTCAATCTGCTGCTGCTCGTGCCGCCCGGCGATTTCCTGCGCCTCTTGCAGGGCTTCCTGCGCTTTTACGGTCAGTTTGTCGAATCGCACCATCGTTCGTTGTCTCCCCTATGAAGTAGAGGGGCCGGTGAGATCCCAGCCCCTCCCATTCTATAGGACTCTTACTTCGCCGAGGCCGCCGCAGCCATAGTGTTGACGTTCACCTTGATCTGCTTCGGCTTGGCTTCCTCACGCTTTGGAATCGTGAGGGTCAGCACACCGTTGCGATACTCGGCCTTGATCGCGTCGGTGTTCACGGTGTTCGCCAGCGAGAAGCTCCGGCTGAACGAGCCATAGGCGCGCTCCACCCGGAGATAGTTGTCTTCGTTCACTTTCTTCTCGAATTTGCGCTCCCCGTGAATGCTCAGGATGTTGTTCTCGACGCGGACGTCGAGGTCCTTCTCATCCACATCGGGCAGGTCGGCCTTGACCACCAGTTCGTGCTCGGTCTCGTAGATATCTACGGCCGGCGACCAGGTGGACAGTGCCGAATCGTTCCCGGCGCCGGTGGTGAGACCTTCGAATACGCGGTTGATTTGGTCTTGCAATGTGGAAACGCCCCGGAAGGGTTCCCAGCGAGTCAAGCTTCTCATTTTCATTCACCTCCATTGGTGATTGCTAGCGAATAATATAATATGAGCGTACTGCTGTCAAGTGTTTTCTTGGGCCACTTCTACCATATAGCATCTTTCTTGAAATCAGTAAGTTACGCGCAATTTTCGCCTTTGCCAATCTCGCAATCTACACCGCGCTAAGTGACTCTTGCAGGAGCATTTGGCAGCCAGAGGCTTGTGCGGCGGCTGCAAAATCGCGAGGCCTGGAAAGAAGCTGATAAACTCCCCGGCGTTATGAAATTGTCCGCGTTCGACTACGATCTTCCCCCCGAGCTGATTGCGCAGCGCGCGCTTCCCGAGCGCGACGCCTCGCGCATGCTGCTTCTAGACCGCGCAACAGGCGCCTGGCAAGACCGCCAATTCCGCGATTTGCCGGACCTGCTCCGCGGCGACGAAGTGATAGTCGTAAATGCCGCGCGAGTCATCCCGGCTCGTCTGCTGGGACGCCGCGCGGGGATTCGCGCACAGCCGCCCGCCAAGAAGCCGCGCATGCAACGCGAATTCCTGAGCTCTCCAGTCGAGGTCCTGCTGACTCGTCAATTGCAGCCTGACATTTGGGAAGCGCTGGTTCATCCGGGACGGAAATTGCCCACGGGCGAACGCGTGGTGTTTGGCGAGGGCGAACTGGAGGCCGAAGTCATCGGCCGCGGAGAATTCGGACAGCGTACGCTCCGCTTTCATTCCCGGGAGGACTTCTACTCCACGCTCGAGCGCCTGGGCCACGTGCCGCTGCCGCCTTACATTGATCGCCTCGATGAGTTCTCCGACCGCGAGCGCTACCAGACTGTTTTCGCAAAGCAGCCGGGCGCTGTCGCCGCTCCGACCGCCGGGCTGCATTTCACCAGGGAAATTCTCGACCGCCTCCGGGCAAACGGTCTCGAAATCCATGAAGTCACGCTGCAGGTCGGCTTAGGCACTTTTCAGCCCATCCGCTGCGAAGAGATCGAGCAGCACAGAATGCACGCGGAGAGTTACGAGATCCCGGAACCGGCTGCGGCCGCCATCGAAGCCGCGCGCCGAAAGGGCAGAACTGTTTTGGCCGTCGGGACGACGGTCGTGCGCGCTCTGGAAGACGCGGCTGCAAAGAGTGCAGCCCGGCGCGCCTCGTCTCGCGGTCCGGCGTCGGAAACTGTCGTTGCCCCAGGAAAGGCCGAGGCGGAGATCTTCATTTATCCCGGCTATCGTTTTCGCGTGGTGGATGCCCTGCTGACGAATTTCCACTTACCGAAATCGAGCCTGTTGGCCATGGTGGCGGCATTCGCGGGGCAGGAGCGCGTCCTGCGCGCGTATCGTCACGCCATCGAGCAGAACTACCGTTTCTACAGCTATGGCGATTGCATGCTGATCCGCTGAGTGGCAACACGGCGAAAATCGCCGCCCGGGAAGGGCGCGATCGCGCGGAAAAGAATCAAGAGAGGCCGCGGCTGCGGGCGTCACGGCCTCGTTCACTGTCCGGCAAGCGCCGCTGTTGAATCCTCGCTTAGTTACTCAGCACCAGAACACGGTTGTTGCCGGCAAAGCGCACTTCCCGGACCGTGCCGTCCGAGCCGACCAGGATGGAATCGGCATTGGCCTTTTCTTGCCGCTCCTCCCAACGGCCTTCGGATTCTGCGACGGCCTTGTTGCCCTTCTGTACCGTCACTTTGTTTCCGTCAATGAGCAAGCGGTATTCACCGGCGGACAGGTCTGTCTTGCCGATCTTCGCGGCTCTCGTGATGCTTATGGATTTGCTGATGGGTTTTGCAAACAGCGGAACTGCCAGCCCGGCAACGGCCAGCAGCGCAACGATCTGCAACAGCGACTTGCTTCGCATAGGTGTCAATTCTCCTTTCGACATTTCAGGACAACCGTACCGATTCGCTGGATGCGAAGGGATTGACACGCGCGGTGGGTGCGAGTAGATTCGCCCCCAGACACACATCACTTCCTGAGCGCACAGCCGGTGAGGGATCGCGTGTCTGGCCCCGCGGCTGCCACCGCGGGGCTACTTTTTACTCCCCCAAGAGCCCCCGATTCGTTTCCAGCGTTAAATTCTGCCCCACCTGCTATAGACGCTGCTGCCGAAGCAAATGTTTCACGGAAACAGGAATCAGTGATCACGCGCGCCTGAATAGATCGGCAATCGCACGGATTTGCTTCCGCCAACCGACATTTCCGCCGCTTTCGAGGCGCCGCAGTCCCGTCACATTTTCTTAGACGATCCTCGCGGACATTCCGTTAGTAGCCATCTCCCCGGCAAAGGCAAACGGCGAACGCGGTCCGCATGCCGTTGCGAGACCGGCTTTCGTGCAACTCCGCGCTGCTTCATCTATAATCGGTCGCTGTCTTCGGAGAACTCCGGGAATGCGGCTGTTGATTCTGAGCGATATTCATGCCAATGCCGAAGCTCTTGACGCTGCTTTCCGGGCCGTGGAGGGACGCTGGGACCGCGCCGTCTGTTTGGGTGACGTCGTCGGCTACGGCCCAGACCCCAACGAAGTCACCGACCGGCTCCGGGCGCTGAACATCCTCGTCATCCGCGGCAACCACGACAAAGCCGCCACAGGTCTGGTGAGCACGGATGATTTCAATCCCGTGGCGCGGGCGGCATCGGACTGGACGCGCGAACAGTTGCGCGAAGAGAACTTCGAATTCCTCCAGAAACTTCCCCGGGGCCCGCTGCAAACCGATGGCGTAGTGCTGGTTCACGGCGCCTACCACGATGAGGACGAATACGTCTTTGCGCCGGGGCAAGCGCTCGAAGGATTGTTCGAGTCGCCCGCGGCGGTGACCTTTTTCGGGCACACGCACTTGCAGGGCGGTTTTTCTTCCCGCGACACGGAACTCGAGGTCCTGAATCTTCGCGCCCAGCCCGGCGCCGGTTTTGCCGCGCTGCGCCTGGAGCCCGCGAAGAAATACCTGCTCAATCCCGGATCGGTTGGCCAGCCGCGCGACAGTGATCCGCGCGCCGCATTTGCCATCGCCGATCTGGAACACGGCGTCGTGGAGTTCTGGCGCGTGCCCTACAATATTCCGGCCGTACAGCAGAGGATGAGGCAGGCAGGCCTGCCGGAGCCATTGGTGCAACGGCTCTCGCTCGGCCGCTAAATCAGCAGCCGCAGGGTCCCGATGCAGGCCTTCGCTTGAGTTTCCCGGATGCCCGAAGAGCAAAAATCCGGATTCTCCGCCGCGTTCCTCATCGCTGCGGCGATTGTGGCGCTGCTTTTCGCCGGCGTGTACCTGTATACGCAGCATAGCCGCAGCGCAGGCTCTTCCGCGCCGCCGCCTCTTCCCATGGCTGCCGCCGAGCAAGCCTACGCCCCGCGGATTCATTTCACGGGATTCAAACGCGTGCGCGCGGCCAATTTTCTGGACCAGGAAGTCACCATTCTGTTCGGCAACGTCACTAATAACGGCGACCGCCCCGTCCGCGAAATCCAGGTGCAGTTGGAATTCAAAGACGTCTTCAACCAGGTCGTCCTGCGCGACACCGTGCGCGTGCTCGGCAGCCACGCTCTGCCTCTGGCCCCCGGAGAAAGCCGCGACATTCAAATCACCTATGAGCATATCGCCGCAGACTGGAACCAGGCGGACCCGGCTCTCCGCATCACCGGACTTCTCTTCCGGTAAGTCCCCGCTTCGCGCAAGGAAGTTGGGGCGCAGGACCGTCTCTACTTTATAATTCCCGCCGTGGAACCTTCGCCTGAGTTGGAGCAAGTTCTGCGCGCACTGGCCGCCGCGGGAACCGTTGAAGTCCGCGAAGACGGCCGCTGGTTTGCCACCCTGGCGGACGGTCAATGGGAGGTGCGCGCGCAGAAAGACCGTGTGCTGGTGCACATCTGGTCGGACAAAGGGAATCTGGTGCGGCGCGTCCTGCGCGTCGCGGAAAACACGCCGGAACGGATCGAACTCGAGGTGCAGCGCTTCGGGCAGAGCAAGCCGGGGCGCCTCGAATTCCTTCGCGCGGACCTGGAGCGCCCGGAGCGGCAAGTCTCGCGAGAAGAATTCCTCGGCAGATTCCGCGAACTTCTCGCCGGGCATTTTCCGGATGAAGACCTCGAATCGCTCAGCATCGCCCAGGACCTCGAACATTCCCTCTCGAGTTGTTACGCGCGCGGCGTTCTCCGCAGCGGCCTCCAGTCCTGCGCCGTCGTAGGAGTGTCTTCGGCGGAGTCCGCGGAGACCCAGGAAAACCTTCTCGTCGCCGGACTGTTGTGGCTCGACCGCGTGCGCGGCCACGCCCGCAAACAAACTGTTTCTGGTCTGCGTCTCTTTTTGCCGAAAGGGGCCAGCCGCGTCACGCTGCACCGGCTTGGCGCGCTCGAACCCTCCACTCGAATCGAAGTTTTCGAAGCCGATTGCCCGAGCGGATCCGTCGAACGAATCCCCGCGAGCGATACCGGCAACCTGCAAACCTGGCTTGTGCCCCGCCGCGAGCTTGAGTCGCTGCTGGACCGCGCGCGCGCCGATTTGGCTCCGCTGTGCGCCCTCGCGCCGGAAAGCATCGCCGCCGGCGTCGTCCCCGGCACGCGCGACGTGGCCCTGCGGTTTCGCGGCATCGAATTTGCCCGCTGGGAGGACGGCCGCGTGTCGTTTGGCTTGGCAGACCACTTCGAGCAGCTCACTCCCGAGAATCGGCCTGCTTTACAAGCGCTCGTTCACAAGCTGCAGGTGTACCGCAATTCGCTGGCGAGCGACCTCCACCACCCGCTCTATCGCGCGCAGCCCGAACGCTGGCTGGAGACTCTGGTGCAGGAAGACGTCACGCGCGTGGATGCGCGGCTCGATCCGCGCCATCTCTACACGCAGGTGCCGGCGCTTTCCGCCGGCGACCGCGGCGTGCTCGACCTCCTCGGCGTCACCCGCGATCGCCGTTTGGCGGTTATTGAACTGAAGGCCAATGAAGACCCCCAGGGATTATTGCAGGCCGCCGATTATTGGCTGCGCGTTCGCTGGCATCAACAGCAGGACGATTTCCACCGCTACGGTTATTTTCCGGGCGTTGCGTTGCAGGCCAATCCGCCGCTGCTTTACCTGGTCGCCCCGGGACTGCGATTCCATCCGGCCACCGACGTTCTCCGGAAATTCCTCGCCCGCGACATTGCAATCACCCGAGTGGGTCTGGCGGAAAACTGGCGCAGCGGCTTGCGCGTGATCTTCCGGCAGTAGACGCTCCGCTAGCGGAGCCCGGGACGCTCAACGGTTGACTTTGCCGCCGCAGGAACGCACAATCTCACGCACGCTTCAGGTCACAATCAGGAGGCTGCCCCGGGCAGCAAAGACTCAGCTTCAAAACACACATAGGAGATCAACCATGTCGAATCCAGTTAAACCGATTCCCGAGGGGTTTCACTCTATCACGCCAGGCTTGGTTTGCCGCGACGCCGCACGCGCCATCGACTTCTACAAAAAAGTTTTCGGCGCCGTCGAAATCATGCGCATGCCGGGCCCCGGCGGAATGATTATGCACGCCGAATTGAGGATCGGCGACTCCGTCATCTTTGTGAATGACGAGTTCCCGCAAATGGGAGCGGTTGCTCCCGACTCGTCCGGAAACCGCTACTGCTCCCTGTTCCTGTACGTGGAAGACGCGGACAAGATTTTCAACCGCGCGGTCGAAACCGGGGCTCGCGTCAAGATGCCTTTGGCGGACCAGTTCTGGGGAGATCGCTATGGAAGGATCATAGACCCGTTTGGCCACGATTGGGGCATCGCCACGCACAAGGAGGATGTGACTCCGGAAGAAATGCAGCGCCGCATGGCTGCCGTGGCAACCAAAGCTGCGGGCCAAAGCTGAACGGCGCAAACAACCCTGCAACCCTCCACGCGCGCCGCCGCGGTTTGTTTGCCGCGGCGTCGCGTCGCATTGTGCGGAACCTGAAAATAATTGCCGCTAAAAGAAGAGAAGCAGCCTTGGCAGAGCCAACGCTGCTTCCCGGGGTGTGTCCTCGAAGTGGTTTTGTTAAATTAGACGCGGCGACTTCTTGATAGGTTGCTAAAAAAAATAAAAATGCAGTTGCGAGGCTATCGGCTTAATAAAACAAGTACTTACGCCACTTTTCGTCCCGGTGACCGATGAGGCGCATCAATTGCCGCGAAGTGTGCAGCGTGAAGGGGCGCGGGCGCCGCTGCAATTTCAGCCCGGCCTCTTCCGGAGTGCGGTCGCCCTTGTGGTTGTTGCACTGATAGCAGCAGGCCACCAGATTTTCCCAGGAAGATCGCCCGCCTCTGGAGCGGGGCATGACGTGATCCAAAGTCAGCTCGGAGCTCGGCAATCCCCGCCCGCAGAACTGGCAGGTGTTGCGGTCGCGCAGCAGAATGTTCTTCCGCGAAAGCGCGCGGCTCTGCTGCGGGATGTGCCGGTAGGCCAGCAGACGAATCACCGAAGGCACCTTCAGCGCCCTCGAGGGGGAATGGACTTCTGCGTGATTGTGCTCCTCCACTTGGGCCACGCCCTTGAGCATCAGCACCATGGCGCGGCGAACCGCGGTGACGTTAATGGGCTCAAACGTGGCATTGAGAACCAGCACAGGCTCCTGCATCACGCTGGGGCGGCTGTGTCCGGTTTGTGTACGGGGTCTACTGACACCGTCCGGCGAAGTGCCGGAGGAAACTGTGGAACTCCCAGTGCGTGAGCCCGCAGCAGCCTCGGAGCCCGCGTAGGGTCCGCTCTTGGCCATGCTGTAATGATTCGAGCTCATCGCGGTCCTTTTTTCTGGCCGGGCACCTATGGCCCGGAGCCCTTATCTGGCCGGGCGCTTGTGGCCCGGTGCCCTTTCGCGCGCTGGATGACGGGTTCCGGCGCTGCCTGCCGGCTCTGCGAAACCCTGGCAGCGGTAACCCCGAAAACCTGGGAGGCGCCTGCTCCTCGCAACGCCCGGGCGCAGGCATCCAGTGTCGCACCAGTCGTCATTACATCATCTACCAGTAAGACCCTGAGGTTGTCAACCCGGCTGCCTGGGCGAGGGGCGAAAGCGCCACGTACGGTCTCCCAGCGTTCGTGCAAGCTGAGCTTCAGCTTGTCGGGGCGGGGCTTCGTGCGGACCAGCAACTCCGACCGAAAGGGGAGCCCGAGCTGCCGCGCTAACGGCCGGGCGATTAGTTCCGCCTGGTTGTAGCCGCGCTGGCGTTGCCGGGCGGGATGCAGCGGAACGGGTACAACGACGTCCAGGGAAAGCTCCTTGGAGTCCGCGCGGAGCATATCCGCGAGCCGCGCGGCGAACCACGCGCCCAGCGGCGCAATCGGCTCATACTTCAGCAGCGTGATGGCGCGAACCATCGCGCCATCATATGCGGCGTAGCTTCGTGCGCGGTCAAATCCATAGGTTTGGCGCAGGCACAAGCGGCAAAGCACGACCGCCGCGCCGGCAACCTGCGCCGAGAACAGCACACGTCCGCAGACCGCGCACATCGGGCCTTGCTGCGGGCCTTTCCGCGGGGCCAGCGACGCGAGACACGTCTCGCAGATCGGCACGCGGCTGGCGGTGTCGAGCAGGCCTTCGCAGAGCCGGCAAGGCGCGGGAAACAGGATCGAGACGATGGCGTCGCGCGCCTGCCGAAGAAAACCCGGCGGCCGGGAATTCGAGAGGGAACCCACGTTGCGGAAAGGCTACTCTCTAGCGGAAATATTCACAAGTAAAACTAACACAGAAATAAAGTCCAGGCAGCGCCGCTTCCTTTAGGGGTGCTGCAAATCCGGGCATCAGTGCGACGAGCGATGTTGCCGGCGCCAGTGCAGCGACGATGCGTTGACTACCACGAGCGCCACGGCGACAAGCGGCAAGAGGGCCGTCAAGGAGGACGACCGCGCCTGCAGAATGGTGCTGGCCAACGCTCCGAGGCCGTAGGCCAGGAACACGGCCGCCAGAAGTCCTACGCGATGCTCCCAGCGAAGAGCAGCGGACGCACCCGGAACAGTCTTGCCGAGCGATCCTGCGGCAAACGATGGCACGACGGTTCGGCGCAGGTAGCCGGTGAGGTCAACCATCAGGCTCGTCAGGGTACCGGTGATGTAGGTGGTGGCGATTCCGGGGACACCCAGATGCCGCACGGCGACCGCTTGGATGCCCATCGCCAGGCCGGAGAGCAAAATCAAAACGTGAAGCACGCCGGCACTGCGCGGTGTATCGGTAAGGAACCAGGCGATGGTGAAAAGAGCAAGCGTGACTGCTTCCAGAGCCAGCGCAACTGTGACAACTGGAGGCCAGTCTTCCCGCTTCTCTTCCCGTTCGACAATGAATGCCCCGACCGCGGCGCCCAGGCAAAACCCCGCCAGGGCTATCACGGAGCGCAAGGCCGCCAACACTTGGCCCTGTCCGATGGCCAGACCGAGCAGCACGGTGTTGCCGGTCATCATCGCGGTAAAGACATGGCCCAGTCCCAAGTAGCTGATGGCGTCAACGCTGCCCGCAGCCCACGTGAGAACCAGGAGCATGCCATCGCGTCCCAGAATGGGGAGCGTCCAAATGCCACCGCCAGTTGCATGCCTGGAGACATCACCGCTCTTCGCCATTTCTGAGCTCCCTGCTGCGCTGGAATATGTCCGACCCGAGAGAGGTCCGTCGCGTTGTTGGAGCTTTCACTTCGCGGCGCTTACAGGAGTCCTTGCTCGTGCTTCTCCTGGCAGGCGATGCAGTGGCTGGTCCACGGCACGGCTTCGAGGCGCTTCTGCTGAAGCTCATCCTGGCAGTTGGCGCAGAGGCCGTAGTCGTCTTCCTCGATGCGGCGGAGCGCCTGGTTGACCTGCTGCAGAATGGCGCGGTCGGTGTCGGTCTTGCCGAACAAGAACTCCTTCGTGTAGGAGTTGGCCGCTTTGTCGGCCAGATCCACAGTGGGATCGTCGTCGGCGGCGCGCCCTTCCTCTTCCGTGCGGGCGATAATCTTCATCAGCTCTTCGCGGCGAGCGAGGAGTTTCTTTTTGTAGTATTCGAGTCTCTTCTTGTCCATAACAGGGTCCCATAGAGGCGCATTTTGCCGCCTCGATAAACGAATTATACTAGCCGCTCGGAAATTCGATGTCAAGAATGGCCGCGCGCTCTGTGCTAAACGCCCTTTCACTTTCTTCATCATCGTTCCTCCTCGTGAGACTCGCGCGCGCCAATTCGGGTTGCCCCTAAGAGGCGAAGAAGCGCGAGATTTCTTCGGTGAACCGCGGCGCGGCTTCGATGTTGGCGAGATGCGCGGCGTCGAGCTCCACAAATTTGGCACCGCCAATGCGCTCGGCCAGGAAGTGTGCGTAGGCCGGCGGGATCGCGGCGTCTTTCGCGCCGGAGATAACCAGAGTGGGCGCATGCACGCGAGAAATCGTGTCGCGGAAATCCACATCGCGAATCGCCGCGCAGCATCCGGCATAGCCTTCGGGCGAAACCGCGAGGAGCATCTTGCGGACGCGGTCCACGGTGGCCGGCTCGCGCTGGTGAAACGCCAGGGTGAACCAACGTTGCAGGACTGCTTCGGCGACCGCCTGCATACCGTTCTTGCGAACCGTGTCTATGCGCGCGTTCCAAACGTCGGCGGTGCCAAGCTGCGCGGCCGTGCAACACAGCGCCAGCTTGCGCACGCGCTTGGGCACGTGGAGAGCAAGCCACATGCCGACTGCTCCGCCCATGGAAATTCCGCAGAACCCGACGCGCTCGAGTCCGAGATGATCGAGCACGGCAAGAGCGTCGTTGGCGAGCAACTCGATAGTGTATTCGCCGCCCGTGGCAGTGGATGCGCCGTGGCCGCGATTGTCGTAGCGCACGATGCGGAAGCGCGAGCCGAGCGCGGCGACCTGCGGGTCCCACATGGCGAGGTCGGTGCCGAGGGAGTTGGAGAAGACCAGCACAGGGGCGGAATTCTCCCCTTTCTTCGGAACGCCGCTGACGCCGTCCACGCGGTAATGAATCCGCGCGCCCTCCACGTCAATAAATGCTTGCAGTGTCATTTCGGTTGGCCTCTCGGCATGGCCCAAAAGTCGAAACTCGAAACGCGAAATTCGAAACTCGGCAGCCCCCACCCCTCCCCCTGGGTATGTTTTTCGTAAGTGTTGCATGTAAAGGACTTAGATGCGCGTTTTGACGTAAGTGCAGAATCTAAAGGAGTTAGGCAACGTGACCCGTGCTCCGTGACCAGTGACCCGTGATTCGCAGATTGCGGTTCGTGAGCCTCTGAACATTGCGATCCCTCGTCGCCCGCCAGAATCGCGGGCTCACTCGGGATGACAGCGTCCCCCGGACGGACCCCCTCCCCCACCCCTTTTTTTGTAAGAGTGTGAAAACAGGGCACTTTAAGTCCTTTGTTTTTGCAAGAGTGTGATTCTAAAGGGTTTGCAGACGCGTTTTTCGATAAGAGTGTGAATCTAAAGAGCTTAGTCATTTTCTTGCTGTGCTGGGGCGCTTCGACCTCTGGGGATGTCTCAGCGTGAAGCGGTGTCTGGGGAGGTTTTGAAACGGGGTGCGATCCTCAGTAGCCGATCCTCAGTCTTCTTTCAGCATTTCTTAAACACTAATTATACCATAGAAGAATAGGGAGGGTCAAGGGATTTCTGGAGGTTGGGGGTGCGTGTTGGTTGGTGGAAGATGGGCGGTCAGATTCGTCTGGGTCTTCTAAGCTCGGCTACCCGCCCCACCCAGCACGGTCATGACAGCGCTCTTATGCTTTCCCGCGCGAGAACACCACTATAATCAACGCAAAGAGAGTAGCGGCTCCGACCGCAAACCGCAACTGGGGACTGTGGGCAACACCTGTCTCCGCGTAATTGGCGAAATGCTCGCAGTTGAAGTTGATCAGGTCAAACTTCTGACCAAGAAGCGACCGAGCCCTTGCGACGATCCGCTGTTGCTCCCACCAAGTACGGGCCGCGCGCTGGGCAACCGAAACTTGGAACCCGGCTGCGAAGGCAGAAAGGAGATCCTCCTTCATGTATCCGCCCTTGTCGTTGTGAATGACGCCCTCGCATCCGAGATAGTCTCGTCCAAGGTAAATTCCCACATGCCATGTGCCGAGCGGCCCTGGCCGTTGAATCTTATCTCCGATAGCAAACTCCATAGGGAAGCACCTCTTTTCATTATTATACACCTAGGGTCAAGGTCTTTCGGAGATTAGGTGGAGAACTTCAGCGAGTCAAACGAAATCCCAGTGGTCTCGCATAACTTCTTCATCGCTTCCACGGCGGCTGAATCGGTTTCATACATCAGGTCTTGAATCTGTTTGAGCATTATTCGAGGCGCAGACTCGGTGGCTACGAATCTCTGTCGTTCGAGCTCACGATCGAGGCTCCACATATACGCTCGGACGGAAGAGAGCAGCCATTCCCCGAGACCGTAGAATCGAACAGCCTTTTCCACAAGTATGTGGTCGAAGGCGCCTAATTGACCAGCGTTGCCCCGGTAGACCACAAAGAAATCTGAACTCGGTGCGCTGATGGATGGGGGCAGACAACTGTGAGTGTCTAAACGGTCGAGAATGGGGCGAAGATGGTTCCAGTAGTACCGATAGAAGCTGACAATCTCAAAGAGCAATGCTTTCGCCACGGCTTGCTTCCGTGCCTCATCTTCGGTTGTCCGCGCCTCCTTATCTGCGCGAAGTTGACTCTCCACTTCTCGATGCGATGACCGTATCTGAAGTAGAATCGCAACAAAGGCAATGATGCCAGCAACCAATGTCATCAATCCGTCGAGCGTTAGCTTTGGGTCGAAGTTGATGGACATAAGAACATACATCTGTTCGGGCTCCGTATTCGGATTAAGGCCCCTAGTCAAATCTCCGCCGAACGTCTGCAATCACATCTAGCGGCGTTTCTAAGCAACGTTTTCGGAAGTGATCGTAGGCGATCAAACTTAAGATAATGATTGCCATCAAGAACAGCAACACGCCCCAGGGGGAATGTCGGTGAAGAACTATTAGAGTAAGGCTAGCAATGGCGAGAGAACCGGCCGCCATCTTCTCGGCGTCTCTCTTGCTGGTCAGTTGCGCAATTGGAAGAGCGGCTGGGTATGTCCAAAGGATATGTAGCAAAGCGTTTCTTGCTCGTCGGATATCTCTACTTTGCTGTATGCTGTCAAAAGACGGATCGGAATCTTCGATCACGCCACATTCGGCCCTAAGGATTACCCGGGTAGCGCCAGTAAACTCTTCTAGCTTAAAGGGTGAGAGGTAGTCCCATATGCGGTCCAGAGCTGAAGAGAGCGAGCTAAGGAGGAAGCCGACAATAAATGCGGTTCCGACTAAGACCAAAAGTCCGATCGTCTGTCCAATGATTGAACCGTGAAGAATGTATTTTTTGAACGTACAAATTAGTATTGACAGATCACCGAGTGCGAGTGCGCCCCCTATAAGGAACGCGCCCCGTATGATCCTACCTATGATGTCGTACCAGACTTGGGGTATTTGCTGGCTGACAACGTCGAGTTCAGTTTTATCAGGCATCGACTCACCAGAGATTCGTTAACGATGGTCGCTGAGCGGACAGTTGGAGTTTCGGACGAGGTGCTCAAAGTGGGCCGCCTGCTTGCCGCTCTTCGCACGACGGTGCGGTCTTACAGGTTTTCGACATTTTGGGCAACGCCCACTTCGTTCGTTTCTTGCAAGGGCGTCGGTGATGGTGACTTGTTTCCATCCTGTTGTTGCTTGGACTTCACAGATAATGCTTTTAGGCATGTGAACCTCTAAAGTGAGGCGAGTTCAGGGTTTTGCAGTTGAATGCTTATGGCGTCCCGTAGGTGTCCCTACGCCTGTTGTAGTTTCGTCTTTCCAGAACTCTTTTATGTCATCCTTAGATGGCTTGGCTAGAGTGCCGTGGTGTTGGTCTTCGATGAATTCTAGCCGTTGAACAAGAGATAGCAGGTTTGAGTACTCAGCCGGGTCGGTTTTCCTGTCTCGCTCTATAGTGTCCCTAGCGTCAGCGTAGAGGGGGAAGATTTGATTGGCAAAGTTTTCCCAAACGTCTGTGTCCTTGAGGTAGCCACGATCCACAAGTCCCCCGACAGTTTCGAAGAAATCCAGAATCCTTCCCTCTTCGGGAAAACCGTCAGCACCTGCCAGTCTTTTTACTGCGCAAGTTCTTCGGTAAGTGACCATCGGTTCTTGCTCGTATTCATGGTTCAACATCAACAGGTGTTGAACTTGGGCCTCTTCGTGGGCCTCGCTAAGTTGCCAGTGAGCATATGCGAGCGCAAACATGCCAGTGCAGGCGATAATCGCGGTACCGATGCCTGTGAGCCAGTCTGGGTTGAATTTATTCGCCATAGCGATACTGCCAGGGGAGGTAATCTAGCACATCTGTTACTAAGGAATGCGCCGAAGTTCTTGAGGGCAGGAGTGATTGCTCGCGACGGGACCCCTAACGCGCGGATTGTTCAAATCAAGGGCCCGGGTTGGCAATGAATGCCGCGATCCCGCCGCGGGCTGGCTCCCTTTCTGGCCGCGCGAGAATGTCCGCAGGCGGCTGGGCGCGCCCTTTCCGACAGGGTCGGAATCGCGGATCGGCAGTGGCTCCCTTCACGAAAGAAGTTCAGGGCAAGCAGGGTAAACCCTTGGGCAATGCCTCAGGGTAAAGAGGTAGGAGGCAACTATGGCGGAGGAAGCGTTTTCGCTTAAGGATGCGATCGCGCTGTACTCGGGGAAGATTGAAGCATGATGGGAATAACACAGAGGGCACAGAGAGCGCGGAGGGATTCTTTCCGGCCAAGAACATTTCCTCAGCGGCTAAAGCCGCGCGGATTCTGCGCTCCGCTCGGGGTGACAGCAAAAGGCGGACCGTGCCGGGCCCTTCGCGAGTACCTCAGGGTAAACCCTTCGAGGCTCAGGGTAAACTAAAGCCCGGCGCTACAGGAGAGGCGATATTCACAGGGGCGGCGGCGGACAGAATGAGAGTCGCGATCGTATCGGACATTCACGGCAACCGGCGCGCCTTGGAGGCCGTTCTCGCCGACCTGCGGCAGGTCGCACCTGACCTGGTTCTCCAGGGCGGCGATTTGGCTTACGGTGGAACTCACCCGGCGGACATCATCGATCACGTCCGCTGTGCCGGGTGGCCCGGGGTCCGCGGGAACACCGATGAGATGCTTTGGCACCCAAAAGCTGTGACTGAATTTGCCGCCCGACAGCCGAAGCTCGGGCCGCTTCTTGCCATAATCCAAGAACTGATTCCCCCGACGCTCGCGAGCATCGGCGAAGAACGCCTGCGATGGCTGGAAGGACTTCCTTCGCTGTACTCCCAGCCCGGCTTGGCGCTGGTTCATGCCAGCCCCGACGACCTCTGGCGGGCGCCCATGCCCAACGCCAGCGATGACGAATTGCAGAGTACCTATGCGTCTCTTCGTGCGCCCCTCGTGGTCTACGGACATATTCATCGTCCGTACGTACGCCGACTGCAGGGCATGACCGTGGCGAATACAGGCAGCGTCAGCCAATCCTATGACGGAGACCGGCGAGCCTCCTATCTGGTGATGGACGGAGAGAGCATCACCACTCGCCGGGTGGAGTACGACGTGGAGAGTGAAGCCAACGAACTGCTGCGTTCGGGGCTGCCCCATGCGGACTGGCTGTCCCGGATTCTCCTCGCCGGAAAATACTGTCCGCCGGACTAGATAAAATCGGTTCCAATTCGGCTATTCACAGGCAGGACGGGGCTGAGAAAGAACGGGGCAAGAAAGTTTGGCAGGGGGCTTGACGTTTAAGGGAAAGTTGCTATACTCTCAGATTGTCCCGATAGGATCGGGAAGTGCCAGGGGCGTAATCAAGCTTTCGGGTCGGCAGTGTGCAGTGTGACCGCGAAGCGGTCAACAGATCCCAAGTGAGGTTCGCTACGAATACAGGGTAGAAAGCAGTCGAGCAACGCGTGAAGCCGCCAGAGACTGGCGGTTTGACCCGGCGCTCGACGCCGGGTTTTTTAATTTAGGCAGAGCTGGAAGGCGAGTTCGCGCA
>DASWCG010000187.1:0-11940 GCA_036390175.1 Candidatus Acidiferrales bacterium | reverse complement strand
TCCCTGGAAGCCGCTGCGGCAGCGCGCGCTGAACCAGGCGCGGCAGTGGATGCTCCAGCACATCGAGCGCACGGAAGGTCTGGCGGGGATCTATCCTGCAATTATGAACTCCATCTTTGCGTTGATGGTGCTGGGTCATTCACCGGACGATCCCCTGACCGCGCGCGAAATCAACGAATTGGCGCGCTTTGAGATTGAAGAGGGCGATACGATCCGCGTCAGCCCGTGCGTCTCCCCGGTGTGGGACACGGCAATCGCCCTGGTTGCGCTGGAAGAGGCCGGCCTGCCTCCAAACCATCCGGTGCTGGTCAAAGCAGCGCAGTGGCTTTTAAGCAAGCAGGTTCTTGGTCCGGGCGACTGGCAAGTGAAAAACAAAGACGCTGAGCCGGGCGGATGGGTCTTCGAGTTCCGCAACGACTTTTACCCGGATGTGGACGATTCGGCGTTCGTCTTGATGGCATTGCAGCGCGTGGATTATCCCGACAAGTCGCTGATGGAAGGCGCGATGCGCCGGGGCATTCAATGGCTGCTCAGCATGCAGAATCGCGACGGCGGTTGGGGCGCGTTTGACCGCGACAACGACAAGAAAGCGCTGACGTTCATTCCCTTTGCCGACCACAAGGCGATGCTGGACCCCTCGACGGCCGACGTCACCGCGCGTGTGGTGGAATGCCTGGGGCGGTACGGCTGGGCTGCGTCGGACCCCACAATTCGGCGCGCCGTGAAGTTTCTGTGGAAAGACCAGACGGAGGACGGCGCCTGGTATGGCCGCTGGGGCGTGAACTATGTGTACGGCACCAGCGGGGTCCTGCGCGCGCTCGAAACTGTTTCGCTCACGGCGCAGGAGTATTGCCGGCGGGCCGTCGCCTGGCTGCGCGCCGTGCAGAAGCCCGACGGCAGCTTCGGCGAATCCGTTCAGTCGTATTGCGACGCGGGCGCCAAGGGCCAGGGCCCGAGCACGCCGTCACAAACCGCCTGGGGTCTGATTGGGCTGCTGGCGGGAGCCGAGGCCGGCGATCCCGCGATTTCCCGGGCGGCTGCCTGGCTTGTCGAGCAGCAAAGAGAAAACGGCTCGTGGAACGAACAGGAATTCACCGGCACGGGCTTTCCGTGCGTGTTCTATCTGAAATACCATCTGTATCGAAATTATTTCCCGCTGTATGCACTGGCGCGCTATCACAATACCGTGCAGGGCGCTCGCGAATGGCATTCGAAGGAATTCCAGCCTTCTGAATTCCGCCAGCGCAGCGGGTTAAAGGGGATGGCATGAGATTTCCGCTGAAGCTCACGGCGAATTTGACGAAATACATCGCTGGAAAAAAAGTCGGGGGCGAGAAGATGTTCCCGCTGGTGATGATGCTCGAGCCGTTGCACGCCTGCAACCTAACTTGCACGGGCTGCGGACGCATCCGCGAATACCACTCGACCATCAACGAAATGCTGAGCGTTGAGCAGTGCCTCGCGGCGATGGAGGATTGCGGCGCGCCGGTGGTGTCTATTTGCGGCGGCGAGCCGATGATCTACCCGGAAATCGGGCGCCTGACCCGCGAAATCCTTGCCCGCGGGCGCCACATCTACCTCTGCACCAACGGCATGTTCATCCGCAAGCGCATGCACGAGTTCAAGCCGACCTCCAGCTTCTTCTGGAACGTGCACCTCGACGGCATGGAGCGCACGCACGACCTGTGCGTGGAGCGCGACGGCGTCTTCCAGGAAGCCATCGAAGGCATCCAGGCGGCCAAGGCTGCGGGATTCCTGGTTTGCTCCAACACGACGATCTATAAAGAGACGGACCTGAACGAAATCGCGGAACTCTACGCCTATCTCTACGAGCTGGGCGTGGACGGCTACATGCTCTCCCCGGCATATTCGTACGCTGCGGTTCAAACCAAGGATATTTTTATGTCCCGCGGCGAGATTCGCGACAAGTTCCGCCAGGCCACCGAGCTGCTCGATCACTACAACCTGATGATGTCGCCGATTTATTTTGAGTATCTGCGCGGCGAGCGCGAGCTGATGTGCACGGCCTGGGGCAATCCCACGTACAACCCGCGCGGCTGGAAGGGCCCTTGCTACCTGATGACCGACGCGCACCACGCCACATTCAAAGAGTTCCTTGCGAACACGCCGTGGGTGAAGTACGGGCGCGGCCGCGACCCGCGCTGCGAAAATTGCATGGTGCACGTCGGCTATGAGCCCTCGGCCGTTCTCGGGGCGCATCCCAAACTTGGTGACACCTGGAAAATGCTCACCTGGCAGCTTCGGGGCAGGATGGGCGGTGCGCGCAAACAAAATGGCGCGAATCGCGGCTTGAACGGTCACGGCAATGGCCACGCCGGGGAGCACTCCAAGGAAGCGCACGCGGCCATCCCTCCTGCCGGCCAGACCGACTTGGTATCCTCAGACGGTCGTTTGCGGGTCTTATGACCACGCTGGTCACCGGCGCCACGGGGTTCCTCGGGAGCCACGTGGCCCGGCAACTGGTATCGCGCGGCGAAATGGTGCGCGTTCTGGTGCGCGCCGCGAGCCGGCTGCAGGCTATCGAAGACCTCCCTATAGAAAAGATTGAAGGCGACCTTCGGGACGCAGCCTCGCTGGTCCGTGCTTTGAACGGCGTGCGCCGCGTCTATCATGTTGCCGCGGACTACCGCCTGTGGGCGCGTCATCCGCGCGACATCTACGAATCGAACGTCACCGGCACGAAAAATCTTCTTGATGCCGCGCAGCGCGCCGGCGTCGAGCAATTCATCTACACGAGCACGGTTGCGACAATTGCAGTGGACCGGCCGGGCGCGCTCCCCAACGAAAACACGCAGGGCGCGCTCGACGAAATGATTGGGCATTACAAGCGCTCGAAGTGGCTCGCCGAACAAGAGGCGTTGGAGGCTGCGAAGGAAGGTTTTCCCGTGATTATCGTCAGCCCGACGACGCCTGTCGGTCCTGGCGATTGGAAGCCGACGCCCACGGGCAAAATCGTTTTGGATTTCCTGAGAGGCAAGATGCCCGGTTATGTCGAAACCGGCCTGAATTTTGTGGCCGTCGAAGACGCGGCTGCGGGACATTTGCTGGCCGCCGAGCGCGGGAAAATCGGTGAGCGGTACTTGCTGGGCGGCGAGAATCTGACGCTCAAGCAAATGCTTGGTGCGCTGGCACGGATTAGCGGACGCCCCGCGCCCCGGTTGAAGATTCCGCACACGGTGGCGCTTGGCTTCGCCTATGCCGAAACTGCATTCTCGCGGCTGCTGGGCCGCGAGCCGCAGATTCCGGTGGAAGGCGTCAAGATTGCGCGTCACAGGATGTTCGTGGATTGCTCGAAGGCCGAGCGCGAACTGGGCTTCCAGCCGGGTTCGGTCGAGGCTGCGCTCGAGCGCGCCGTGCGCTGGTACGAGTCGAATGGGTACGTCGCGGCGCGCGGGTCGAAGGCCCTCGCCCAAGCTCAAGCGGCGTAGCTCCCGTCTCCAGGCGGGCATCTGGATTCTTTGGCTTGATGAGAATACTTGTAACTCTTGCCGTTGATGCCGAATTCGCTCCCTGGCGAAAGCTGCGGAAGTTTGGGGAAATTGCTGCCGGCGGCGTGACGCTTCACCAAACCCAGATCGGCCGGGCCAGTGTGGATTTTGTGATTACCGGCATGGGGCCTCAGAATTCCCGGCGAGCTGCCGAATCCGCTATGTCAGCTCATCACACAATCTGTATCTGCGCCGGATTCGCAGGGGCACTCAAGCCGGAATTCAAGCCCGGCGATATTCTGGTCGCGGGGGCCGTACAAATGCTTGGCAGTAGAGAAACACTAGAGTGCGCTTCCGGTCTTGCGACTTCGGCTTACCAGGACGGAGCGAGACTTGTAAGGATGTTCCTTACATCGGGGCGGATGGTAGCGACCGCCGAAGAAAAGGCGCGCCTCGCCCCGTTCGCGGATGCCGTGGACATGGAGAGCTTCGCGGTCCTTTCGGCGGCGCAGGAACACAGCCTGCCCGCGGTTGCGATCCGTGTTATTTCAGACCGCTTCGATGAAGACATGCCGGCCGACATCGGGATGACCGTTGACGAGAAGGGGCGCGTAAGCGTGGGAGGTGTCATCCGACACATCGCCACCCATCCTTTGGCGCTTCCGGCGCTTGTTCGCCTGGGTCGAAATAGCAGGGCGGCTGCGGAAGCCCTGGCGAATTTCTTGGACGCTCATATCAAGGCGCTTTCATTCAAGACTCACGGGTGGTCTCTTCCGGAAGTCCAGGAGATCGCCGCCACATGAGCCGCGCCGGCGCTATCCTCGAGACGCAGCCCAGTGGCGCGCAAGCGCCAAGGCGGATGCGCGCGGGGGTGTATCGCAGCAAAGGCCGCGTCGAAGTGGAGCAAGTTCCCGTCCCTGAAGTCGCCACCGGCGAAGTGTTAATCCGCGTCGCTGCGTGCGGAATCTGCGGCACGGACATCAAAAAAATCTTTCACGGTTTTATCGAGGCGCCGCAAATCCTGGGACACGAAGTCGCCGGCACGGTGGTCGCCGTCGGGCGGGGTGTCTCGAAGTGGAAGCCCGGCGACCGCGTGATGAGTTTTCACCACGTCCCATGCGGGAGTTGCTTCTATTGCGAGCGCAAACTTTTTTCGCAATGCCCCGGGTATAAGAAGACCGGTCTGACGGCGGGCTTCACGCCCAATGGCGGAGGATTTGCAGAATATGTGAAGGCCATGCCCTGGATTGCGGAGCGCGGTATGGTCGCGGTTCCTCCAGGTATCACTTTCGAAGAGGCCACGTTCATCGAGCCGGTCAATACCTGCGTGAAAGCGGTCGAGAAGGCGCGTGTCGCCGCGGGTGAAGCGGTTCTTGTCCTCGGGCAAGGCCCCATCGGCCTTCTTCTGATGATGCTGAGCAAACTGGCCTGCGCGGCCGTCTATGGCAGCGACCCCATCGCCGAACGCCGCGCGAAAAGTATGGAATTGGGCGCCGACGCTTCGTTTGACCCCAGTGGTGGTAAGCTGGTGGACGAGATTCGCGCGAGGACAGCGGGGCGCGGAGCCGACGCCGTCCTGGTTGCCGTGCCGCATCCGGCCCTTGTCAGCGAAGCGCTTGCTGCGGCCCGGCCGGGGGGACGGGTTTTGCTGTTTGCGCAGAACGATCCGCAGATGAAGATCGAGTTTTCGGCTGCTGCTGTGGGCGTGGAAGAAAAAGAAATCCTGGGCAGCTATAGCGCCGCTGTTGACATCCAACAATCAGTGGCCGAATTGATTTTCTCGCGCAGGCTGCCCGTTGCCGGGTTGATTACGCACCGGTTCCCGCTGGAACAAATCCAGCAGGCGCTCGAACTGGCCGCGCGTCCCACGGCCGATTCGCTTAAGGTGCTCATCAAGTACTCGTAAGGAAGAGCGACAAGAAACGGATATGACGCGAGTCACGCACGAAACGCTCCCGCAGAAGGCTGAGCTCGAACGCCCCGCCGGACGGATGACCGCAGCGGTCCTCCACGGCAGCGAAGACCTGCGCGTCGAGCAGGTTGATATTCCGGCGATCGGGCCGGACGAAGTTCTCGTTCGCGTGCGCGTCGCTCTCACCGACGGGACCGACCTGAAAGTCTGGAAGCGCGGCTACCACGCGCGAATGATCACGCCGCCGGCCGTGTTCGGGCACGAGTTGGTGGGCGAAATCGTCGCCGTCGGGCCAAAGGTGTCCAGTCAATGGCAGGCGGGCCTGCGCGTGCTGCCGGCAAACTCGGCGCCATGCCGCGCGTGTTACTACTGCCACCGCGGCCAGGAGAATCTCTGCGAGGATTTGTTGTTCAACAACGGCGCCTACGCGGAGTATATGCGCATTCCCGGCCGCATCGTTCGGGAAAACCTGCTCGAAATCCCGGGCCATGTGACCGACCTCGATGCCGCGATGGCCGAGCCGCTGGCCTGCGTCCTTCGGGGCGTTCATGAAGTGGACGTGCGCCCGGGCGATACGGTCGTGGTCATCGGGTGCGGCCCGATCGGGCTCAAGTTCATCCGCATTCTTTCGAACAGAGGCACCCGCGTTTTGGCGCTTGGGAAGCGGGCTGGGCAACTGGATGCCGCCCGCCGCATGGGCGCACACGTGGCGCTCAACGTGACGGGGCTGCCGGACACCGTGCGAGCCGTCCGAGAACTAACGGACGCACGGCGCGGCGCCGATTGCGTGATCGAAGCCGCGGGGAACACCACGACGTGGCAGTGGGCCCTGGAAATGGTGCGCCGCGGAGGCACGCTCAACCTTTTCAGCGGACTTCCCGAGGACGCGCGAATCGAAGTGTGTCCTGCTGCGATTCACTACGCAGAGGTCACGATCAAGTCCACGTTCCACCACACGCCCCGGTTTATTCGCGAGGCTTTGGAGACAATCGCGCGCGGCGATGTGTCTGCAAAAGATTTCGTGACCGGGGAAATCACCCTTTCCGAGCTGCCGCGGGCCTTCAAGCAGATGAAGGCGCGCAGCCGCGAAATCAAGTTTGCTGTGCGCCCGTAACGTGAACCGCGCCGCCTGCCGAGAAGCGCTGCCATGCTAGCCCCCGCAGAACTGGAAATTGCCCGAACCGCTCCGCCGCCGGGTTGCACCCCAGAGCAAGCCCGGCAATACACCCGCTGGCTCGCGACACATCACTACGAGAATTTCAACGTCGTCTCATGGCTGCTTCCGCGCCGCTTGCATCAACACTTCTACAACGTTTATGCCTATTGCCGCTGGGCGGATGACCTGGGCGACGAAGTTCCCGATGCGGCGCGCGCGCTGGAACTCCTGGATTGGTGGGAGCGGGAACTGGCGGCCTGCTACGAAGGCCGTCCTTCGCACCCGGTTTTCGTTGCGCTGGCAGAAACGGTTCGCGCGTGCGACATCCCCGTAGACCCGTTTCGGGGTTTATTGGTCGCGTTCCGCCGGGATCAAACCGTCAAGCGATACGCCTCGTGGGAGGACGTTCTCGGCTACTGCCGGTATTCCGCTGACCCGGTCGGGCGTCTGGTGCTCTATCTGTGCGGCTATCGGGACGCCGGGCGCCAGCGCTTGTCCGACTACACCTGTACGGCGCTGCAGCTCGCCAATTTCTGGCAGGACGTCTCGCGCGATCTCGACAAGGGCCGCATTTACATTCCCCTCGATGTGCTCGCCGCGCACGGGCTAAGTGAAAACGAGATCGTGAACCGCCGCTTCGATCAACGGTACGTTCATCTGATGAAAGACCTGATCGCACGGACGCGCCAGCTTTTTGCCGCGGGCCTCCCGCTGGCGGAATCGGTTGACCCGGGGCTCCGTATTGACATTGAAATGTTCAGCCGCGGAGGGCTCGCCGTTCTTGATGCGATCGAGCGAACTGGCTACAACACGCTCGAGCGGCGCCCGGCCATCAGCCGCGGCGCTCAGGCTCGCCTGCTGGGCAGGGCGCTGCTTTCGCGCCTGGTCACGCGCGACACGAACTCCGGGAAAGAGCCGGCCTCCAGCACCACGAATTCCGTTGCTGCTTCCTACGAAGAATGCCACCGCGTGGCGCGCTCCGCGGGAAGCAATTTCTATTACGCTTTCTATCTTCTCCCGAGGGAAAAACGCGACGCTTTGGCGGCGCTCTATGCCTTCATGCGCCTGGTGGATGATGTCTCTGACGAGCCAGGGGACGTGGCATCCAAGCAGCGCGGCCTGGCTCACTGGCGCGCAGCGTTGGACGCCGCGCTCACGCAGGATGGCCCCGCGGCGCATCCCGTTTTGCCCGCGCTCGTGGATACACTGCGCCGCTATCACATCGCCGCGCGGTATCTCCACGACCTCATTTCCGGCGCAGAAATGGATTTGACCGTTGCTTCCTATCCGACGTTCGACCGCCTGCGCGAATATTGCTACCGCGTCGCGGGGACCGTAGGCCTCAACTGCGTTCACGTCTTCGGGTTTCGCGATCCGCGCGCTTTGGACCTTGCCGAAAAACTCGGCCTCGCGTTTCAGCTGACCAATATCGTCCGCGACGTTTATGGCGACTACGCGATGGGTCGCGTCTACTTGCCCACCGAAGATTTACGGCATTTCGGCGTCGCACCGGAGGATCTGGGCGGAAAACAAATCACTCTCCCCATACGCGAACTGTTGCGCTTCGAGACAGAGCGTGCCTGGCAATATTACCGGGAAGGTGCCAAGCTGATCTCCCTGGTTGAGCCGGAAAGCCGTGCGGCGCTCTGGGGTCTGGTGCGCATCTACAGCAGCCTCCTTGTCCGGATAGAGCAACGCGGTTTCGACGTCTTTTCCAGCCGTGTGCGGCTTTCTCTCGCCGAGAAGATGTATATTTGGGGACTCGCGCGCTTCGGCTCGTGCGCTGAGGGCAACGTCTTTGAAAAGCGTGATTCTGATCGGCGGGGGACTGGCAGGACTGTCGGCGGGCGTCGCGCTGGCTGAGGCCGGCTATCGCGTCCGCCTGTTTGAGAAGCGTCCGTTCCTCGGCGGGCGCGCCACGTCCTACGTGCTTCCCAACGGCGAGCACGTGGACAATTGCCAGCACGTCACCTTCGGCTGCTGCACCAACCTGGAAGACTTCTATCGGCGAGTTGGCGCGGCGGACAAAATCCGGTTTTTCGACCGACTCGTCCTGCAGGACCCCCAGGGGCGGCGCGGAGTAATGAAATCGGGCATTCTTCCCGCACCGCTGCACCTGGCAGGCTCCTTCGCTTTTTTTTCACCTCTGGCCATCCGCGATAAACTCTCCATCGCGCGGGCGATGTGGGACATCCTGAAGAGCGGTGGACGCCCCCCGGACCTCGACGAAGGCAGCGGCATTTCGATGCTGGAATGGCTGCGCCGGCGGAAACAGACGCCCGCAGCTATCGCCAGATTCTGGCGCGCCGTCCTGGTCAGCGCATTGAATGAGGAGCTTGACCGCACGGAAGCTCGCTACGGTATTGACGTTTTCTGGAAGGCGGTTCTCTCCAATCGCTCGGGCTATCGCATGGGCGTTCCCACAGTCCCGCTGGCGGAACTCTATGAGGAATGCAAGCGAACCGTGGAACGCAAGGGCGGCGAAGTTGTTTTTCGCGCCGCGGCGCGCCGATTCTTGATCGAAAATGAAACGATGAACGGAGTCTTATTTGATGAGGACCGGGTGGAGACGGCCGATTCCTATGTGTCTGCCGTTACGCAAGATGTCCTCGGCGAGGTGCTTCCGGCGGAAGTGAAGCAAGACGGGTCTATCTTTCGAAATCTGGCCAGGATGAAAGTGGCTCCCATCACCGGCGTGCATTTTTGGTTCGACCGGCAGGTGATGACCGAGCCTTACCTGACCCTGCTCGATACCGTGACGCAGTGGATTTTCAACAAGAGCTTCTTGTACGGGAACTTCGATGGCAACGAAAAGCAAACGGGGCAATACCTTCAACTGGTGATCAGCGCCTCTTATGACTTGTTGCAGAAACCCCGGCAGGAGATCGTGGATCTCTGTCTTAAGGAAGTGCGGCACGCACTCCCGGGCGCAAGAGAGGGGACACTGGTAAGATCAACCGTCATCAAAGAGGCCGCCGCGACTCTTTCACCCGAGCCAGGCGTGGACCGTTGGCGGCCAAAGCAGCAAACCCCCATTCGCAACCTTTTTCTCTCCGGGGACTGGACCGCCACCGGCTGGCCGGCGACAATGGAAGGGGCTGTGCGCAGCGGGTACCTCGCTGCCGAACGAATTCTAGCTGCTGACGGTTCGCCACGAAACCTGATTCAACCCGATTTGCCGGTGGGGGGCTTCTCGCGTCTTTGGGCCCGGGGATAAGAGAAGCAGGTAGTGTCCTAATTTCCAAATTAGGACACTACCGAGAAGCACATTCCCTTGACTTGCGGGGGGGTAAAGGTTCAAACTACGCCTTACTCGCCTCGATCGCGTATCGCTCCCAGGTACGGTGTTCAGCAAACGGAAATCATGATTTCGGTTGCAGTGTAGCAGTTCCGCACAGTTAGACCAGCTTCGCGTAACCGGAGCGGGCTGATTTTCCCATTGCCCGCAGGCCAGGTCTAGCAGACCCGACGTTCTCTCTGGAGGCCGCAGTGGACCGCAAGTACAAGCAACACGGCTACATGGATCACGGAAAACCCGAGAAGAAAAAGGAACGCCCGCCGGAGAGCCGCCCGCGCCAGGAACAGATTGGGCCGCGCACTCCGCGCATGGTTGGAACGGTCACCCGCGCGCGCTGCTCGAATTGCGGCGGCGTCCTCACGCCGGGATTCGATTCCAACGGCCAGTGCCCGCGCTGCCATTTCGAGCTGCACTCCTGCAAACAATGCGTCTTCTTCGATTCGGCCGCTCAGTTCGAGTGCACCCAGCCAATCCCCGAGCGTATTGCGCGCAAGGACGCGCGGAACGACTGCACGTTCTACCAGTTTCGCACAACGGTCGAAAAAGATACCGCACCCACTTCGTACAATTCGGCGCCCTCTGCGGCAGCTTCGTCTGCGCCTGCTCGGCCCAATGCCGCGCGCAAAGCTTTCGACGACCTCTTCAAGAAATGAATGCCCTTACTTTCTCTTGGGTTCTGGCCGGCCCAGTGGAAACAGCGTGGGTTCACCGCTTGGCTGGCTCGCAATCTTCTCCAGCTCCGGGTAATGCTGGCGCAGCGCCTCAGGCACTTTGACCTTGGCGCCCTTCAACACGCTGAGCAGTTGCAAAGCATTCACCGCGGCTTTTCCCTGAAAATGGTTGTTCGTCAAGACAAAAGTGTTCTTCGTGTGACCCGCCAGCGCGCGAATGCGCTGGACCCACGGATCCAGTTCCTCTTCGCCATATAGGTAGTTGTAGCGTTCCGACGCCGGCAGTTCCGGGTCGTCGCTGAACCAGGTGTCGTAGCGCCTGCCGTGGAGTCGCACATAGCCGACCGTCGAGGTGGCTCGCTCCGAAGGTTTGAGTGACCGGCCGATCACGGGCTGGTCAATGTTGCAGAATCCCACGCCGCGCTCCCGCAACATCTCGAAAAACTCCGCCTCGTTCCACGACGCATGGCGCACCTCGGCCACGAGCGGGTAATCGCCAAATCTCTTTAGCAAATCGCCGAGATAGGCTTCGGTCTCCGCAGTCCGATGGAAAGAAAAAGGAAATTGCAGCAGCACCGCGCCGAGTTTTCCGGCCTGGCGCAACACATCGAACCCGGCTCGAACCGCGCGTTCATCCTCGGCATTTGCTGCCATTTCGTGTGTAAACCGCTGCCAGAGCTTTGCCGTGAACAAGAACCTGGGATTGCCGGAGACCTTCACGACCCACTGCGCGCAGTGCCCCGGCCGCATCGGCTGATAAAACGAAGTGTTGATCTCGATCGTGTCGAAGAACTCCGCGAGGTACGCTGCTTCGTGAAAGCCACGCGGTTTGCGCGCGGGGTAGACGATCCCGGACCAATCCGCATAGGACCAGCCCGCCGGGCCGACGCGGATGTTCGCGGCGGACTGGGGGCTTTGTGTCCGCTTCGCACCCTCCGTCCTTCGCTGCCTGGGATTCCCTGTCACGGTTTGGCCGCGCCTGATCTCCTGCGGCCAGCCTATTCTGCGCTTGTCCAGGAAGTCAATCCGGCTTCGCACCGCGCGTTGCGTATGCCCGGTCACCCTGCTATGCTTGGCACATACAATGATTTTCCGGACTCATTTCCGGAACCCCCTCCCTTCCCCAACTCCGCAGAAAAGGTGCGCAAATGAAGATCTCCATCAGCTACAAGCATGTAGAATTGCGCGAACCTGTCGAGGCTCAGGCCGGGCGTTACCTTGTTAAGCTGGGCAAACTGCTGAAGAGCTACTCTCCTGATTTGGTGCAACTCCATGGAGGGTTCGAAAAGCTGCCGCGTACCGAGGAATTCACCTTCTCCTTGAACCTTTCGCTCCCGACCGGCGCTTTGCATGCCACCGGCGTCGGCGTGGATGTTCGTTCCAGCGTCAAGCAGGCATTCGCCGAACTGGAAGAACAAGTGAAGAAACACCAGTCCCGCTTGCGCAAAGATTAC
>DASWCG010000186.1:0-3277 GCA_036390175.1 Candidatus Acidiferrales bacterium | reverse complement strand
TTCGCCACACCGTTGCGACCCTGGCGTATCGCGGGGGGAAAGTCCTTCGCGGCGCGCCGGAAGGGTTCGCCGAATTCAAAGCCGGGCCGACGTCGCGGACGGCGGGGCAGATTCTTGCGCACATTTGCGATTTGCTGGACTGGTTGTTATCGCAGGCCAAAGGAAAAGAGGAATGGCACAACTCGGAGCCGCTGCGGTGGGAGAAAGCCGCCGAGCGCTTCTTCGCGGGCCTGCAGGCGTTTGACGCTTACCTTGCTTCCGATCTTCCTTTGGGGGTGCCTCCGGGCAAGCTCTTTCAGGGTGGGATCGCCGATGCCCTGACGCACGTGGGACAACTCGCGTTCCTCCGCCGGCTGGCGGGCGCGCCGATGCGCGCCGAGAACTACTACCGCGCGGATATCGCCGTGGGGCGCGTGGGGCCGGAACAGGCCGCGCCAAAGCGCGAATTCGACTAACGCAAGGGCTTCATCCCTATGGGGCGCCGCTTATCCACGAGCTTCTGCGTGCTCCTCTTCCTGGTTGCCGGGGCGACGGGTGTAACGCGCGCGCAGGCCAATCCATCTCAGGACGAACTCAAGCTGTTTCATTTGCTCAACCAGGAGCGCCAGAAGGCCGGGCTGCCGAAATTGCAGTGGGACAATCATCTGGCGAAGTCCGCGGGCGGGCACGCCCTGCTGCTGGCGGAGCACCAGGGACTTTCCCACCAGTTTTCCGGCGAACCGCAATTGGGTGAGCGCGTCGGCGCCACCGGGCTGCGCTTCACGGTTTCCGCTGAAAACGTGGCTTCCGCGCAAACCGTGGAAGACGCTCACAAATGCCTGATGAATTCCCCGCCGCACCGCGCCAACATTTTGAGCCCGGAGTTCAACGCCGTGGGCTTGGCCGTGATTTCGCGGGCGGGCGCAGTGTACGAGGCGCAGAATTTCGCCTACGTTCTCCCGGTTTATTCGGAGGCGCAATTCCGCAGCGCCTTGCTCGAGGCGTTCCGCAATGCCAGGCAGGAAAAAGGGTTTTCCGGCATTGTCGTGCGTCCCGCCCCCCAATTGCATCAAGCCGCATGCTCGGATAACCCCGACGCCCGCAAGCTGCTCAGGAAACTCAACGGCGCGACCGACCTGCTGGTGTTCACTTCCTCCGAGCCGGAGAAATTGCCTTCCGTCATGCAGAAAACTGCCGCCGACCCCGCCTTTCGGCGCGCCAGTGTCGAAGTGTGCTTCAAGCCGGGGCCTGTGCACGGATACGCCAGCTTTCAAGTGGTTGCGGCGTTTTATCCCGGTGGTTAGCGGTGAGCCTCCCGGCGCAGCGCTCGGCTTGGCCCCCGCGGTTCCTGGAAATGGTTACGTCCAGGTGAATTCTGGGTTGCTTTATTTTTCTACGCGGAGCGAATAGCCTTCGGGAAGCACTGCCTTTTCCCCATGGACAGCATCTGCTTCGACGGGAATATGAAGCTCGACGCCATCGGCGTATTTCAACACGATTAGGAACGTCAACTTCGAACCTCTCAGGTCGAGCGTTTTCTCAAGCTCCCCAATTCTTGACACGAACATCTGCGGAGCATCGTCATACTGCCGTGAGGATATGACCGAGAAGCGCTGAGCTACGTTCTTGTCGGTTCCGTACTCTAATCGCGGTGGTTCACTCAATTGACTAATTTCCGAGTATCCGAATGCCACCAGCCGCACACCCCCAGGACCATCATCACCTCTGACTTCCAGCAAGTCAGAGTTGGACACGTACAGTTTCCGCCCACTCACAAGGCTATAATACGAATAGACGACGGGAACATCGCAACATCCCCATGCGGTTACCCTGAAGAGACGGTCCCGCGGTATTCCTTCATTGCCTGTTTCTTGGAAACTCCAGCGTAGCTCACGAGGTCGGCCGGGCCGCAGCGTCCACGCCTTTACCGTAGCTTTACCTCGAACACCCTCAATAAAGTCTGTGCGCTCATTGCGGTAGGTCTCTTCCAAGAGTAGTAGCGCGGCTTGGTCGCCTCCGGGGTTGCCCAGGTCGTCCAGCAATTCCACGAACCGAAATGATCGATTTTCAGTGACGAAGGTCCAGCCTTCCTTTCCCTGTATGACATGCGCTGAAGACTCGGCCCGATACGGCGTCACAGTTTTCTTTTCGGTGCCACGGTAGGTGGTTTGCAATCCAAACAGAGTTACAACGAGCGCTGCTGCCACTGTCTTCATGGGCGATCCTCCCCACAAACTTCCATTCTGAACCCTCTTGAGTAAACGTCGGAACAAAAATCACACGCTCTTGCCCCACTGCCCGGAAGTGTCGTCGCTTGGAATTCGCATTCCTGAGTGCTAGAATTCTGCCCCTGCGGCAGCGAAACTCAAGGCCAGTCCCTGGCCCAACGCTGCGTGATTCGTTTTCGCGTGCTCTTCGTGTACCTCCATCGGCCAAATCAGCACCCGAGGACGCCTCTGCATTGACTTTCTTTACCGCGCAACCTAGCATGGGGCCATCATTGCTCTCTTCCGATTTTAGATAAAACAGGAGGAAGTATGGGGAAGACCCGCGCTGTGTTTCCTTTGGCTATTTTCGTCCCCCTGATATTGGCGATACCCGCGGTGGCCCAGCACGAACACTCTGCCGGTGAGCCGGAAAAACTCGGCAAGGTCGAGTTCGCGATTTCCTGCGACCCCGCGCTCCAGCCGCAATTCAATCGCGCGGTGGCTTTGCTGCACTCCTTCTGGTACAAGAAGGCCGCCGAAACCTTTGCCGGCATCGCCAGGCAGAACCCTTCCTGCGGCATGGCGCAATGGGGCGTGGCGATGACGCACTACCATCAGCTCTGGGAAGCGCCCAGCGCAGAGGACCTGAAACAGGGCTGGGCGGCCGTCGAAAACGCCAAAACTGCGGGCGCGAAGACAGCGCGCGAGCGCGACTACATCACCGCGATCGAGACCTTCTACAAGAATTTCGACAAGCAGAACCACCGCACACGCGCGCTGGCTTACGAGAAGGCCATGGAGCAACTCCAGGCGCGGTATCCCGAAGACCGCGAAGCCGCTATTTTTTACGCGCTGGCGGTGCGAGCCAACGCGCCTCCCGGGGATAAGACTTATGCAAACCAGAAGAAGGCCGGCGCGATTCTGGAAAAAATCTTTGCGCAGCAGCCGGAGCACCCCGGTCTGGCCCATTACATCATTCACTGCGACGACTACGCGCCGCTGGCCGCGCAGGCGCTCGATGCCGCGCGCCGTTATGCCAAGATCGCGCCCGATTCTCCCCATGCGCTGCACATGCCTTCGCACATCTTCAC
>DASWCG010000185.1:0-2781 GCA_036390175.1 Candidatus Acidiferrales bacterium | reverse complement strand
GCAGCGTCTTGGTGTCCTCGGCAATCGTGGTGATGGGAAGGTCCGGGATGGTCTTGAGGTTGCCAGACACGTTCGACGTGTCGCCATTGAACGCCCACTTGCGGTCATCGTAATCCGGTGTGGTCGTGGTAGTTGTTGTGGGTGTGGCGGGCGTGATGCCTGGATTTCCTTGCGTGGTTTTATCGGCTTCGACGCCGGCAAACGAGAAATGCGTATTGAACCAACTGAACTTGCGATAGTTCAGTTTGGCATGAAGCGTGATTTTGTCGCCCGCGTTGTCAGGAACGTGGAGACGAAAATGCGCGGTGTCCGCCGCGCCCGGAGGGATCAGATGGACGTACACAACGGAACGAGTCGCCCAAGCGTTGCGCTTGTTGATGGGATTACCGTGGCCATCGATCTGAAGCGAGCGATAGAAGTGCGCGCCAGGTTCGACCGGGCCCTTGCCGTCGTCTTCGACTTTGCCGCTCCAGAAAATCGTCTGGCCTTTTTCATCGGTGGCTCGCAATTCAAGCCACACATCGAAGGCGTCCACGGTGCCGCCGGGGAAGAAGTGCCCGACCTTGCGCGTGCGCACAACCACGTCCACGCGAGCGTCATCGCCACGCCGCACGGCGGCGTCGGTGCGATCGATGGGAGCGGTGATGGGCCGGACTTCGCCGGCCGGGCCTTTGGGCAGTGAAATATCAGATTCTTCGCCAACCGCAAAAGTCGTCGAAAGTTCCGGCTTCCCCATTTCGGTCCGCTGCGGCGCATTCGCTTCTTTGTTCGCCGGCGAAATCGCGAAAATATCGACGCTCAATTGCTTATCTTGTAAAAATGTCTTGGCGAACTCGTATTGCGCCTGGTCCTGATTCGCCGTGGGCACGGCGGTGTTCGCGCCGGGGAAACGGTGAGAGTGCACGAATCCATCGACGTTACCATCATCTTTCGAAGGCACCTGTGGCATGTGGCAGTCGGCGCAATTCATCGGGCTCTTCGGATAGTAGAACGCGCGAGCACCCTGGCCGGAAACGCCGCTGGCCTGCCAGTTGTCATATTCATTGAAGCCGCGAATCCACCGGTAATGATTTACCGGGACATCCAGATGGACCTTGTGGCAGGAAGAACAAAACTCCGCGGTGTCCGCGCGCATGAATGGTTTCAGAAAAGTGCGGCGGTGCGGTTCCGGGTTCAGGCGAACCACAAAGTCGTGCAGCCTGCGGACAAGGGGATTTTCGCTCGCGGCGAGTTCATGGAGCTTCGGGTATTCCAGGAAAAAGTCGCCCTGGCCCATGGTGCTCTTCACTTGCACGATGCTGTGGCACATCAGGCAGCCCAGGCCGGCGCGAGCTTCCGGCCGGTCCACGATCTGCTTGATGGGCGTATCGAACAGGCCGCTGTAGAGCAGCGCGGGGTCGTGGCACCCGGCGCACCACTTGGACGAACGAACGCCGGCGACGTCCTGCATGTACTCGACGCTCTTGCGATACCACTGGTTGTTAAAGGAAGAGAAATGGTGCATCGAGCTGTCCCACTGCTTATAGATATCCGCATGGCAGCGCTGGCAGGCATCCGACTTCATGAAGTACTTGGAAGGAATGTTGCCGCCGTGTTTGGTTTGCGCGGAGCTGGGAAAAAAGTTTCCCTGAGCGCCGTCACCTTCGTGGTCCATGGATTCCGGTGGCATTAGTGGATTGGCGATGCGGTTCGCGCTCTTCCAGGCGACTTCGCGCGTCCACCATGTTCCTGCCGCGATGCCCGCCGTCAAGAGCGCAAGCGCGGCGAATCCCAAACCGCGCCGGATAAGGCTGTCACCCAGCCATCCTTTTGAAAAGAGCCAGGAGGTCGCCAGGAAAAGCGTGCCAAGAACGCACAACGCAATATGGGCGTACAGCCACGGCTTCATCCGAAGGGGCGTCCCAATTTTGATCAACGCGGTTCCGAGAAGCGCTCCGGCAACCAGCGAGATCCATCCGAGACGGGCCAGCAGCGTTGCGCGCGGAAGCAAGCGTACAACGTAGAAAATGAGGAGAATCGTTAAGACGATTCCGACCGCGACGTGAAACAAATCCACAACGAAATAGGAAATCGTGGCCGATGGATATCCGTACAGGTAAACCGCGCTGACTGTCAGCGCAACCAGGATTCGCGATAACCGCCGCTTTAGAAAATCAATTTGCATCATCTCCACTCGGCGCTCGGCTAGCGGTTGTTAAAACGGCGGCCGAATGTCTAGGAAACATCCGGCCGCAAGTCAGTTTGGGGTGCCCCGAAGCGTGCCAGGATCTGGCAGGGCTGGAGGCGATATTGCTTGTGGACACACTTATATGGACCCGCGAGGAGGCTGGCAATAATGTAAAAGTATTAGAAGGCCGGCCCGGCATCTATCCCCTTGGTTTCTATGCAGTTGTATGTTTTTCCGGCACGCAAATCCTTATACTCTTCGGTGCGTCCGCTGGGCCAGTCAATCACCGCGCGATCGATTTTTTCGCGCAAGCCGAGGCCAAACGTTACCGGCAATTCCGATTGGGAAAGATAACTGGAGCCGCCGCGAACCATCCTGGATTGCATTTGCCCTTCGTGGAAAATGCGGACCGCGGCGCCGATCGCGTCGCGATTCGACTTTGTGCCTTTTAGATGAAAGCGAATGCTCCTCGCTTGTGCGGTTTGGTCGTTGCGGTATAAGTACGCCGGCCCATTGTTGGTGGTCATCAGGATGTCCAGGTCACCGTCGCGGTCGAAGTCGCCGCAGGCGAGGCCGCGGCCAACCTTTGGAGATTCGAAACCTCCGCCGGCTTG
>DASWCG010000184.1:0-2070 GCA_036390175.1 Candidatus Acidiferrales bacterium | reverse complement strand
GCTGATGCCGCTGATCAATGAAGCAGCTTACTGCGTGATGGAAGGCGTGGCGACCGCGGAGGCGGTCGACGCGGTGATGAAGCTGGGGATGAACCATCCGATGGGGCCGCTGGAGCTGGCGGACTTTATTGGCCTGGACGTGTGCGTGGACGTTATGCACGTGCTGCAGGAAGGGCTTGGCGATCCAAAGTATCGCGCGTGCCCTTTGCTCAAGAAATATGTCGCCGCGGGCTGGCTCGGACGTAAATCTGGCCGCGGGTTTTACACCTACGAAAGATGAGCGCCGAGGCTCAATGGCTGCGAAAACGACCGTATGTTTCGACGGACATGGTTCTCTCGACTGGATTCTTCTCGATGCTTATGGGCCGTTAGGCAAAGGCGAAAATAAGGCGAAAAATAGTGTTTGCTTTTTCTTCGCCTTTCCGGTATCGTCTTCCCCGCTGGCTCGGTATCTCGGTTTGACTTTGGCCGTGCACCAAAATGAACCAGGTGATACACTGCACCGCTTATAAAGTTCCCGGATCGCGTGCCGGCTTTCCTACTTTCCTCCACCGAGGTGTGAAATGGCAGATGAAAAAGAGAGATCGCTGGCGAATGCAATATTGCTCATCGAAAAGGCCCACGGTAAGGGTGCCATCATGCGCCTGGGTAGCCGGGACATTCTGGTGCCCGTTAGTGTAATTCCCAGCGGGTGCCTGTCGATTGACGCCGCGCTGGGGGTCGGCGGTTTCCCCCGCGGCCGCGTCATTGAAGTCTTTGGCCCCGAATCTGGCGGCAAGACCACGATGACGCTGCACATCATCGCCGAAGCGCAGAAGCTGGGCGGGCAGGCGGCGTTCATCGATGCGGAGCATGCGCTCGATCCCGCTTATGCCCGCAAGCTCGGCGTCGACATCGACAACCTCCTCGTGTCGCAACCGGACAACGGTGAGCAGGCGCTTGAGATCGCTCAAGAGCTGATCCGGTCAAATGCCGTGGACATCGTCGTCGTGGACTCCGTCGCGGCCCTTGTCCCCAAGGCGGAGCTGGAAGGTGACATGGGCGACCCGCAGATGGGATTACAAGCGCGGTTGATGTCGCAGGCGCTGCGCAAACTCACCGGCATCGTTTCGAAATCGCGCACCTGCCTGATTTTCATCAACCAGATCCGCGAGAAGATTGGAGTGATGTTCGGAAACCCGGAGACGACCACGGGCGGCCGGGCGCTGAAGTTCTACGCGTCCATGCGCGTGGATATTCGGCGCATCCAGGCGATCAAGGAAGGCGACAGGGTGGTGGGCTCGCGCACGCGGGCCAAGGTGGTGAAGAACAAGGTGGCTGCGCCTTTCCGCGAAGCCGAATTCGACATTCTCTATGGCGAGGGAATTTCCCGCGAAGGCGACCTGGTCGATCTGGGCGTTGAAAAGGGCGTGCTTGAAAGGAGCGGCACGTGGATCAGCTTCGGCGGGGAGCGCATGGGCCAGGGCCGCGAGAATGCGCGCGTATTCCTCAAGGAAAACACGGACATTCGCGACAAGCTGGAAAATACGCTGCGCAAGAAGCTCGAAATTCCCGTGCCCGGCAGTGCAGGCGCGGCTCCCGGCCCGAATGGTCACGCTGCTTCTGCATCAGCGGAGAAGCCACAGGCCAAGAGTGCTGCCGCGGGCGCGGACGCGTCGAAGCCCCGTCCCGCGCGTTAGTCACGACCATTCAGACAGCAAACGTGGGTCTTCTGCGCAGGCAGAAGGACCATCTTCTCGCCTCCGCGTAACTAGCCGCTGAGGGGTGAGGCCTCCTTGAGGAAGATGGACTCCACGATTTGAGTGGCGCACGCCCGTTTCAAGATGCGACAGGGCAATTGCGCTTCCATGGGCGAATTGGCGGGCCTACGGGGCGCAAGTTCTGGGTGCCTGCCCTGACGGTCAGCTATTCAAAATAAAGCACATAGGGTGGTACTGGTGCTGGTTGTCTATTGCAGTACTAGGATGAGACTGCGTAGAATGTTTCTCAACCTGAGAGAACATCTTCCTCTCGGGCACATGGGCAACCACGCGCGTCACGAATAAGTCGCATCGAATGAATGGCGTCCTA
>DASWCG010000183.1:0-1689 GCA_036390175.1 Candidatus Acidiferrales bacterium | reverse complement strand
TGGCTGGGGAGGAAGACGGGGCGTGGGTTCTATGCATACGCCTAGCCAAATCTAAATATGGCTGAAATTAATAGCCGCGCGTCACTCAACTTCTATCATGGAGCCAACGGCCCAACCTTGATGTTTCTGATGTATGACGATGCGGACCTTTCAGGGCTGAAGAGTATCTTCCTGAGTTTGGCGGAAGGTGGACGGCTCAAGGTGAGCCTTCGCGCTGCCGGAATAGTGAAATTTGCCAGTGCAATAGATGACGTTGTTTTCGTGCGACTTGTGGACGGAGACGAACCGTCTCGAATGGTGCGAAAAGTACAAGATACGATACGGGGCCCCGTGTTCGAATTTCGCAGACACAAGGAGGGCTGGCTCGAATGCGCAGAATTGGTCGAGGGTCTTACCGGCCCCGGCCATCAATATTTGAGCCGCGGCAATAGCGATGAAGCGCAGGTTATGCTTTCCTACGGGGAGAGGTAAGCAGAAAGGTGAGGGCCGACCCGGGACGCCCGAGAATAGGCGAAGATAAGGCGAATAATAATGTTTGCTTTTTGTTCGCCATGATGGTAGTTTGGGCCTCGCTGTTTTCCACAGGTGCACCATGCGCGGTTTTTCGAGCAATGTTCTAAGCTGTCTGGAGCGGGAGAGACTGGAAGAGGATCTCTCCGAAGCGCGCACCCGGGGACGGAACTTATCCCGGTTACGGCAACTGACCTACCGGGAACGGGTGGCGTTGGATGAACGCGAACAGACGGCGCAGACGCGGCTGAGAGACCACGACGCGGAGCACGGTTGTCAGCGGTGATGTGGTGTTAAGCAGTTCGGGGTCGGCACCATTTGGGGACAAGGCCTAATGTGGTGCGACTAGAAAAAGGGGATGGCGCGATGATGAATCGAGTGGTAAGCTCCACACTTCGTTACGTCCCTGGACAAGTGCGGTGCGCTTTCCCGGCGCGGAACCCCGGCCATCGGCCCCCTAGGCCCAGTTTCCTACTTTCCTTCACCGAGGTGTGAGATGACAGAAGAAAAAGAAAAATTGCTGGCAGCAGCGATATCGCAGATTGAAAAGGACCACGGCAAAGGCGCGATCATGCGCCTGGGCAGCCGGGATATTCTGGTGCCCGTCAGTGTAATCCCCAGCGGATGCCTCTCGATTGACGCGGCGCTGGGCGTCGGAGGCTTTCCCCGCGGGCGCGTGATCGAGATTTACGGCCCGGAATCCGGCGGCAAGACCACCATGACTCTGCACGTGATTGCCGAGGCGCAGAAGCTCGGCGGACAGGCGGCGTTCATTGACGCGGAGCACGCGCTTGATCCGGTGTATGCGCGGAAGCTCGGCGTGGATGTGGACAACCTGCTGGTGTCGCAGCCCGATAACGGCGAGCAAGCGCTGGAAATCGCGTAAACGCTGATCCGCTCCGGCGGCGTGGACATCGTCGTGGTGGACTCCGTCGCCGCGCTCGTGCCCAAGGCGGAACTGGAAGGCGACATGGGCGACCCGCAGATGGGCCTCCAGGCGCGCTTGATGTCGCAAGCGCTGCGTAAGCTCACCGGCATCGTTTCGAAATCGCGTACCTGCCTGATTTTCATCAACCAGATTCGCGAGAAAATCGGCGTGATGTTCGGCAACCCGGAAACGACCACGGGCGGCCGCGCGCTGAAGTTCTATGCATCCATGCGCGTGGATATCCGGCGCAT
>DASWCG010000182.1:0-4804 GCA_036390175.1 Candidatus Acidiferrales bacterium | reverse complement strand
AAAAATACTTCTTGGGCCCTGTGGGACTCGAGACGGCGCTCGCGGGGAAGGCGCTGAACTTCCCGTCAACAGATGACTGGCTGGGATTTGGCGCGGGCGCCGAGGCGACGTTCGCCCAGTATCGCAACAATGGCCGCGAATTCTATCTTCTGCTCGCCGAGTACCCGACACCGCAAGCGGCTTCGAAACGGTTGAAGCAGATCGAACAACGATTGTCGTCCTCCGGCGGCACGCCGCAAATCATTGCGCGGCGGAAGGGCTCCTTGCTTTCGATGGTTCTCAATCCTGTATCTACAGACGTGGCGAACGCGCTCCTGGATCAAGTCCGCTACCATACCGAAGTCGCCTGGAATGAGCCGACCCACTCATTGAAGGAACCAAGCTTCAATGTGATGATCGTCGAGGCATTTGTCGGGACCGGAGTGATTCTGATATTTGCTGTGATCGCCGGTGTGGGCTTTGGAGGCGTGCGCCTTCTTACCAAATACTTCCTTCCCGGCAAGGTTTTTGACCGCGGAGAGCGCGTGGAAATCCTTCAACTGGGCATTTCCAGCAAACCAATCGAGGCCAAGGATTTCTACTAACCGGGCCGATTTGCACAGTTTTCCCTTTTGCCGCATTGCGGGCGTTCCCGGCCCGCATCCCATATCTGTTTTAGATTGAATGACTTAGGCTAGTTTAGCCGTTTTGGATTCCTGCTTGACTTCGCCATTGGCCCTCTTCTAGACTTCGCCTCGAGGAAAGAGTTTCGGTGCCTACCGCGCAATGGCCCGAAACGATTCTCCCCTCAAGAAAGCCCGCCTAAACGGCGGGCTTTCTGCTGTACGCGCATCAACACAACCCTAAAGCGACGCTGCTTCACGGGATCATTCAGATTGCCCAGACAGAGGGAGAGCATCGTAAAGCGGCTGTGCAGGCCGCACCTGGCCGGGCTCGTCCGCCACGGTGACAGCCAGGATGCGGATTCTGTCATTGTCCGGCATTGTCAGCGTCCGGGCATTCGGCGGCACCTGAATCGAGTAGGCAAACAGGTAGGAATAGGCGTACGGCTCACTGGCGCCGCGCGAATCGTGGCGATGCGACGCAAACCAGGCCACATCGGCGCGTTTAATGAAGCCCGGCCTCTGGCCCAGCATCTCGGCATATTCATTGATCCGCGTGCGGGGCGGTGCTCCAGGGAGCGGTGCAGGGGCGCCAGGCCGCTGGGGAATCGGTTGTTCTTCTCGTTTCCATATGCGGTCATCCCATTGGCCAATGAATCCGGTCCAATCCTGGATCAGCAACTCAACCGGTTGGCCGCCCACTGCGAACGTGGCCTTTTGATCGCCACCTGCCGCGGCTGCCAGCAAGTAAAGGCGATTAAACTTTCCCGCTGGAAGCGAGATTGTTTGGCCGTGCGCAGTGACGGCATCGGGCGTGCCGCTCCCCGCACGAGCTAAACCAAAGCGAATGCCGGCATATTGGATCCCGCTGGGCAACATTTCGGCAGGCAAAGCCTTGCCCTGGGGTTCTTCCGGCCTGTCAAAGGAGCAGTCGAAGCAGCCCTCGGCGGGTCTGCCCTCGCGAGTGGCCACAGATACATCATATAGCAGGACAACCTGCTGCGCTCGTACCGTCACGACCTTCGAAACCGCCGGAGCAAGACGCAGCGCGAAAGTGTGAAGCTGGAATGGCGTGAAAGACGTCACCAACTCTCCGGCTTTCACGGTAGCTGTACCAAGCAACTGCTCTTGTGCATTGACCTCGCGGGCTGCGAGGATCGGAGCAGCGAAGGCGAGGTGGACGTTCTGCGCCTGCCGGCCATCAACCTCGACTACACGAACGATTATGTCATCGCTTCGCTCGGCTTTCTTGAGGGCCAGAACGCGAATCCGGCTGTCATCAAGACGCAGCAGGGCGAAGCTCTTGCCCAGCGCTCCCGTGTGTTTCGGACTTTCGAACGCAATCAGAGGCTGATTCAGTCGGTAGGCCTGCCAATCTGTCTGTGCCCGACGCCAGTCGCCGCTGTGGCCAGCCAGACCGTAGATAAATTCGTGGTGGCCCCAATCTTGCGTGAGCTGATCACTGTAGGTTTTTCCGTTGCCTCCCCCCAGGCCCGGGGTATAGATGAGCGTCAGGCGCAGGGTGTGGTCGTCGGGCTTGTCTGATCCGTACTTGCAATCGGAAAGCACGGTCACACCGAAAGCGCCGCTGCTGTCCGTCAGATCGAACCACTGATGTGAAGCAACCTCAAACTTTTTCTCGTCGTTGTTGCCCCGCTGAATCGTGCCGACATCCCAGTTGTAGGTCGCTTGAGGATTCGCGGCGGTGAGCGGAAAAGTGGCTTTGAGCGCGGCCTCTTTCGTCTTCCAATCAATGGCGTTGGCAAATTCCACGCGATTACCGGCATCCCCGGCAGATAAACGGATGGTTTGGACAAACTTTGAGTCCTCAGCTTCCCGCGCAATTTCGACGGCCACGCGCACCGGGCCGTTCTCGACCACTCGCGCCTTTGCCGGTCCCGGAACGTAACCCCGCGGCGGCTTTTGCTGGTCCGCCCAATCCATGTTCCAGGCCGGCCAATCGCGCGGCTTTTCCGTCTGGAAAGCCAAACGCAGCGGAGCAGAAAGCAATTCTTTATTGATGGTTTTATCGAAGATGCTGCTGACGTCGCCGTTGTGGTCGAGCTGGATACGATAACGGCGATTTTCGAGAGACGATTCAGTCACACGGAGAGGACTTTCCCGTTCGTCCGACGGGGGCTGGGAACTCGGCTCGACATCATAGACCGTATAACCCACAGATGGAACATTCGCCAGGAACAACACCTTCGCAGTCCCGCTGCCAGCGCCAGCCAGTTGTGCCGGCACTTCTGTTCCGTCCGGCCCATAAACGCGAACAGACCTGGGCGCGCCTTCCGCGAAAGCCACGTCGGCTTCGACGACGTCTTCGCGCTGAATGTTCAGCGGGTTGTAGACGACGATGGCGTTGCCCTTTGTCTGCGTGTCCAAGCCAGAGGCAATGGCATCAGTCGCGCTGGTTAATACGCCAGCGAATTGATTCATCGCCAGCACATCATCATTCCACGCGTAGTTGTAAGAATGAGCAGTGGCCGTGCCGGCCATGATGTCGTGAAACTGCCCGCCCAGGACCAGCGTCCACGCGTTGTTTAGCCGTTCCAGCGGATACGGCCGTCCGCCGAGCCACTGGGCAGCGACGGAAGCCCTTTCGGCGGCATCGGCCAGAAGTTCGTTCTTGCGGTTCCAGCGCTTCTGATATGCCTCAGAGCTGAGGGAGCCCGCAGAGTGGTTGGTCAATTCGAGCTCACCTCTGTAGCGGAGCAAGCGCGCCATCTGGCTGGGCTTTATGTCCAGGAACATCTGTTCGGCGGTTGAGGAGATGACGCGCACCGGGCCGTCGCCCACGCGCACTGGCGCACCCGGCGGAGCAGCACGCTGCTGTTGCCGCCGCCCAGAGCGCCGAGATGGCGGCAGCTCGATTTGACCCTTGCTAATGATCGCCTCCAGCAGTTTTACCGATGCTTCCGTTGGCGCGCCGCCTACATCGCCGGTGCCGTAGTAATGGTAATCAGTGAACAGCCCGCTTACTTCGCCGTTGCGCTGGACGCGTGCCGCCCAGTCTCCCTGGTATCTCTGGAATTCGCGCTGTTGTGGGTCTTGCGAGCCGGCTGATGCGTCTGCGGGAGGCGCCGGGAGCGGCTTGCTCAAGTCGGTGGTGATATCTGCGCTGTAATCACCGGGATTAAACCCTGCGAGCACGCTTTTGCTGTCCGGGCCTTCCCAGATGCCTACGTTGAATGGAGTGCCGCGCGGAGTCCGCTCCGGGGAATCCGGACCACCGGACGGGGCCGACGAACCCCACGTCAATTTCTGCGTGGAGAAACCCTTTATGCCGGAATGGGCCAGAATGCTGGGCAAGGATGCCGGGAACCCGAAGCAGTCCGGCAGCATGTATTCCGCGCTGGCTCTGCCGAACTCGCGGCGGAAAAACTCATTGCCATACAAGATCTGCCGGAAGATGGACTCCGCCGACGGCGAGTTGACGTCACTTTCCTCCATGGAGGAGCCCGCGGGAAACCAGCGGCCCAGGGCCACGTATTGTTTGAGCTTCTGAAAGTCGGCGGGATAGTACTCCATCATCATGCGGTAGCGGTTGGCACCGCTGAAATTAAAGATGTAGTGCGGATACTTCTCAAAAAGCGCGAAGTTGTTGCGCAGGGTCTTGGAGAGATACTCCTGAATCACCTGCGGGTACTCCCAGCGCCACTCTGTGTCCAAGTGCGCGTAACCCACCACGTACAGCGTGGGCTGTCTGGACAAATCAATGACCGGGGCCGAACCGCGCGGCTGCTTTGCAGGGGGCGTCCCTGTTTGGCTCCGCGCTACTGCAAGTACTCCTGAACACAGCGCCAGCAAAGGCAAGAGTTTTCGAATTCGCAACATGAAGACCTCTCCGGCAGGAATCTGCCTCCTACTCGACGGCGATCCATAGCGACTTACGCGGGAACATCGAACTGGCCCGCGAAACAAGACAATACACCGTTAACATCGCCGGCTTGCAGCAACTGTTCCCGAAAATCCTCCTCCATCAGTTTGCGCGCCAGGCGGGAAAACACTTTCAGGTGGGAGCCATCGGCGCCTGATTCTCGCGAGGCCAGCAGGATCACCATGCGCACCGCGCTGCCGTCGAGCGCTTCCCAATCAACCGGTTTCTTGAGCTTGAGTAACCCAATGGAGCCGGTGTTCACGGCATCCGTCTTGCAATGAGGAATCGCAAACCCGTGGCCCAGGCCCGTCGAGTAGAC
>DASWCG010000181.1:0-4126 GCA_036390175.1 Candidatus Acidiferrales bacterium | reverse complement strand
TTGCGCCAGTTCATCCGCATGGCGTCCTTTGCGCGTGGCGAGCTTGGAGAGTTTGGCTTCCTGTTCGGGGGTGAGATGCACTTCCATGACTGCGAGTTTAAGAAACTCCGCGTATCCTGTCAACGCTTGCGTAGCAATCGTTGTTATCGAAATCCTCGCGGGAGGCTTTGCGACAGATGAACAGCAGCAGGGCCAGCAAGGCGGCCAGTGCAGCGAGCCAGGCAGCGATGAGGGCGATGGCGAGAGCGGGAGAGACGCTCGAGTCTTTCTTCAGCAGAAACGGAAGGAAATACAGGGTGTCGGCGTGCATGCCACAGACCTCGCGCGTGGCGTCGTTGCGCAAACCCCACTCGTCCGCTTTGCCGAGAGCTACGGCGGCGATGTTCTTGAAGCGCAAGCCAACGACGAATGTGGGGTGGCCCAGAGTGTCCATCTGGTGGATTTCGAGGGGATGCCAGAAAACCACGGAAGCCAATTGAACGGCCACGCTGAGAAAGACAATCCCCAGACCGAGCTTCCAGAAAATCCTGCCGAAAGCGGCGCGGTGACGCAGCAGCAGCGGAACGGAAATCATGGCCAGGAGTTCGACGGGAGTGGTGAGGTAGCGGTCGCCCCAGGCGAAATCGCCGCTCCAGACGACGTACTTGGCGTAGAAAAAGATATAAGCCACCAACAGCCACAATCCGGCGAGCAGATAAGCCTTGATGGCCGGACGAAAGCGCTTCCAAATCAGCAGGGACAACAGGAAGGTGAGAATGAGCAGCGGGTCGAACAGGAAGATGGATTTCTCGGGAGTGACGAGCGGACCCAGCAGGCCTTCGCGGAGCGGCGTGGTCCAGGGGAAATCCGGAGGGAGACCGGGATCGAGTTTTCTTTGCTGCGCGGCAAACACCGTCAGGTAGGTGGTGAAGAACGAGCCGAAACGATAGAACTGGTAGAGCCGGTCGAGAAGCAGGAAGCCGGCGTAACACGGCGCGGCCACCAGAACCCAGGAGCGAAGGCGCGCGACGAGCGGGCGGCCGCGAACGTCTTCGAACCACAGGGTGAGAACCAGGAAGAGGAAAACGGCGGAGATGTCCAGGGCCGCGGTCAAGCGCGTGAGCAGGTTGGCTCCGGCAGCGAGACACCCGAGCAGCAGCGCACGGATGCGGCCGGTGCGCAGCCAGTCGTATTGGAAACACAGGGCGGTGAGCGTGAAGAGCATGAGGAAGTTGTTTTCCATCATGTTCTGCGTGTAGTGGAGGAAGGTGGTGCCGAAAAGCAGCGTGAATGCTCCGGCCATGGCCTGGAGATTGGTGAACTCGAGCAAGCGCAGGAAGCGCAGGCAAACCAGAACGGCGAGGACGCACAAGAGAATGTTCGTAGAGTAACTCACCACGATCTCGCGGATGCCCGGGTCGCGCTCGGAGAAGCTTTTGAACCATTCGGTGTCCGCGAGATACGTGCCGACAATGTCCGCCGGGAGCATGAGCAGGCTTTGTCCTATGCCGTACCAGGCGTAGATGCGGCCATTCCTGCCGGGAACTCCGAAATCGGGATAATCGTCGGGCGCCACGGGCGGCGCCGAGGTCCAGAAGGAATGTGTGGTCTGCAATCTGCGGACGGTGTCAATCGAGCCGAGCTCCCCAGACTGGACCAAAAGCGCGGCCAGGAAAGCCACCAAGCCCACCAAGAATGCAGGGTTGCGCAGAAGCCGCTTGAGGAGCGGTGACATTGAAAAGGATCGTAGCGCACGCGTTGAGCGGGAAGCAATCGGGACAAGGCTTCGTGCATCGCCCAAGACTTCAGGCGGAATAAACCGCCGAGACTCGGCCGCGCGGGGTGCAGGGGGAAACGAGAGCGGGGATCCTGGTGATGTCCAGTTTTGCAACAGCGAATCCCGAGAGCGGGCACATCAACCGCAAAATGCGCCCGCAATCAGCATCCCAGCTTATTGATAAAGCAGGCTTTAGCTAATCACCAGGTTGGCCAGCCGGATGCGTTGGGTGGGTCTTTGAATTTTCCGAGCCAATTCACAATTGAGATTGGTACACTACATTTCCTTATGCAAGGAATCCTGAATCGAGCCTACGAGGGGTGAGCCATGAGCAGGGTACGAGTACTGGTGGGAACACGGAAGGGCGCGTTCGTCCTAACATCGGATGGCAAGCGCGGACGGTGGGACGTCAACGGCCCCTACTTTGCGGGCTGGGAGACCTACCACATGAAGGGATCGCCCGCGGATGCGAACCGGCTGTATGCCTCGCAGACCAGCGGTTGGTTCGGACAGATCATTCAGCGCTCCGATGATGGCGGCAAAACTTGGACGCAGCCCGGGACGCCGCCGGGCGAACCGACCACCACGCCGGAGGGAATGCCCAAAGGCGAGAGCAACAAGTTCGTGTACGACACTTCCGCGGAAACGGGCAAGCCGCTCATGACGCATCAGTTTTACGACGGCAAGCAACGTCCGTGGGAGTTCAAGCGCGTCTGGCATCTCGAACCTTCGCTGACCGATGCGGATACGGTGTACGCCGGGGTGGAAGACGCCGCCCTGTTCCGCTCGACCGACGGCGGGAAGAACTGGAAGGAACTCTCCGGACTGCGCGGCCACGGCACGGGGCCGCACTGGCAGCCAGGAGCCGGCGGGATGTGCCTGCACACGATTCTTCTGGACCCGAGCGATCCCAAGCGGATTTATATCGCCATCTCGGCCGCAGGCGCATTCCGTACGGACGATGGCGGCAAGACCTGGCGGCCGATCAACAAGGGACTCTATTCCCAATATATTCCCGAACCCACTGCCGAGGTGGGCCACTGCGTTCACCGCATAGCGATGCACCGCTCGCGCCCGAACGTGCTGTTCATGCAAAAGCACTGGGACGTCCTGCGCAGCGACAACGGCGGCGAGTTGTGGAAAGAAATCAGCGGCAATTTGCCGACGGACTTCGGGTTCGTAATTGATGTCCATGCGCACGAGCCGGAGACCATCTACGTCATCCCGATCAAGAGCGACGGGGAGCACTATCCTCCTGAAGGCAAGCTGCGCGTGTACCGCAGCAAGACGGGTGGAAACGAGTGGGAGGCGCTGACCAAAGGCCTGCCGCAACACGACTGCTACGTCAACGTGCTGCGCGATGCGATGGCGGTGGACTCGCTCGATAAATGCGGCGTGTATTTCGGCACCACCGGGGGCCAGGTGTACTGCTCGGCGGATGCGGGAGATAGCTGGGCCCCGATTGTGCGTGACCTTCCGGCAGTGCTTTCTGTGGAGGTCCAGACGCTGCCATGATCCGAGTCGTGCTCCCGCCACACCTGCGCGGGTTGGCGCACCTCGCCGGCGACGTGGAGCTGGACATCAAGGGTCCGGCAACGCAGCGCTCGGTCCTCGACGCGCTGGAGGCCCGTTATCCGATGCTGCGCGGTACCATCCGCGATCACATCACGCAACAGCGCCGGCCGTTCTTGCGGTTCTTCGCCTGCGGCGAGGATCTTTCCCATGAGATGCCGGACGCCCCGCTGCCCGACGCGGTGGTGTCGGGGGCCGAGCCCCTTCTCATCATAGGTGCGATTGCCGGCGGCTAACTTCCGACTTTTTTGAATCCACAAACATGCGGCGGGATACAAAATGGGCGCACATTTGCGCCGATTCGGGGAGGATGAACCGGCTGGAGGGTGCGAACGGGAAGCTATTGCTTGACCAGGGGCATCGGGGGACGTAGGTTCGGAGACTCGGGAGGGTTGCTGCCGGGGGAGGCCGATGAAGATTCTGATAGCCGGGTCGTCCGGGCTGGTGGGAACGGCGCTGGTGGAATCGCTGGGCGGACAGGGCCACACGGTCTGCCAGCTTTTGCGGCCGGAGAGTGCGGCCAAAGCGGGCGGCGCGCGGCCGAGCGTCGCGGTGCGGTGGGATCCCGGGACGGGAGAGTTGGAAGGAGCGGCGGCGGGAGCGGATGCGCTGGTGAATCTGGCCGGGGTTTCCATCGCTTCGGGGCGGTGGACGGCAGGGCGCAAACGGGCGCTCTACAGCAGCCGCGTGGACACGACGCGCGCGCTGGTGAAGGCTGCCGGGCAACTGCATCCGCGGCCGCGAGTGCTGGTTTCGGCGTCGGCCGTCGGCTACTACGGCAGCTGCGGCGATGAAGAG
>DASWCG010000180.1:0-3180 GCA_036390175.1 Candidatus Acidiferrales bacterium | reverse complement strand
AACAGAAGCCATGCAAGGGTGGGCGTTGTTATAGGCCGCGCTGCCCGACTCGTGCGGCGAAGCGCAGGTTAGCGGACAAAGAAAGGAATTAGGAATGGCTGTACAATCTATGCCCAACTTCTGCTCATAGTACTTATCCCGTAGCAATCTGCCGCATTTTCGCGACCGCCATGTTCCTTTTCGCACGAACTGATTTGGGCACCCGCGTGCTCCAACAGGGGAGTATGCCAAACAAACCAGCACTGTTCCTGACCCTCGCTGGCCTGTGCTTCACATTGCCCGCACAACAACAACACTCTGCCGATCGCGGCATTGCGGAAGGGCCCAAATCCGCCGACCCGGAAGAGAAGCGCCTGTTCGGGATTATACCGAACTACCGTACCTCTCCAAGCCTGGTGCACTATCAGACTGCGGTTCAGACACTGGGGGAGTCTTTGGGGGGTCGGTGAGGGTGCCGTGGCCTGATCAAGACGAAAAGAACCCGACAAGGCTTTGGAACGTGTTCACGGTGGCAGGGTGGTTGACCAGGAGGTATTAGTGGGGTGGAAGGTGCCCGCGCGGGAATGCGGCAGAGAATAGGATCGCGCTGCACCGGAGGAAATCGGCGGAGAGGTCGATGCAAGGTGAATAACGATGCAGTGCCTGGAAGCTATGGAGGGCGCGCATTTTCCAGCAGAGAATACTGCTGGCGGTCGATGCGTCTGAGTTTCTCTCGCAACTTGCTGCGAGCCGGCTCGGCGATGTCGAGCAGGATTCTGCCGAATTCCGCGAGCGTGAGCAGACAGAACCGCTGCCGGTAGAACACCGCCACCACTTCCAGGCTGGGCGAGAGGAGTTGTCTGGTACGCTCCCAAACGCACGGATTGAGTTGCTGGCGTTGGCGCAAAACGAGATGGGCCTGCACCAGGGTGTAAGCGAGCAAAACGAACAGGGCCTGATTGAGCACCAGGGAGAAGGCGCAGGAATGCATGCGCGCAAGATCCCAGAAACACTTGTACTGGCGGTGCCGCTCTTCGATGGCAGTGCGGAGTTCGTAGGTAGAACGGATCTGAGCAGCCGCGAAGTGATGGGACGTGCTGACGAGCACCCAGTCATGAGTTTGGCCTTGCGCATCGCATTCGCGGTTCACCACGGCCGTTAAGGGCACCGGGCATTGGCTCCAACTCAGCAGACCGCGACCGAGGCCGAGTTGGGTCCGCGGAGTCAGCGCGCTGGCAGTTGGGACCGAAGCAGAGGCGGCGGTCTCGGCCTTGCGCTCCGCCAGGGTCCGCTGGCGTTTGGCTTCCCGCTTTTGCACCCGAACTGGCGTTGGTGACGCGCACGTGGCAGGAGGAGGCGCCGCCTCTGGCACATAGGGTTCCCAAGCGAAGTCGCGGAGTCGGGTCAGCCCGATGGCATCGGCGTAGAGGTCCATATTGGTGCGCAGCGGAACGATGGTGTCGATGGCCAACTTCTGTTTGAGATGTCCCATGCGCTCGCCATCGATCAGTCCGCGGTCCACGATGAGGACTTTGATAAAACCCTTGTGCACGGCCCGGACCACTTCCTCCACGAGTTCATAGAGGATGGGGCATTCATGCCGCCGGCCGGGAACCACGCGGGCCGCCACCACAAAGAAGGAGTCCAGTTTACGATTGACGTGAATCAGGCTCACCAGTTTGTAACAGCGGTGTTGCTGATACCGTTTGTCGCTGAGATCGACCTGGCCGGCATCGACCGGGTGGTTGTGCTCATCGAACCAAAGTAGATCGGATTGCTCGTAGTGCTCGTTGTCGGGAACGAACAAATAGGAAGCATCTCCGATGAACAACCCCTCGGGGTCGAACAGTCCCAGAGACCGTAGCGCGCGCGGCACTTCGCGATTGAACCATGTGTGCAACCGATCGGGCTTGGTGTCATGGGCGAACTTGCGCAGGAAGTCCTGATCGCAGGGGGTCTGGCGATCGTAATCGTTCTTGTCGTTGAAGCCTGGGCAGGCCAGGGTCACGTCGCCGGTTTCCGGGTGCGTGGTCTTGCGACCACCGATCTCTGGGCCGAGGGCCTCGATCAAACCGCCGCAGCGTAGGATGCGCGGGAAGGCGTGATAGCTCTGGGCGCCGTGGAGTTTGAGGCTGAGTTCGCTGGCCACATAAATCCAGACCGGCACTTCCTCCTTTTTCCGCGGCGAAGGATAGGTATCGGCCAGGCGTTGGATGACTTGCCGCCGGATGAGGTGACGGAACAGGTCCGTTTCGGCGGCTTCGGAGACGTGCTCCAGGTAATCGATGTCCCCGTGGCGCAGGGCGTCGAGCACGAAGGAGCGGTCGTCCTGGAAGGCGAGGAGGTCCACTATTTCTTCCGCCGGCGGGAAGCCGGCTGGGGCGGTGGCAGGCGGAGAACTCTTTCCAGGCGATCGATGTGATCCAGCATCCGCCGGTGCAGTTTGACGAGCGCGGCACGGGCAGTGCGGAAGCTGCGATAGTCATCGGTCAACTGACGGCAGCGAGCACGTTCGTCCGGCGGCAGCGTGCGCAGCCGGGTCTTACCGTGTTCGGACCAGGAAATCACGGCCGAGGAATGCAGCGGCCCCTCCTTGGAGGCGCAGTGACAAGACGGCTTACCGCAGCGGGTCTGGAGGTCATAGACCGAGCCTTTGATGAGCTGCCGCAGGGGGAGCAAGATTTCGAGTTGATGCTGGTAATCGTCCCAAGTTGCTTGGAGAGCCTGCCGGAGACGACTCGCGCGATCCGATGAGGTGGCCAAGATGCAATTCCCCTCTTTATGTTATATATCATAAAAACATAAAGATATCAAGATGTTTTTATCGAAAAGCGAGGGTAATGACAATTTATTTTTGGAAAGAAGGAAAGCCGGGACCGGTGAGCCGAGGATTCAAAAAGACCGCACTACACCGGAAGGCCCGCCGCAGCGTTTCTGCCGCTTCCCTCCGAACCCTGGAGGCACTATGGGTCGCGATACGTTATTTTTACTGTCTGAATCGCAGATCCCGCATTCGAGTGTATGAACCCGAAAGTAGTCGAAGCGACATTCAAGGCGAGCTACGACGCCCGTTACGTGCTCACGATATCGGCCATCGCGGCGCTGGGCGGGTTTTTGTTTGGCTATGACTGGGTAGTAATCGGCGGAGCGAAGCCTTTCTTCCAACAATATTTCCGCCTGACCAGCGAAAGCATGGTCGGC
>DASWCG010000179.1:0-34938 GCA_036390175.1 Candidatus Acidiferrales bacterium | reverse complement strand
GCGGAATCCCGCTGCGCGATGGCGGGTTTGTCACAGCGCCCGAGTTCGCGTTCTGGTCCACCGACAACGGCGGTGAGTGGATTGTCGAAAATCACGGCGTGGATCCGGATTACGATGTGGATCAGCGGCCGGATCTGGTGGTCGCCGGACACGATCCGCAGCTCGAAAAGGCCATCGAGCTTACCAAGGAAGCGTTGAAGAAATATCCGGGCATTCCGCCGCGGCCCAAATACCCCAAGAATAACTGACCGGATTCCGCCGATCCTCAGTCCTCAAGGTTTGCTGGCCGAGGATCGGCGCTCTCAAGCAAGACCGCTAGCCGGGTGGCTTCGCTCGGGATTCGAATTCGATTTCGGAGGCGGCGGTCTCCTTCGTCTGTTTCGATTCCCAAGCGGGCCACCCGCAGGGGTTTTTGGCTAGCGGAACTCGTCACGATTTAGTTGGCGCGCGCTCGCGCTCGTGCTGCGGCCCAGGGTATTCTCACGTTGCTCAGCCGGAGCGGGAACGGTGCGACCGCCAGCACGGCCAGCCGCTGCGCCAGTTTCCACCGGACCAGAGCTAAAGGGCGCGGCGCTTTCTCCCCGGCCTCACTTCCGCCTTCCTGCGCTTTGCGGCCCAGCAATCGCCGAAGCTGCGCCGCCAGATAAATGTCGTACGCGATGACCCCAGATGCGCTGCCGAACAATCCCACGCCGATTGCGATCAGCAAGAACCTCAAGAACAGCATCTTGTCTTCTCCTTTTCGGCCGGACTGATTTTCTTGCCGGCCAGTTCCACTACGTGATCAGCGCCACAGGGCTGGCGCCCGCGAACCAGGGCGGCGCGCTTTTAATTCACTGGACTGCGCCGGCGCGCGCGACGGCGCACCCGATATCAGTCGGAACGCCCCCTCCAGGCACAGCCACTCGATTACCAGGGCCAGGAACACCGAGAACGTCAGCATCGCTATCGTCAGAACCGCTGCCATCATTTCGTCCATGTCTTTCTCCTGCTCCTTGCGCGGCCGGGTTTCGCGTTGGTTACTGCTGCTGACCACTCGATGTTGCCTTCTGCTCCGGGCCGCCGTCTCCGCTCGCTTCCGCCATGGGCTCCCTGGCGGACGCGGCGCGCGCCACTGCCGTCAGCACCACGGCCGGTGCGCCGCCAAAGATCCGCGCAACCTCTTCCGTGCGTTCGACGGCCAGAACGACCGTGTCTCCCACTTGAACCCTCTCGAAGAGTTCTTCCACATCGGCATTGCGCATCCGTATGCAGCCATGCGAGGCGCGACGCCCGATCGAGCGCGGCTGGTTGGTGCCGTGAATTCCAAAATGGCTGAGGCTCAGGCCAATCCATCGCGGGCCCAGCGGATTGTCTTCGCCCGCGGGAATCACCACGCCCGGAGCGTAATAGGTCGGCTGCGAAATGCGGTTGATAATTTTGAATTCGCCCGCCGGGCTGGCGCTGTCCTTGGCCCCCACGGCCACGCGGTAAATCTTCACCGCCGTGCCGTCTTCGATCACGGCCAGTTTGCGGTCTGGGATGCTGACGACGATGCGGCGCTCGACAGTCTTGGTTTCGGGCTTCTGTGGTGGCGCCGCGGGCGCCTTGCTTTGCGCCTTCGACTCGGCGACGGCGATCAGCAGCGCTGCCACCGCGCCCACTAACTTCGCCTTCGTCCTCGAGGTCCAGCCCAATCTCTTGCCGATGTGCCGCTTCATGGTCGCCTCTAGGCGAGCTCAATCGCAAGCCCGAGGCCACAAGCTATGTAATTGAATCAGAAAGACTTAGCGTGGTGAGGGAACCTCTGGACTTGTGGGGCCGGACACACGATGTGGACAGAAACACGCGACCTGGGCGATTGAGCAGAGGCTTCTCACCTGTTCGCCGGGACGCACGTGGCTTCACCCTTCCTGCAAGAATCGTTGATATAATCCGCCAGTCTAAAATGGAACCGATCTCGCACTTCTTCTATTCGGACCGCTTGAAGCTGCAGTTCTGGGACTACGGTCAGGACGCGAAGCCGGCGCTGGTGCTGGTCCACGGCGGGCTGGATCATGCCCGGAACTGGGATTGGGTGGCTCGTTCCCTGCGCGAGCACTATCACGTCTACGCGCTCGATTTGCGCGGGCACGGCAACAGCGCGTGGGCCCCGGGGGCGCTCTACAGCATCGCCGAACACGTCCTCGATTTGTCGGTCCTGCTCGACATCATTCGTGATTTTCCGGTCCGTCTGATCGGCCACTCCCTGGGCGGAGTCATCGTCCTGCACTATGCCGGTGTGTACCCGGACCGCGTCCGCAAAGCGGTCTCGATCGAAGGGCTGGGTTTTCCGGAAAAACACCGCATCCACGGTCCCGCATCGGAACGCATCCGCTATTGGATCGAAGCGGTGCGCGGCCTCGAAAAACGCGAGCAGCGCAGCTATCCCAGCCTCGACGCCGCCATGGCGCGCATGAAGGAAAAAAATCCGCACCTCTCCGGGGAAGTCGCGCGCCACCTCACCCTGCACGGCACGAATTGGGACGCGGATGGCTCGCTGGTGTGGAAGTTTGACAATTACGCGCGGGCGGTCTCCCCCTATGGCCACCACATCCCGGATATCGCCGAGTTGTACGGCCGGATCTCTTCTCCCGCGCTGCTATTCTGGGGCCTCGAAAGTCTCGCTCCCTTCCCGGAAGCGGACCCGCGGCTGAAGGCCATACGGAATTGCCGCGTGGTGAAGGTGCCGGACTCGGGACACTGGGTGCACCACGACCAGTTGGAATTGTTTCTGAGAGAGACAACCGCGTTCTTGCAGGGCTGATGGCTCGGATGCGGTCTGATTCCGCCGTATTTTTCCCTAGCGTGCGCGGCCGCGCTTTGTATAATACAGCCTGCGCTTTGAGCGTTCCCCGTCTGAGCGAGCCCAAGATAAGGGAGTTGACGATGCGCCGTCCGCGCGCCGCCGCTGTTCTTGTAAGTCTTGGGATTATCCTTCTCGCGTGTTCCCTCGCATTCGGCCAGTCTTCCGTGCCCGAAAAAATTGCCGCCTTGGACCAGCGCGTCGCCGCCGCGCAGTCTTCCGCCGACAACTCCTGGATGCTGGTCAGCGCCGCGCTCGTGCTGCTCATGACCGGCCCCGGCCTCGCGCTTTTTTACGGCGGCCTGGTCCGCCGCAAAAATGTTCTGGGCACGATGATGCAGAGCTTCGCCCTGATGGCGGTCATCACCGTTCTCTGGGCGCTGTTCGGCTATAGCCTGTGCTTCGGCGAAGGCAGCCGCTTCCTCGGCGGATTGGGCCACGCGTTTCTGCGCGGCGTCGGCGCAGCCCCCGATGCCGACTACGCCGCTACGATTCCGCAACTCACCTTCATGGTTTATCAGTTGATGTTCGCCATCATCACTCCCGCGCTCATCACCGGCGCCTTCGCCGAGCGCCTGAAGTTCAGCGCTGCGGTGCTTTTCATGACACTGTGGTTCGTTATCGTGTATGCGCCGCTCGCGCACATGGTGTGGGGCAAAGGCGGCCTGCTCAACGCCTCCCTCGGCGGCGCCTTCCCCACGCTTGATTTCGCGGGAGGCACGGTCGTGCACATCAGCTCCGGAGTCTCTGCGCTGGTTTGCGCCCTTTATCTCGGCAAGCGCCTGGGCTATCCGAAAGTCCCCATGCCGCCGCACAGCGTCGTTCTGAGTTTCATCGGCGCGTGTTTGTTGTGGGTCGGGTGGTTCGGCTTCAACGCCGGAAGCGCGCTGGCTTCCGGAAGCCTGGCGACCAGCGCGTTTGTCGCCACGCATTTTAGCGCCGCCGCGGCCGTGGTGGGCTGGCTCTTGGCGGAATGGCTGCGCAACGGAAAACCCAGCGCGCTGGGCGCCATCTCGGGAGCCGTCGCCGGACTCGTGGCCATTACCCCCGCCGCGGGTTTTGTCGGCCCCATGTCCGCGCTGGCGATTGGATTCACCGCCGGAGTCGGCTGCTACCTGATGGTCACGCGCGTGAAGTCCCGCTTTGGCTACGACGATTCCCTGGACGCGTTCGGCGTTCACGGCGCCGGCGGAACGATTGGCGCGCTGCTGACGGGGGTTTTCGCCCTTCGCGCCATCAACCCGATTTTCAAGGATGCGCAAGGAAACGCCCGCGCCGTCGGGCTGCTGGACGGCAACGCAGGCCAGCTTGGGAATCAACTGGTCGCGGTGCTCATCGCCTGGGGACTGGCCATCGTGGGCACGCTCGTTATTCTAAAGGTCGTGGATGCGGTCGTCGGCCTGCGCGTCCCTGAAGAGCACGAGATCGAGGGGCTGGACGTCACCCAGCACGGCGAAGAGGCCTACAATCTCGAGAGCTGACCATCGCTGCCGGGGTGATCTCTTCCGCTCCTGCGCGCGGGGCGAAGGATAATTTGCCATGACCAAACTCGAAGCCATCATTCAGCCGTCGCGATTTGAATCCGTGAAAGACGCCCTGCGCGAAATCGGCGTGGAGGGCATGACCGTCTCCGAAGTGCGCGGGCACGGCCGCCAGAAAGGGCACACCGAGGTGTATCGCGGCCGCGAATATACCGTGGACTTGCTCCCCAAGATCAAACTCGAGATGGTCTTGCCCGACCATCTGGTGACATCCGCCGTCGAAACGATTTTGAAATCCGCGAAGACCGGAAAAATCGGCGACGGCAAGATTTTTCTCTCCCGCGTCGAGGAAGCCATCCGCATCCGCAACGACGAACGCGGCGAGAGCGCGCTCTAGAATTCCGCGCGGCCCCCGGGGCGGAACGGTTTCGCATGTCTGCCATCGTTTCTCTTCCTGATCTCGCCCAATTCTGCGCAGAAGAAACCGCGAACATGCGCCGGGCGTTTGAGGCCACCGGCGACGGGCGCGCCGCGCTGGACCGGCGCTGCCGGCTCGCCGACAGCGTCATCGCTCAGCTTGTGCAACATTGTTTCTCCGCCGTTCCGCCCGCGAAACGATGCGTCGCGGCAACCGGCGGTTATGGCCGCCGCATGCTTTTCCCCTGTTCGGATATTGACCTCCTCTTCCTCTTCGAAAATGAAGCCGCGGAGGCCGCCGGCAAGCCCGCCATTGCCGAGCTCGCCCGCACGCTCTGGGATTTGCATTTCCGCGTCAGCCCGGCGGTTCGTACGCTCGGGGAATGCGCCGTCGTCCAGCCGGAAAATGTCGAGTTCCATTTTTCGCTGCTGGACTCCCGCTTTCTAAATGGCGACTCCGAATTGTTCGCGCGCCTGCAAACCGCCGGCCTTCCCCGGGCGCTGCGCCGCTCCCGCCGCGTGCTCATTCAAACGCTTTCCGATCTGACCGTCCGGCGCCATGCCCAGCACGGCAACACCATTTTTCATCTCGAGCCCAACCTCAAAGAATCTCCCGGCGGTCTCCGTGATTTCGACGCCGCTTGCTGGCTGCTGCGCCTCAGCGGCGCCGTGAATCCGCTCGAACAGCTCCCCCCGCCGGAACTCCGCGCGTCGTGCGACGCCGCCCTCGATTTTCTCTCTGCCGCGCGCTGTTTTCTTCATTTTCATAACGGCCGCGACGACAACGTCCTTACCTACGAACTCCAGGCGGCAGCCGCCGCCCGCCGCATCGGCTACGCCGCCGCGGCCGGCGAAGGCCCCGCGGAGTGGATGCGCGTCTATTTCCGGCACGCGCGCACCCTCAACCGCCTGGTTCTTCGTCTGCTGGATGAGTCGCTCGCGGCGCGCCCTTCGCTGGCGGAACGCCTCGCGCAGTGGCGATCGCGCTTCGTGCACCCTGGCTGCACGGTTCTCCGCGGCCGCGTCCACCTGCGGCAGGTCTCCACGCTTCGCGATCCCGCTGCCTTGCTCGGCCTGTTCCTCTTTCTTGCTCGTGAGGATCTGCTGCTGAGCCGCGAGGCCGAGCGTCAGGTGGCGGAGATTCTCCAGTCCCAAAGCGACGCCGATTGGCATTCCGCCGCGCTGTGGCCGGCCATCTGCGAAATTCTCGGGGCGCCGTTTCCTGCCGCCGCGTTGCGCGCCATGCACCGGCTGGGCTTGCTGGTGCGCCTCTTTCCCGAGTTTCGCGCCATTGACGCGCTCGTCGTCCGCGATTTCTACCACCGTTATACCGTGGACGAGCACTCTCTCCGCACCATTGAAAATCTCCAGCGGCTCCGGCGCCCCGAAAGCGAATGGGAGCGGCGTTTCGCCGAGATTTTTTCCCAGCTCGAGCGTCCGGAGCTTCTCCTGCTTGCTCTCCTCTACCACGACATCGGCAAAGGTCTTCCGTTTGACAATCACATCGAAGGCAGCCTCCACGCCGTCGAGCAGGCCTTTGCCCGCCTGGGACTCGATGAGACGGAGCGGGAAGACGTTCGCTTCCTGATCTCCCGCCATCTCGACATGTCCGCCACGCTGCTTCGCCGGGATATCTTCGACCGCGAAACCATTCACGCCTTCGCGGAAAAAGTCCGCACCCCGGAACGCCTGGCCTTCCTCACCCTTCTCACCTTCGCCGACATTCAGGCCGTCAATCCCGAGGCTCTGACTCCCTGGAAAGCCGAGATGCTCTGGCAGCTCTATGCGGCGACGTCCAATCACCTCAGCCGCAGCCTCGACCGCGAGCGCGTCCACGCCCGCGCGGAAACCGCATCGGTCGAAGGCATCCTCGCGCATCTCACGGGTAAGCCCTCGCCTGGGTCAATCGAATCCTTCCTCGAGGGCTTCCCGCAGCGCTATCTCGCCACCCACACACCGGAAAAAATCGCCGCCCACTATTCGCTTTCCCTCGGCCTGGCGCGAAGCCCGGTGCAGGTCCAGCTGGAGCATCATCGCCGCTTCTTCGAGCTGACGCTCATCACTTCCGACCGCCCGGCGCTGTTCGCCACGATTGCCGGCGCGTTGGCGGCGTGGGGCATGAACATCGTCAAGGCCGACGCTTTCGGCAATGCTGCGGGCATTATTCTCGACACGTTTCACTTCGAGGATCTCCACCACACGCTGGAGCTCAATCCCTCCGAAGTTCATCGTTTCCGCCAGAGTCTCGCGGACGTGGTTTCCGCCAGGCAGCCGCTCGAGCCGCTGTTGCGCGGCCGCATTGCTCCCGGCCGTCAGCGTCCGCCCAAAGTTCGCGTCCCGACCCAGGTGCGCTTTGACGACTCCTGCTCTTCCCACAGCACGCTGCTCGAAATCATTGCGCAGGATCGCCCCGGCCTGCTTTACCGGATTGGTTCGGCTCTCGCCGCGCTCGGCTGCAACATCGAAGTCGCCTTGATTGACACCGAGGGACAGAAAGCGATTGATGTATTCTATCTCACCGCGCAGGGCGCCAAGCTCGGCTCCGCGCTGCAATCCGCGGTTGCGGAGTCTCTCCAAAAGCAGCTCTGAACGGGCTTCCCAGGCGTGGTAAGCTGTGGTTGCCGCGTGGCGCGGTGCGGCTGTGGCGAAATTGGCATACGCGGCGGGCTTAAAATCCGCTGGGGATTTTCCCCGTTGTCGGTTCGACTCCGACCAGCCGCACCAGTTCGCTTCTCCCCGACGGATGATGGCGGTTTGCACATGAAAGATTTTGGCGCGGACACAATCCCGATTGACGTAAATTTTCTCGGCCGCGCGCAGGCCATCGCTGCTTGTCTGTTGCGCAGCCCCTCCGCACTGGCCGTGATAGACCCCGGCCCTGAGTCCACGCTGCCGGCGTTGCGCGCCGGCCTCGCCGCGCAAGGGGTTTCCGTCGGCGATCTCGACGCGATTCTCCTCACGCACATCCATTTCGATCACGCCGGCGCCACGGGCACGCTGGTGCGCGAAAATCCGCGCCTGGCCGTACACGTTCATGAAAAGGGTGCGCTGCACATGGCGGACCCCGCAAAGCTTCTCAGCAGCGCGGGACGCCTCTACGGCGATGCCATGCACAAGTTGTACGGAGAATTCGTTCCTGTTCCGGCGGGGAATCTCCGCGTCCTCAAGGGCGGGGAAAAACTTTCCCTCGGCAGCCGTGATCTCAATGTGCTCTACACGCCGGGGCATGCCTCGCATCACGTGAGCTACATTGACGGGGCGCGCGGCATCGCTTTCGTCGGCGATACGGCCGGCATCCGCATCGCCGGCCGGCCCTTCGTGATGCCCGTCACCCCGCCTCCCGATATTGACCTGGAGACGTGGCAAGTGAGCGTCGCGCTGATTCGCTCCCTCCAACCGGACATGCTATTCGTCACCCATTTCGGTTTTGCCGGCGATCCCCCCAGCCATCTCAGCGAACACATGACGCGCCTCGAATGGTGGGCCGAGTTGGTCCATGAATCGCTCCAGAACGGCGACGATGACGACGCGCGCTCGAAGCAATTTGTTGACCGCGCCTCCAAGGACATGCGATCCCGCCTCTCCGAAGAGGAAACCTACAACTACGCCGACACCGGCGGCCTCGGCCTGAGCTGGCTCGGCCTGGCCCGTTATTGGCGCAAGCGCCAGCCGCAATAGCCGCGCGTCCCCCTTGCCTCGCTACGGCGCAATCCGCCAGTACACTCCTTCCTTTACCTCCATGCGCCGAAGGGCAAACCTCGATTGCGGCAGCGTCCCGTTCTCCAGCAACTGGAAAATGTCCGAGAGCATTTCCCGCCGATCCAGGAAATAGTCGTGGTGCAGGCGGCTCGCGGACACCGCTGTGGCGTCAATCGTATCCACGCCCGGGAGAAGCACCAAGTCATATTCCGCGTCGCCGGCGCGCGGGTATCCATGCAAGTGTCCCGAGGTTCCCAGCGCGCGATCCTGCGCCGAAGTGTAAAGCGTCACGCGCTCGCTCAACTGCACCGCAGCGGGCGCAAGTTGCCGGAACACGTCGCCATCCACGTCCGGCGCGGCAAAGATAATCTGCGCAAACAAGCGCACCGGCGCTTCCGACTTCGCCTTGGCAATGCCCTCCAGCGCGCGCAGCAAAGCGCGGCATCCCAGGCTGTGCGCAATCAAGTGGACCGCGCTTCCCGGCGCCCGCGCGGCCAGTTCTTCCAGAAACCTCTCCAGATGCGATGTGCTCCATTCCGCGTTGTTCTCATCCGCCGAATACCGCAGCCTGCTGGCGAGCGAAGGCCAGCTATAGAAAATGGCCACACCCGAAAAGCCCAAGTCCGCCTTTAATTGGGCTGTCCACAGCGCGGCTTCGTCAAACTCGAAATCATATCCATGCACGAACACAAATATCTGTTTCCGCTGCATCGGTTCGAGCCGCGCGGCAATGGCCCGAAAGAACTCGTCGCGCTCCTGGGAGATTGCTCCCGGAGTAACTCCGGGAATCTCCCCGCAGCCAAATTTTGGCGCCGCGTGAAGATATTCTCCGATTTGGTGATTGCCCGGAACACACGCGGTCAGCAATCCAAAGGACACTTCGCCTTCGAGGGCTCGGTCGGGTGCAAATTCCGATTGCCGTGTGGCGCGCTTTTCCTTGGAGGTCTGCGGCTGGCCGGCCTCTTTGCGATCCGTCACATAGAATACTTCCACCTTTTGCGGCGCTCCCGACGGTTTTGGCGGCTTCCATGCAGGATTGATATGGATTGCGCATCCCGCCAGCGAACAGGAAAATGCCGACAGCGAAATCAGGAATGCGCGCGCGAGTCTTTTCGGGGATGGATTTTTTTGTTCTCCGAAAGTCGCCGGAGGGAGCAGCTCAGCCATGAAATGAGTCTGCCATGCCGAGGCCGCAAAGAAAATGGGAGAGAATCACGAAGTACCTGAAGAACTGGCGCCTTCCGATTTTTCCGGCGCGGAGGGCGCGGCCGGGGCGGCTTCGCCGGCTGATTCCATCGGGGGAGCGGCCTGTGCTTCGAGCCTGCCGGCCAGCGCCGTTACCAGCAAATCCACCAAAACTTTTGCGCCGCTTCCGCCGGGATCTTTGTCCGGGTTGTACTCGGTGATTTCCATCACAGCGAGGTTTTTCCGCCGCGCAAACACGCTCAACGCATCGCGCACGTCGCCGATGCGCAACCCTCCCGAACCCGGAACATCCACGGCGGAAAAATCCTCCTGCGCGATGGTATCCACATCGAAGTGCAGCACAAATTCATGCGCGCCGGCGTGGAGGTGCTCGAGCGCCTGCTGCGCGGCAACCGCCGCGCCCAAGCGTTGCACATCGGCCGCCAAGTACCGCCGCATGGGCGAGCGCTTTAAGAACTCCAGCTCGGGCGGATCGAGTTCCTCGACGCCGAACAGTGTTACGTCGGGCTCACGGACAAGCGGAGGCTCTCCCCAGAAGCGCACCAACTCCGCGGCGCCGCGTCCGACAATGTGGGCCACAGCCATTCCGTCCAAGCGGCCCGAAGGAGTGGTCCCGGGCGTATTCAAATCCGCGTGACGGTCCATCCACAACAGCGCGACGTGTCTGTAGTAGCGCCGCGCGCCGGCGAGGGTGGCGAGCGCCTGAACGCATTCTCCGCCCAACACGACAACCAGCGCGCCCGACTTGACGCCGAGCTCCACGCGGGGACGCAGGTCGTTCAATCCGGCGACAATCGCGGCCAAGTTGCGCGCGCGCGGGTGATCGTCGTCGTCGGCAAAGGCCCGCGGCGCGCAATCGCCCATGTCGGTGACTTCGAATCCGGCGGCGGTGAGCCGCTCGGCCAAGCCGGCGGCGCGAAGAGCCGCAGGAGCGCGTTCGTGTCCCGGCGCGAACGCCGCTGCGCTGGAAGGCGCGCCGATCAGGGCAATCTTCTTCTCCTGACGGACAATTTTGACCGCCAAGGTTGCTCCTTTTTTTCCTTCAGAGCCCGCAGGACAGAAAACTGCGGGCCTGCCCTATCTCTATCAACCGTGCCGGGCCGGAGCGATAGTGGCCAGCTCCGGCGGCAGCGTAAACCGCACATCTTCGCGAATCAAATCCAGGTCGCGCTGATCGGTGTAGCCGAAACTCGCCAGACGCTCGCTCACCTGCTCGACAAGCACTTCCGGGGCCGAGGCGCCGGCCGTCAAGCCGACGCGCCGGACGCCTTCAAGCCAAGTCGGGTCAACATCGCGCGCTTCATCAATCAGCCGTGCCTCGACGCCCGAGCGCTTGGCGACTTCCACCAAGCGGTTGGAATTCGAACTGTTGGGAGAGCCGACAACCAGGATCAAATCCACGTCTTTGGCAAGCTGCTCGACGGCTTCCTGGCGGTTCTGCGTCGCGTAGCAGATGTCGTCGCTGGCCGGCCCGACAATGTTCGGAAATTTCTGGCGAAGCCGGGCGACAATCTCCTGCGTGTCGTAAAGGCTCAGCGTGGTCTGCGTCAAGAAGGCCAGCTTGTCGGGGTCGTCCACCTGGAGGCGGTCCACGGCCTCGACCGAATCCACGACGATGGTCCGTTCCGGCGCTTCGCCCGAAGTGCCGACAATTTCCTGATGGTCCCTGTGGCCGATGAGGATGATGGTGCGCTTCTCGCGAGCAAAGCGCAGCGCTTCGAGGTGGACTTTGGTCACGAGGGGGCAGGTAGCGTCAATGACGCGGAGAGAGCGGGTCTTGGCGACGTCGCGCACCGTCGGCGGAACGCCGTGGGCGCTGAACACCAGCACCGCGCCGATGGGGACCTCTTCGAGCGTCTCGACAAAGATGGCGCCACGCTGGCGCAGTTGGTCCACGACATAGCGGTTGTGCACAATCTCGTGGTGGACGTAGACCGGCGAGCCGTAGGCTTCGAGCGCCAGCTCGACAATGTCCACGGCGCGCACCACGCCGGCGCAAAAGCCGCGCGGCCTGACCCGGAGGAGCATTTTGCCGTTGCTTGCAGGCTTATTCAATTGGCCCTCGCGTTTGGAAGATCGGTTCATGGTCAAAATACGTCTCATGATACCTCAGTGGCGTGACTCGTGACTAGTGGTTGGTGACTGGTGAGTTGACGGGCGACAGTTACTCGAGAATCGAAATTCGAAATGCGAAATTCGAAACCCGATAGGACCCCCTCCCCCCCATCCTTTTTTGCAAATATGTGATTCGAAAGGGTTTTAAGTCCTTTGTTTTGTAAATATGTGAGCCATAAGGGTTTGCAGGCTCGTTTTTGCGGATATATGTGAGCCTAAAGCAGTTACATCCCCAGAGTGATCCTTCGGCTCGCGCTGCTCGCTCAGGGCGACCATCCTGGCCGGATCGTCGGTTGACAGTTGAGAGTCGAAAGTTGGGACTCGAAACTCGAAAATCGAAACACGAAATTCCGGACCCCTCCCCCACCCCTTTTTTTGTAAGAGTGTGAAAACAGGGGACTTTAAGTCCTTTGTTTTTGCAAGAGTGTGATTCTAAATGGTTTGCAGACGCGTTTTTTGATAAGAGTGTGAAACTAAAGAGCTTAGTCAAAGTAACCGGTGATTTGTGATCCGTGAGTCGTGGCCCGTGCCTTCCACCGTCAGAAGCAAGAAGAAGCTGAACGTGCATTTGTTCCTTTTCGACCCCTTGCAAGAAACGTTCGAGGAAGCCTTCGCGGCGTTCTCTAGCGGCTCTTAGTGCGGCTACCCTTCACCCGCCGCTGCGGGTTCTGGGCAAGGCGGCGCCTGGCGATAACGAAAAAAGTACGTATATCACAAATGACTAGCGGTTGTCAAGGGCTAATTGCGCCTCGCCTTTGACTTGACGGGCTACGGCCGAGGCGAGATGTGCCCGTCCACGGTTAAGGAGCCTGTGTCCATATCCAGAAATCCGTCTTTAAACTGACTAGAGCCGGAGACCGCGATATGTCCCTGCACGTCGAGTGGCGATGTAGTCTGCAGTAGGAGATCGAGTCGCGAGTCGCCGGCGCCGGGGCCCTGATACGAATGATGAAAAAACAGGGACAAATCCAACGTCAGGTTTCCGCTCTTCTCATCGAAATTGCCCGAGCCGCCGATCAAGCTCACTGTCGTGGTCACGGTGCCCGCCGGAGAATGAGTATCGTAGGTCACCGAAATTGGGTCAAAGCTGGTGATATGAACGATGCGGAGATTGCCTGGGACCCAAGCTCCGATGTCAACCCCGATGGACACCGATTTCGTGAACGGTCCGGGCGCCTTGTCGTTACTCGTGGTCATGGTCGCCCTACCGCTGAAGATGGCATTTAATTCCAGCTTGCCGCCATTATCGATAACGCACTTGTTGTACTTCTTCTGTGCGTCCGCGATCTTCGGCACCAGCGGGCTGTTCTTGATGACCTCCGCCCTCTCTCTCTTGATCTGTGCGACGATTGCCGGTTTCTCAGACCCAGCCGCGTGCTGCAAATCGCCCTGTTCGGCCGCAACCGCAGCTTGGGTCTCTTTTGCTAGGGCGTTCTTCAGCTTCTGGACATTGTCACCGAGGTCCGCGCACGGGTTTTGCTTAGGAGGAACGACGTATGGGTGCTCCTTGACACAATTGCTTAGCTGCCCTTTCAGCGCGCTGATCTGACTTTGTAATTTGTTTATCTGGGCGACCGCCGCTGCCTTTCCCGGTACTTTGCCTTCGCCAAGATCGCTGGCAATCGATTGTTTCTCGTCTTCCAGCCCCTTGATCTGATCGGCGATCTTCTGACATTGGGGTGAGTATGGACCTTGAGCTGAGGCCATTGTGGCTAGGCCCAGTACGAGGTACTGCATCCCAAGCCACCGAAGCAGCCTACGAATTGAAAGCTGACGCATATGGTGTCCCATTAGAGTGGCCCCCAAACCCATTCGCTTACTGAATTGTGCGCCCGCTTGTGAAGTAGTCAAGGTTTTTCTTACACCCTCGAGGTGATGAGAAACTGGCTTTCTCCGATAGTTCCCGGGCTGTAGTCGCAAAGACGCCACACTCGACTAGGACTGAAGGCTTTTCGATGTTCGGAAGCACGATATCCATCATTCTGCTGATTCCTGAGTGCTTTTTTCGGCCTTACGATGAATTTGACGTGAGTATGAGAGACGCTCCTTTGGAGCAAGCACGCGGAAGATGGTGCCGTGGGTCGCGATGCGGATGGGGTAAAGTGTTTCGGACACGATGGGACTGCGCGAGGCCATTGCCAACAAGCTGCGGTGCTGGTCGTTCAACCGTTTCGCGTGCTATCGCGGGACGGGCGCGCGGCTGAGGTACGTCGCTCCGGACTGGAGCGAGATCCGCATCGAGTTGCCGCTTTCGCGGAGGACGCGGAATTACGTGGGGACGATTTTCGGCGGGAGCCTTTATGGAGCGGTGGACCCGATTTACATGATTATGCTGATCCGCCGGCTGGGGCCGGAATTCGTGGTGTGGGACAAGGCCGCGAGCATCCAGTTCAAGAAGCCGGGCCGGGAGACTCTGCGGGCGCGGTTCGTGATTCCGGACTCGGAACTGGCGGCGATCCGCGCGAGCCTCGAGACGCAACGGTCGGTGGACCGCGTGTACACGGTGGAGCTGGCGGACGCGGCTGGGACGGTGTGCGCGAGGATTGAAAAGGTGATTTACATACGGAGGAAGTGAGAAGAACTCGGAGAGATCCCCATTCACCCGCGCGACGCGAGGAATGAAACAGCAGATCCCTTCCGACCGGGTCGGAACTCACGAAGGACGCTCGTCCCGGCCGCGTCGGGACTCGCAAAGAGTGCTCGTCGCCTTTTGCTCGGGATGACATCTATGAGGTACGCGCCGGTGAACTAAACGCAGAGGCGCGGAGGGCGCAGAGGCATAAGCATTACTCTTCCGGGGAGCGGAATTCGCGGGCGCAGTCGGGGCAGGGACAGATGGTGCGGAGATAATCGAAGCTGTAGATGCCGGTGGAGTGGCCGTCGGAATACTTAATCTGGACGGCGTAATTTCCGACGGCCTCGGCGGATTGCGCGCGAGCCTTGGGCTTGAACATGGGCAGGACCGCGGCGGAGCCCATGGTTCCGGCCAGGGCGTCTTTCTTACTGCGCTCGTCGTTGCACAGCGCGCAGGGGCAGAGGTCGCGCAAGTAGGCGAAATCGAAGTGGCTCGAGTGGCCGTCGGACCAGACAATGTCCACGCCGGCGCCGGAGGTGACGTGGACCTTTACGCTCGAAGGCTTCTTGCGCGTGTCAATGGGGATGGGCATTCGGGATGAGTCCTATTTTTTCTTTTCTCCGCAATACTTTTCTCCGCAATACTATGCCACATCAAGAATGCCGCCACGAAATCAACGAAGATGCCGGTTTAAGGGCCAGCGCACCCACGAGACAAGAAGTGCCGGCCTAAAGGCCGGCGCTACACAACGCATACCAGAGGCGTCTATTCCGTGTTCTTGACGCAGCAATCGCCCGGGGGAATGGGATTGCCGTGCGGACACGTCTTGGGATGATTCAGAAACGTGCAAATCTTCTGGTCAAGCTCCGGGCTGATGATGTGTTCGAACTTGCAGGCCTGGGAATGCGCCTCGGAATCGGGAATGGCAAAGGTATCAGTGAAGAGGCGCTCGGCGAGGCGGTGACGCCGGATAACGTCGCGGGCGCGTCCGCCGCCGTGTTCGGTGAGGCGGACGTCGCTGCCGCGGACTTCCACCAGGTGCAGATCGGCCATACGGCCGAGCGTGCGCACCGGGTCCACCGAGCCGAGGGTGCGGATGCGCTCGACGCGCGCTTCGGTGCCCTCTTCGCCGCAAATCCAGATTTGCTCGAGCAAATGATCGAAGCGCTCCTCTTCTTCGGCGGAGACTGCGGTGATCTGCTCGAGGCGCCCGTGGGCCAGCTCGATGCGGCGGTCGGCCAGGCGCGCGATGGCCGGCGCGTGCGTCACCATGACGATGGTGTGTCCGGCGGAGTGCAGCTCGCGGAAAATGTTGAGGACGATCTGTTCGTTGGCTTCATCGAGATTGCCGGTGGGCTCGTCGGCGAGGATGAGTTTCGGCTGATTGATCAGCGCGCGGGCAATGGCCACGCGCTGCTGTTCGCCGCCGGAAAGCTGCGCGGGAAGATGTTCGAGGCGGTCGGCGAGGCCCACGCGGCGAAGCGCCGCGGCGGCCTGCTCTTCGTCGGTAATGCTGTGGAAGTACTGCGCGAGCATCACGTTTTCGAGCGCGGTGAGGTACGGCACGAGATGGAACTGCTGGAAGACGAAGCCGACTTTTTCGGCGCGGTAGCGCACCAATTCGGATTCGCCGAGGCCCGCGAGGTCGGCGCCATCCATGAGAACGCTGCCGGAGGTGGGCGAGTCGAGACCTCCAAGAATGTTGATGAGCGTGGTCTTCCCCGAGCCGGAGGGACCCATGACGGCAATCCACTCGCCCGCTTCCACGGTCAGGCTGAGGCCATCGAGCGCGCGGAGTTTGCCGAACTGCTTGACGAGGTTTTCGACCTGGACGAGCGGGCTCATGCTTCACCCCGGAAAATTACGGCCGGCTTGACGCGCGCGAGCAAGCGCAACGGAAACGCTCCGGCCAAAGAGACGCCGACCATCAAGGCCAGCGTGATAGGCAGAACTTCCAGGCGCGGCGTGACGCCGGCGCCAAACACGCGCCGGCCGACCCACTCCGAAAGGAGAAGGCCTGCGCCGCAGCCGACGAGCCCTCCGGCGAGACCCAGCGAACCCGCTTCGAGAAGAAACAGGCGCAGCACCTGGCGCATCGAGCCGCCCAGGGCTTTCATCAAGCCGACGTCGAGCCGCCGATCCATGGCGAGCGCCGCCATGGTGGCCAGCACGCAGAGCGCCGTCAGCACGAGAATGAGAATGACGGTGGCAAGCAGCAGCCCCTTGATGCGGGAGAATAAACGGCCTTCGCCTTCGGCGAGCTGGCGAATCGGGCGGACGGTCACTCCGGGTAACTGCGCCGCGACGCGACTTGTGAATTGATCAATCGCAGCCGGTGTCCCGGGAACGCTGAGTTGCACGAGGCTGACGCGTCCATCGAGCCCGGCAAGGCGCTGCGCCACCGGCAAATCCACGAACAGTTGGTTGTCGTCGGGTCCGCCCGCGGTGACGATACCGCTGACTCGCAGTTGCGCGTGCGTGCCTCCGTAGCTCAGTTCAAGCGCACTGCCGAGCGAAAGGCCCAGTTGTTGAGCAACGCTCTTGCCAACGAGACAGCCCTTATTCGGGTCCGGCTCCGGCAATTCCATCGTGTCTATTTTCCAGAACGGCGCGAGGCTCGACATTTCGCTGAGGCGCGTTCCGGCAACAATTACGGTTTTCGGTTCTGAATTGGGAGATGCCGCTGCACGTCCCGCGATATAGAGATAGGGCGCGGCGACAGTGCCCGGCGGCGCGGAGATTGCCGCGATTTGATCCAGCACCTGCTCGCTCATCAGCGAAGGCTCTCCAGGATTCGCGCCCGGGGGGGCCCCGGGCGAAACAACCACGTTTGCGCCGAGAGTGCGGAACTCGCGCGTGAGCTTGCGGTCGGCGTCGAACTGCAAGTTGAGGAGCGCCGCGCAAACCGTTGCGCCGCTGGCGACCGCGAGAAACGCGACGGCCAAACGGGCGCGGCTTCCGCGGAGCAATCGCCACCAGATTCGCCAGAACATTACTCGCCCCTCAAGACCGGCGCGGGAGCAAGCCGAGCGGCGCGCCGAAGGGGAACCAGACTTCCCAGCAGAGCCACGGCGACCGCCAGCGCCAGAACCACCGGCAGCAGGATCAGCCGCTGCTCGGGAGCAGCGCCAAACACGCGCTGGCCGACCAGCCGCGCCAGCACAATGCCCGCGGCGTAGCCGATTCCGCCGCCCAGCACCGCCAGGAAAAATTGCTCGGCCAGGAAAAACGCGCCGACCATTCCCTTGCCCGCGCCGATGGCTTTCATCAATCCGATTTCGGTGCGCCGCTCGAGCACGGTGGTCGCCGAAGTCGCGCCGACGGCCAGCGCCGCGGCGACCAGAGCGGCGAAGGTCACGAGCCACATCAGCGCGCTGACGCGCGTCAGGATGCGGCCTTCGCCTTCGGCCACGCGGCGAATCACACGCGCTTCCGCTCCGGGAAGCGCTTGCTCAATCTGGAGCGCTATCGAAGAAATGTAGGGGCTGCAATACCAGCGGTCATAATCTTCCGGCGACATCTTCGCGGGATCGCGCCGGCCGAAATCGTCTTCGGGCTTGGTGAGCGCGCTGACGTAGAGCCGACGGTAGACGCCCGGCTTGCCGGCAAACTGCTGGACGAAGGCGAGCGGCGCGACGATGGCGTCGTCTTCCGGACCGCCGGTTGTGAGTAAACCGGTCACGGTGAGGCGGCGGATGTCCGCACCCTTCTTCGTGGCGACGACGTCGCCAATCCGCACGCGGGCGCGGCGCGCAAAATTCACTCCCACGACGCACTCGTTTGCGGCGGTTCCAAACCAGCGGCCTTCGACGCTCCACCAGGGATTGGTCTTCTCGATGCCGGTGAGGAACGATCCGCCGTCCGGCGAAGCAACGCGTTCGCGGGACCAAGTGCCGATCAGCGTAGTCTTGGAGGCGACATAAGGAGCATCGTCCTCGCCGACCGGAGGCGTCCAGATGTCAGCGGGAGTTTCGAGGATCGGAGCAAAACCGATGATGTTGTTCCTCCAGAAAATCGTCTTGAGTTTGCCGAGGTCCGCTTCGGGCAGGTAGGCGCCTTCGCTGACCGGGCGATAGTCCACGCCGCCGACTTCGAGCGGGAGCGTGTCGGCCTGCGGAGTGACGAGCAGGTTCGCACCGAAGCTGCGGAACTCGCGGGCGAGGCGGTCGCCGACATCGAGGGCCACGCTGAGGGTGGCCGTGGCAACGGCCATGCCGAGCGCCAGCGCTCCTGCCATCAGAACTTTTTGGCGGGGCTTGCGAGAGAACGAATCTCCGACGATGCGCAGGAACATTCTGGTTTCCAGAGACTATTGAGGGACCTGGGCCGAGGCTTGCGCCAACGCCGACAAATCAAGCACGATCTGGTCCCCCTCGACGCGCGAAGGCACGCCCACCGGATTGCACCCGCCCGCTTCCCCAATCGTGGGCACGTAAATGGCGGAAGCGCAATGACGGCAGATGACGTTGGAGCCGTCCTGGCGGTAACCGACAGCGCCGCAGATGCGGCAGGCATCGAGCGCCGTGCCCCAGCCGTTCGGTTTGCGAATCACGAGGAAGCGCAGGGCATTGCCGTGGATTTCAGCGTTGAAAAAGTGCAGGTTGCCGTCGTTGACTTCGCTGAGCGGGATGCGCAACTGATTGCCCTGCGGAGCAATCCAGCGCGCCTGGGCCGGCGACGACGTGGCCTGCGCGTAGATGAAATCGGCTGCCAGAGCGAGGACCACGCCAAGAGAAGTCACCGCCGCCGCAAACATCCAGCGCCGCTGCCGCCGCCGCTCCCATTCCCTGCGGCGCAGCTCGGCTTCGTTGACAGATGCATCCGGGGAGGGCGTTCCGGAGAGCCTCATCCACTCGCGCAACACCAGCAGCGCGGCGGCGCCGAGGATGAACACGAAAAAGAAAACTTCATTGCGCACGATGGGGCCAACGACGGCCATTTCGCGTTTGCTCGAAGGCAGCCACTGCGCTTCGCTCAGCTCGTGCAGGCCGGTGAGCGCAAGCTGGGCGGCGACCAGAACAAGAATCGTGCTGGTGGCGGCAAAAAAGCGCCCGAGCGGAATTTTCAGACTTCCCTTGAAGAAGAAAAGACCGACGGCTACTGCGGCGGCGAGGCCCAGCGCCGTCCCCATCCAGGTCCCCAGGCCTTCGCTGGAAAGCTCGACGGCGCGAAGAATCAGCGCCAGCTCCGCGCCTTCGCGCAGGACCATCAAAAAGACAAACAGCATCAGCCCCAGTCCGGCCGCGCGGGTGGCTCGCCCCGCGTAGCTCTCGACGCGCTCTTCGATTTCCTTCTTCAGGCGCCGGGCGACGCGGTTCATCCAGACCACCATGGTGACGACGAAAAACGCGGCAAGAAGCAGCAGCAGGCCTTCGAAACCGTCCTGGCTGACCTGCCAGCGCTCCAGGGCGACGGCTACGGCCAGGCTAAGGGCTGCCGCCAGCCCGACGCCGGTCCAGACGTATCTGGCGAGGCTGGCGCGGCCGGTGCGCGCGAGATAAACCAGAACGATACCGACCACCAGAGAGGCTTCGACACCTTCCCGGAGGGCTACTAGAAGAGAGGCGAGCAAAGGGCGAAAAGCTCCAGTTGAAATTGAGTTGCAACTAGAAAAGTCGAGTGTACACGCTAAATGCGCCGGCGTCAAGGCATTTGCCGCGCTGGAATTTACCGTGTTTTTCTGCCGCGCCCCGGTACAATGCATCCAAGGACATGGGATTTGATGCGCCGGTCCACACTATTTCGGGCGACCCTTGCGTTCGGTTGTGCCGCACTCCTGGCGGCCAGCCCCGTTTTACCGCAATCCCCTGCTCCCAGCCAGGGCCCCGGCGACACGCAGAAGGTTAAGCCGGATCCCCGCAAAGCGCGGAGCGCGTTCCAGGAGGGCTTGCGCGCCGAACGGCAGGGCGACTGGGCCGCAGCTTTCGACGCGTATAAGCTGGCGTCCGCCTATGCCTCGGACGACGCCGACATTCTCCGCCATCGCGAAGAAGCCCGCTTCCGCGTGGTCAGCGACCTCACCGAAAAGGCCGAGCGGAACGCCCTCGCGGGCCAATTGAATGAAGCCATCACCGATTTGCGTGCGGCCCTCCGGCTGGACCCCGGCTACTCGGTCGCGCAAGAGCGGCTGGCGCAATTCTCCGCCCTAGCCGCCCGCCAGGCGCCGCAAAAAGAGCCACTCCTGGCGGGCCTGCCGCGTCTTGAGCCGCGACCCGGGACGCGGAGTTTCGACATTCACGGCGAAACGCGCAGCGCCTATGAGGAAGTCGCGCGGCAGTTTGGCCTGACCGCTGCGTTCGACGCCGATCTGGCGCCGCGCCCGGTCCGTTTGCGTGTGACGGACGTGGATTTTGCAACCATGATCACCATCCTGGGCGACCAGACCCGAACATTCCTGCGCCCATTGAATTCCCACCTCTTTTTCGTGGCCGAGGACAACCCCGGCAAGCGGCGCGAGTATGCGCCGGTGGAGGAACGGACTATCGAGCTTCCCGCTTCGGCCACGCCGGAGCAGATGACCGAAGTCCTGCGCGCCATTCGCGAGATCGCCGGCATCACGCACATCCAGCTCGATACGCGCGCCCATTCCATCACGCTCCGCGATTCGCCGCGGAACGTCGCCCTGGCCGCGGAATTGGTGCGCCAGATTGAACAACCGCGCAGCGAAGTGATGCTGGAGATCGAAATCCTCGAAGTGGACCGCAATGCGGCCACGCGCCTGGGCATCACACCACCCTCGCGCGGGCAGATCTTTTCGATCAGTCCGAACAACCTGACAGCTCTCCAGAAAGCGCCGGATATTGCGTCGCTGATTGCGATCCTGCAGCGCATCTTCGGCAGCTCGGGGGCCCTGAATGGGTTGAGCACCACACAACTCGCCTCGCTGGTCGGCGCGGGCCAAGTGAACCTCGGCTCGCTAATCCCGCCGCTGGTGGCTTTCGGGGGCGGCAGAACCACGCTGCTGGCGACGCTACCCGGCGCCGCGGCCGATTTTTCGGAAGCATTCAGCCTGGTCCGACATGGCCAGCGAATGCTGCTGCGGGCGGAAGACGGGTTGCCCGCCTCATTTTTTGTCGGCGAGCGTTTCCCCGTCGCCCTGGCGCTGCTTTCCGCAAGCCTCGGCTCGCCGCAGTTTACTCCCATCCTTTCCGCCGGAGCATTTCCGCGCAGCGATTTCGCCGCCGGCAAGGGTCCGGACGCGGTCGTTGCCGGCGACTTCAACGGCGACGGGCGCCCGGATCTGGCCATCGCCAATGGAGGCGACAGCACCATCACCATTCTCTTGAACAACGGAAGCGGATCGTTTGTTCCCGCGAGCGGATCGCCGATCACGTTTGGCAAGGGGGAACAGAGCCCGGTTGGAATTGCCGCCGCGGACTTCAACGGCGACGGCCACCTGGACTTGGCCGCGGTTAATTCTGCGACGAACGACGTCACGATTCTACTCGGCAATGGAGATGGCACATTTACGGAAGCAGCGAGTTCACCGATTGGCGTGGGGACCTCGCCGAGCGGAATTGTGACGGGAGACTTCAATGGCGACGGCCGCGCCGATTTCGCGGTGACGAACTTCGCGGACAACACGGTTTCCGTTTTTCTGGGCGACGGCGCAGGGGGATTCATAGAGGCGACGGGCTCACCGATTGCGCTGGGCGGCTCGGCGACGGGACCCAGCGCCATCGTCGCTGCGGACTTTAACAGTGACGGGCATCTGGATCTTGCCATCGCGGACAAAACGAGCAATAGCGTTACGGTGCTCCTCGGCAAGGGAGACGGCACGTTTACCGAGGCCGCCAACTCACCCTTCGCCGTTGGCGCGTCGCCTGTGGCCATCGCGGCCGCGGACTTCGATGGCGATACTCGCTCCGATCTGGCGATCGTCAACTCCGGCGATAACACCGCTTCGGTGTTCATCGGAAATGGCGATGGAACCTTTGTGGCCGCTCCGGGCTCGCCGCTGGCCACAGGAACGAGCCCTCTCGCTCTCGCCAGCGCCGATTTCAACGTGGACGGGCGCGCCGATCTGGTTGTGGCCAACTCTGCGAGCAATAGCGTATCCATCTTTTTGGGGATCGGCGCCGGAGCCTTCGCCCCGCGATTTGATCTTCCGACTCTGAACTTTCCGAGCGCTCTTGTAGCCACCGACTTGAACGCCGACAGCCGCGCCGACCTGGTTATCGCCGACGAGAACTCCGACGCGGTGTCGGTGATTCTGAATCCCTCGGCGTTTACGCCGCCGACCACCAACATCGCCCAGCAGCCTTATCCCGGCTCGGAGTACATTGACGTCGGCTTGAAAGTGAAGGCCACGCCGCGGATCCATCCAAACGACGAAGTCTCCCTGCAGCTGCAATTCGAGATTACGGGCCTTGCCGGCACGGCCCTCAACGGGATTCCCATCATCACCAACCGCAGCATCGAGCAATCCGTGCGATTGCGTGAAAACGAAACCACGCTGCTTTCCGGCATGCTGGAACGAGACGAAATCAACGCGATCACCGGCCTGCCGGGACTTGCCCCGCTTCCCGTCTTCGGCCGGGCCGTGAAGCGGCGGGATACGACCCCGAGCGAGACGGAACTGCTGATCCTGATCACCCCACGGAGGCTGCGCATGACGCCGCATTCCAATCGCAGCATCTACGAGGGGCGCGGCCAGGCTTCGCCTCTGTCCGTCGTACCTGCTCAGTAGCGCGGCGGTGCTGCCGGGTCAGGCAGGATTTGAAACGGGATAGCCGCAGAGCGTTTCGAGAACGGCAATGGGGGATTTTTCCGGCAAGACCATGGCGCTCCGCGACACGAGGAACGTCTGTTCCATGGCGAACTGTCCTTCGATGGCCGCGTGGCTCACCATATCGGTGTAGACAATCCACGTGGAATCCGGCGGAAATTCCCAACGATGTTTCGCGCAATCGGACTGGAATTCGCGGTCCTCTTTGAGAGAATTGTGGAAACGGTGCATGAAGTCGTCGTAGGGGGAGCGAGTTGCGCCGGGCCAATGCAGCGCGCGCAACACAGCTCGCAGCGTCCGCGCCGCCGCGCGGTTGCTCCGCCGGCGAGGCAAGCCGGCGGCGCGCGCAAGACGCGGCGCCAAAACATCGAACGTTTCGGAAGTCAGCCAGACACGATTCCGAGTGGGATTGAGATTGGTGAAGACGCGCAGGATGCGGTCGCCGTTGGTGGGCCGCGTGGGAAACGCGTCTACGTGCAACAAATCGTTCCTGGCGTGTAGCCGCGACGCGCGCCCGCGCTCCTCCAACGGACGATAACTCGCCAGATCCTGCCGGAAGCGGTTGGCATAGGGCGAAAGCAGCGCGGCGATGAACCGCGCGGCACTGTCGGAATAATTGCGGAGGATGGAACGAAAACGGCTCGCTTCGTCCGCGAGGGACTTGTCCAGGCCCGTCAAGCGGTCCTCAGCCGGACGATAAGCAATGTTCTTGTGGTATCCCGCGCTGGTCTGCCTCTGGGTCAGCAGGAATTCGCGCTCTTCCGGAGTGAAAGCAAACGGCGTGCGCAGAAACAGAAGGATACAGCCACGCTCGAGCTCTTCGCAGAGCCGGCGGCCACGTTCCGGGGAAATCGAAGAGGGAAAACCATCCACACCTCCCGGCGCGGACTCGACCGTTACGAGGCGCGTGAACCCGCTGCCGTAGCGGTCCGAGTCGGGCTGTATTTGCGTGGCAGACATTGTTTTTCCGGCTTTTCCGGCAAGGCCTCTTTCTGGGCAGGATACGGCAGCAAAAGGTTTCTGACAAGGCGCTTGAACGAACTGCAGAGCGGACAGTTCAGGGCTCGGCGTCGAGCACCACGATGGGTTGGTAGGTGCGCGGCACGACCGCTTCCGCGATGGCGATGAGCCTATCCTGTTGATTGAAAACGCGCAGGCGCGGAGGCCTGGGTTCGCCGGAATCAAGCTGCGACGTAGCGCCCTGCGCGGCGTAAGACTGCCCGGGCTGGACTTGCGAGACCAGAATGTTGAAGCGCGTGCCGTGGCGCACGCGGCGCTCGACCACCGGGAGCACGTTCACGCGGGGAAGATTCGGCAGCAACCTTTCGAGCGGGATGACGCAATCGCCGAATCTTCCCGCGTTCGCCGCGGCGTGCAGGTCTTCGACGGGAATGGCCTGGTCGAGCGCAAACTCACCCACCGCCGTGCGCACGATTTCCGACAGGTGAGCGCCACAGCCCACACGTTCGCCCATCTCGTGAGCCAGCGAGCGGATGTAGGTGCCGGCGGAACATTCGATCACGCAACGCGCGACCGGGCCTGCGATCTGCGTGATGCGGAATTCGTACACCTCTACTTCCACCGGCCTCAGTTCGACGGGCTTTTTCTTCCGCGCCAGCTCGTGCGCGGGCTTGCCGTGGATTTTCTTCGCTGAAAATGGCGGAGGCATTTGCGGAAAGCGTCCCACGCGCTCCGCGGCAAGACGCTCAAGAACGGCGCCGTCGAGCGCAGGCGCGGTGTCCGGGCCTTGCGGCTCGCCGTCAGCATCATAGGTATCGGTGGCGAAGCCGAAGCGAATCGCGGCGGTGTAGCGTTTGCGGCGGCCCGCGTAAAACTGCGCGAGGCGTGTGGCGCGGCCGAGCAACAACACGAGCACACCGGTCGCCAGGGGATCGAGGGTGCCGAGATGGCCGACCTGGCGAAAGCCCGCCAGGCGGCGCACTACGTCCACGACATCGTGCGAGGTTTTCCCGCGCGGCTTGTCAATGACGAGCGCGCCGTCATAGGGCGCGGGCTTAGGTTTTCGCGGCATGCTCAGGGAATCCGATTCGACCGGCGAGAGCTTGGGCGTAAAGCGGTCGGGGAGATTTCACTCGTCGCGCGTCTCTTTCGCGGGCGCGTTCTTCGCTTCCTTCAAGAGGCGCTCGATGCGGTCGGCGTACTCTTCCGAGCGGTCCAGGACAAAATGCAGTTCCGGGCAGCGGCGCATTTGAATGCGCTCCGCCAACTCGTGGCGAATAAACCCCGCAGCGGCTTCGAGGCCTTTCATGGCCGCGGCCTGCTCGGTTTCGTTGCCGTTGATGCTCACATAGACGCGCGCCTGCTTCAGGTCCGGCGAGACGCGCACCTCGGTGACCGCCACCATTCCGGCCAGGCGCGGGTCCTTCAGCTCTCCCGCCAGCATGGCGCTCATTTCGTGATGAATTTCTTCCGCCACGCGCTCGTGGCGGTGTCCGGCGACGGTCATCGCAGTACTCACAAGAATTCCGTCTGATGCCCGATCAAATCCCGGCCGAGCAGCCGCTCCGATTCGGCGAAGACCAATTGTAGCGACTCTTCCAGGTGTTTTTCATCCGCAGAAAGCGCGACCACGCCGACGAGCGACCGCTGCCAGGTGTCCTGATGGTCCAACTCCGCCACGGCCACGTTAAAGTGCCTGCGCAAACGGTCTTTCAAGCTGCGCAGCACCTGCCGCTTATCTTTCAGCGATCGCGCGTCGGGGATGTGGATTTCGAGGGTGAGAAGACCGATAGGCATGTGACTCACCGGCGCAGGATTTTTACTCGCCAACAACGAACGCGAAGGGCCCGCCCTGCGGACCGGCGCAAGCTACTGCGCTGACCGGGGCGAGCTGCCACCAGGCGCCGCGGCCTCCGCCGCCGTCAGCTTCTGCACCTGGAAGCACTCCAGGATGTCGCCGACCTTCACGTCGTTGAAATTGGCGATGCTGGCGCCGCACTCGAAGCCCGAGCGAACCTCGTTGACGTCTTCTTTGAAGCGCCGCAGCGAGCTGAGCTTGGCCGTGTAGATTACCACGCCGTCGCGCACGATGCGCACCTGGGCATCGCGCTTGAGCACTCCGTCTTGCACGTAGCATCCCGCAACCATTCCGGTGCCCTTGATGCGGAACGTGTTGCGGACTTCGGCCCGGCCCAGATACTGCTCCTGAATGACCGGCTCGAGCAGACCTTCCATGGCTTTCTTAAGTTCGTCAGATACCTCGTATATGATCGAGTGTGTGCGGATATCCACTTTTTCCTGCTGCGCCAGGTCGGCGGCCTTGCGGTCCGGCCGAACACCAAAGGCAATGATGATGGCGCCGGAGGCCGACGCGAGGAGCACGTCGTTTTCGGTGACGGCGCCGACGCCGGAGCTGATAATTTTCAGCTTGACCTGGTCCGTCGAGAGCTTCGGCAGCAATTCGCTCAGCACTTCCGCCGAGCCCTGCACATCGGCCTTGATGACGATGGGCAGTTCCTTGACCTCGCCGGTCTTGAGCTGTTCGTGGAGCTGGTCGAGCGTGATGCGCGCGCCGCTGGCCCTGGCCATGGCGGCGTCGCGCTGCTTCGACTGGCGGTACTCAACGATGTGCCGCGCCTTGGCTTCATCGGTCACCTGAAAGTGATCACCCGCCTCGGGCACGCCCTGCAAGCCCAGCACTTCTACCGGCGTCGCCGGAGGCGCTTCCTTGATGGGCCGGCCCTTGTCGTCAAACATCGCGCGGACTTTGCCGAATACCGCTCCGCAAATAAAAAAGTCGCCGGCGCGCAGCGTGCCGTTCTGCACCAGCACCGTAGCTACGGGCCCGCGCCCCCTGTCCACGCGCGACTCGAGCACTGTTCCCGTCGCCGGCGCCTTGGGATTGGCTTTCAGCTCGCGCAGATCGGCGACGAGCAATATCATTTCCAGGAGCTTATCCAGATTTTTCTTCTGCTTCGCGGAGACTTCGACCATCACCGTATCTCCGCCCCACTCTTCGGGCATGAGACTTCGATCGGAAAGCTGGCGCTTGACGCGCTCGGGTTGCGCTTCCGGCTTGTCAATTTTATTGATGGCTACGACGATGGGGACGCCAGCGGCCTTGGCGTGGTCAATGGCCTCCTGCGTTTGCGGCATCACGCCGTCGTCGGCCGCAACCACAAGAACGACAATGTCGGTGACCTTCGCGCCGCGGGCGCGCATCCGGGTGAAAGCCTCGTGGCCCGGCGTATCCACGAACACGACGCGCTTGTGATCCACGGCGACTTGATACGCGCCGATGTGCTGCGTGATTCCGCCGGCTTCGCCCCCGGCCACGTCGGTTTCTCGAATGGCATCGAGCAAGCTGGTCTTGCCGTGGTCTACGTGGCCCATCACGGTCACGACCGGAGGACGCGGCGAGAGATTCTCTGCCTTTTCTTCCTTGGCGACCTCCTGGACCACTTCTTCTTCAAACGAGATTACTTTGACGATGCCGTTGAACGCCTCGGCGAGGCTGGTGGCCGTGGAAGTGTCGAGCGCCTGGTTGATGCTGGCGAACACGCCGCGGTCGAGCAAGATCTTCAAAACGTCTTTGGCGCGAACGTCGAGCTTTTCGGCCAGGTCGCGGACCGTGACACCTTCCGTGATGGTGACTTCACGCGGCTCGCGCGGCACCGGAATGATGATCGCGGCGGCCTGCCCCGGACGCCGCTCGCCCACGCCGGGGCGCGTGCGTACAGGATGAAGTTTGCGCTCCCCTTCGAGTTCGCGCTTATCCACCAGAGGCCGCGCGCGCGGCGCAGGCTTTCGCGCATAGATGGGCTTGCCAGGCTCGGCTCTTGTAGGCAGCGGCGGCGGAGGCAGTTGCCCCGGCCGCATGGGCCTTGTCCCGGGCCGCCCGGGCATTGGCTGGCCGGGGCGCGCAGGCATGGGTCTTCCCGCGCCTGCTGGAGCACCGGCACGCTGCGGATAGCGCGATGTCGGAGTAGCGCCGGGCGCTCCCGTATGCGCGGCCGGCTGGCCGGCGCGTGACGCAGCACCCTGTGCTGCAGGCCGCATTGTCGCTGGAACACCGGTGCGCTTGCCCGGCGCAACCGGAGGACCCGCCGGGCGAGTTGCCGCGGTGCCACTCGATGGCACGGGAGAGGTCGCGTGCCTCGGAATCCCGGAAGCCGCAGCCGGGCTAGGCTTTGCAGCCGCGGGGACAGGCGGATGACCAGTTGCCGGAGCAGGTTTTCCGGCCGGAGGAACCACAGCGGGCTTCGCGGCAGCCGGAGTCCCAGCGGGAACGGGTTTCCCCGGGGCCGCGATTCCAGGACCGGCGGCAGGCACCGCAGCCGCGGGTTTCGCGGCCGGGGGCGCAGCCGAACGCGCCCTCGCCGCCTTAACGGCAGCTTCCTTCGCAGCTTTCTCGGCGGCGACAGCCGCGCGTTCAGCTGCAGCTTCGGCGTCCGCTACTTCATGGAAATGTTTGCGAACCTTTTCTGCGGCATCGAGCTCAATCGAGCTCGAGTGAGTCTTCTTCTCGGCGACCCCGGCCTCGGGCAAATAGTCAATGATGGCCTTGGCCTTGACCTCGAGTTCGCGGGCCAGTTCGTTGATGCGAATCTGATTGGCTTCGCTCATTCCCCTCGCAAGCTACGCTTCGCCCTCGGGCGTCGCGCCGGACTCTTCTGTTTTCGCCGCTCCGGCCTCTTCTGTTTTCGTAGCGCCGGGCTCTTCTGCCTGCGCCGCGCCGGGCTCTTGAGCGGGCGGCTCGGGTTCCGAGCTGGTTTCAGCGGCTTCGGCAGGAACAGTTTCTTCGGGCGCAGCGGTCTCCTCAGAGCCCTCGGCCGCCTCGCTGGGCTCCACGGCGGGTTCGCTCGAAGCCTCTGCTTCTTCCACGGCGGCTTCGCCGGAGGGTGCGGCGCCCGGCTCGGCGGTTTCTTCGGCAGCGGCAGCCTGCTGCCCTTCCAGCTTTTGGAAGTGCGCGGCCACCGACACCTGAATCTTCTCGACCATTTTCTCGCCGATGCCGGGGATCTCCATCAATTGTTCCGGCGTCATATCGGCAAGTTTCTCGATCGTGCTGATGCCGTGCGCCTCGATTTTTTCGATGGTTTTCGGACCGACGCCGTGCAATTCCGCCAGCGGCGTGCCGGGGGCGGTGAGCGCGGCCATTTGCGCTTCGATCTCCTGGCGCTTCTCTTCCTCGCTCTTGATGTCGATGTTCCAGCCGATCAGCTTGCTGGCCAAGCGGACGTTCTGCCCCTTCTTGCCGATGGCCAGCGAGAGCTGCGTATCCTCGACAATCACTTCCAGGTGGCGCGTCTCGGGATCAACGATCTGGACGCGCGTCACTTTCGCCGGGTTGAGCGCCTTCTGGGCAAAGGCCACCGTCTCTTCGTTGTACGGAATGATGTCTATTTTTTCGCCGCGCAGCTCGCGGATGATGGACTGCACGCGCATGCCTTTCATGCCCACGCATGCGCCCACGGGGTCCACATCCTTGTCGCGGCTTTGCACGGCGATCTTGGTGCGCTCGCCCGCTTCGCGCGCCGCCGCGCGAATCTGCACCGTGCCGTCGTAAATCTCGGGCACTTCCATTTCGAACAGCCGCTGGACTAACATGGGATCGGCGCGCGATACGACTACCTGCGGCCCCTTGGAAGCCTTTTCGACCGCGCGAATCACCACGCGCAAGCGGTCTCCCAAATTGTAAGTCTCCAGCCTGGACTGCTCGCGCTTGGGCAGCCGCGCTTCGGTGCGCCCCAGGTCCACAATCAACTCCGGCCCTTCGATGCGCTTGACGATGCAGTTCACCAGCTCGCCGACGCGCCCGTTGTATTCGTTGTAGACGGTTTCGCGTTCGGCCTCGCGCACCTTCTGCATGATGACCTGCTTGGCGGTCTGTGCCGCAATCCGCCCAAGCACGTCGGTGGGCTTCACCGCGGTAATCTCCCCGCCAACCTCGATGTCCGGCTGCATCTTGCGCGCCTCGGCGAGGGTGACTTCGCGCTTGGGGTCGGTGACTTCCTCGACCACGGTGCGCACCGAATACACGTCCACCTGGCCGGATTCCGGATTGAACTTCGCGCGGAGGTCCTCTTCGGTCTTGTAATACTTCCGCGCCGCGACCACCATCGCGTCTTCAATCGCCGACACGATGATTTCGGGCTCGATGTGCTTCTCCCGGCTGAGCATCTCGATCTGTTGATAGAGCAGGTTCGCCATTGCGCCGCTTCCTGTTTTTCCCCTCAAGCTATCCTAAAACCCTCGAACACCCGGTCAAAACTCGACGACAAGATTCGCCTTGCGAATCGCCGCGAAGGGCACTTCCACGGTCTTCGCGTCGCGCCCTTTTAGTTCCATCCGCACCATCCCGTTCACGTACCCCGCCAGGCGCCCTTCGAAGAACTTGGCGTCCCCGATGGGCTCAACGGTAGAAATCTTCGCGAGCCGCCCCTTGAACCGTTCGAAGTCCTCTGGCTTGAATAACTTGCGGTCAAGGCCCGGAGAGCTGACCTCCAGGATGTACCGCGGCCCGGGCACCAGGTCCTCGACGTCGAGGATGACGCTCAACTGCTGGCTGACCCGCTCGCAATCCGAGTGGCTGATTCCCCCGCTGATTCCGCCCCGCGGAGCCGCCCCGCCCAACTGCTCTGGCGCTGCTCCGGCCGCCTCGGCACCCGCCGAAGAGGCCGGCGCCTGCGGCCGGTCAATCGTTACCCGCAAAAACCGCTGCTTGCCGACTTTCCATTCGACCTCGACAACGTCCAAGCCCTCCGAGCGGGCAACCCGCTCGGCCGCTTCGCGTATCCGCTCCAAGTCCATTTCGGGACGTTCCGCTGCACCGGGCCGGCCCGGCTGCGACGCATTTCTGTTCCTCGGCCAACAAAAAAAGTGGGCTCGCGCCCACTGAATTTTCCGACCGGCTTCAGAGCGAAAACAGTATAGTCCTGGGAAAGTTCAAAAGCAAGTAGCATTCAGCAGAGGTGGCGCAGGCGGAATTTACCCCACCCGCCCTGGGGGAAGGCACATTCACCTAGTAAGATTAAGATAAGGAGACTACCCAGCACTCCGAGCACCGGGTGGCCTCGCCTTGGATAGAGCTAGATTGTCAAAAGCCATCTCACCAAATCGAGATGGGTTAGAACGCCAGCCTCAGGCCAAACTGAACCTGGCGCGGCAAATCCGCTGATGCGAAGGAAAGCGGGGTTTGCACGTCCGACAGGCTCGTGGGCCTTACGCCGTGCAGACCCGTGAACGGTCCGGTGAACAGGTTGAGCGTCTGTCCGTTGGCTAACTTGACGGCGTTGGAGAAGCCATTGACATCAAACAGATCGGCGACCTTGTTGAAGTTGATGCGGTTGAAGATGTTGGTTCCTTCCGCGATCAGTTCCACCTTGACCCCGCGATCCCTGTTGATGAAGAAGCCCTTCTGAATCCTGAGGTCTGCTGCGGCGTAGTTTGCGCCGCGGTTGGCGTCACGCGAGGCGCCAAACGGCATGGCGAAGTTGTTGTCCAGCGCGAGACCGTTTTGCAGGCTGGGGGTCCTGATCGAGAAGGGAAGCCCGCTGCGGAAGTAGATGATTGGAGCCACGGAGATATCCGCAAGCGCTCTCGAAAGGATATTCCCCTGGTTCGACTTGAAAGGCGTTGTGTAGACCGCATTGGCCACAAAGTTGTGCGGAATGTCAAAGACCGAGACCGCGCGGAACAGGTTCAGGCGGCTGGGCCGGAACCAGTTCTGGAAGCTGGCAAAGTCAATCACGTTGTCTATGGTCTTGCTCCAGGTGTAGTTGACCTGGAACTGCAAGCCCCTGCTATAGCGTTTGGTGAGTGAGGTCGTCAGCCCGTGGTAGATCGAGCTCCCGATAGACTCATAGGTGGTGTGCTGGAGCTGGCTGCCAGTCGCTTTATACAGCGGTCCGCCCGTGATGTCGCAACAACCGTTCTCAAGATAGGCCGTTTCGAGCGGCATCTGTAGGTGGACGCCATGGTACATGTTGTAGCCGACCTCGAGAGACACGTTCCTGACCAGCTCCCGGTCAATGCTCAGGCTGGCCTGAACGGTATAGGGGTTCTTGTAGTTCGAAGCGACACCGTAGCCGACCGTTGCACCCGGGCTGTTGAAGTTTGGTCCTAACACCGCAGTGAAATCGGCGCTCGTTAGCTTGCCGGAGGGCAACTCGTCTAGTTTTACGCCCCGCTGCCATAGCGCAATCACTGCGGGATTTGACGGTAGCGCCACCAGCAACTCATTGATGTATCTTCCGGTCCCATCCAAGAGAGAGCCATACGACGGAATCAGGACATCAATCGGCGCCGTAAAGATGCCAGCTCCGGCGCGGATGACGGTCTTGTGGTTGCCCATCGGGTCCCAAGCGAACCCCAGCCGGGGAGAGGCATAGAAGCTGCCCCCGAGCGGAGCAGGCTCGCCATCATAGTCGAAACGTATTCCGTAATTCATCGTCAACTTTGGGTTAAGCTTCCAGGCATCCTGGATGTAGCTGCCGAAATAGTGCCCCCATCCCTGCCATTTGGGATTGTTGAAGCCCGCTAACATGTCTACTGGAAAGCCCAAGTTGAAGGACTGAGGTGCACTCAGCAAACAATTGCATGCCGGCGCGTTAGGGTTGAGGGCTTGGACGAGTATAAAGAGCGGAATAGCCCCATCCCTGAAGTCAAACTCATTGTTGAACCACAGGTCGTCTTCGAGGTGGTAATTGGCTGGCCGATAGGAAGCCCCGAACTTGAAGGTGTGCACGCCCTTCGTCCAAGTGATGTCGTCTTCAAACTGATAGCGGGTCTGGTGAGCAATGTAGGGGATCAAAGACGGGCTTCCAAAAGTGGAGGTACCGCCCAGCCCGCCAACATTGAGGTTGCCGAGGCTGAAGTTCACGCCAGTAAATGGGTTTGGCAGGCTGTTGGCCCGATTTCGCGGGATGATCTGGACAAGCACTTGATTGACCAGCGTGGGCCTGATCGTGCGGGTCCAATTCGTCAGGATACTGAAATCCCTGGTGAAGAGACCGTTACCGTCGGGATTGCCCTGATTGTTATCGTTATGCAGATATCCCAAACGAAGACTGAGGGAATTGTTCGGGTTCGGCTGGCCATCGAAGCGGAGAATCGTGTTGTGGTGCCTCTGCGGATCGTCAAAAATGTGGCCGTCGCGGGTGAGGATCGTCTTCAATGCAGGATTGTTGAGAGGGGTCATAAGAAAAGCGATAGCGCCAGCGACGGCGGGGGGTAAGTTCGCGTTCAGGTAAGCGATTTCGCCCGGTGTTGGTCCAGTCGTTACAGTAGGGGCGCTGAGAACTCCAGCATCGGTGAAATTCGGGGAATCGAGCCTCTGATACTCATAGGCCAGGAAGAAGAAGAGCTTATCCTTCTTGATCGGCCCGCCTATGGTGCCTCCCGTATAAACACTCTGATCGAAAGCCTTGGGGAGACCCTCAAGCCCATTGAAGAAATTTGCCGCCTCAGTATTCTGGTCACGGAAATAACCGTATGCGTTTCCATGATACCTGCTGCCGCCACTCTTGGTGATGATGTTGATGGCGCTGCCGTCGGTGAACCCCAATTCCGCGTTGAAAGAATTCCGGTTGACCTGAAATTCCTGAATGGCGTCAAGGGGGATAGTGGTGACGCGGTACTGCCCGGTTCCGTACTCGTTCTCGCCGCCATCAATGGTGGAGAGGTTATTGCGGCCGTTGCTGCCGCCTATTGAAAATCCCGTTGTGAAAAACCCTGTGAAACCCGGCTGCTGAGAGCGCGGCGCATCCGCGTTAGAGACTCCCGGCAGAGTGTAGACGGCTTGGGTGATATTGCGGGAGAGGTTGGGAAGATCCTGGACCTGGTTCTCATTGATGGTGTTGGCCTGCTGGGTCTGCTCGGTGGCGATGAGCGGCGGGGCCGCTTCGATTTCGACCACATCGGTAACAGCACCCACTTTCAGCTGGACGTCGTTGACGACAACCTGACCGACGGAAAGTTGCAAGTTACTTGCGATGGTTTTCTCAAAACCCGGCGCCTCGGCCTGGACCTTGTACGTCCCGGGGTGAAGCGCGGAAAATTGAAAAGTGCCTTCCGCACCGGTCTTGACGGTCCTGCTGATTCCCGTACTCAAATTCGTTACGGTTACGGTTGCTCCCCCGACCGCGGCTCCCTGCGGGTCGAGCACCGTTCCTTTCAGAGTAGCCGTCGCATAGTCAACCTGAGCATATCCTGGCAGAGCCGCCAGCAAGACCAGAAGGAGCACGAGTGCTGTACCGACGATTGACGTTCTCATTTTATCCGCCTCCCTTTAGCGTCCACTTGACTCGGCTGAATGCCGATTGATGTGAAATCGCCCCAGCTAGACGGCCCAAGATTCGGCAAGATGGGTTGCAAATTCCCAGCTCGGGCTGTCCACCCCCATGAATTACGGTAGCTGCTATCACATAGCGGTGACTAACGTCAAGAGGAAACTGGAGCCCTCCCGTGGCTTGAGCCCGCCTTGCGGGAGCCCAGTGGATTGGCCCATTGGGTCCTGCATGAGGGTGCGGTGAAGCAGGGGAATAAAGCGTCGCACAGTACGGCTTACGGACGGACGCCCCGAAGGAAAAACTCGACGGCGCTGCTGACTCGCTCGCTTAGCTTGTGAGGTCCCGTGAGATCCACGGCCCATTGGCGCACGACGGTGTTGTACATTCCTTCCATGAATTCAGCCAGATGTTCGGCGGGAAAGGTGAGGCTGATTTCGCCGCGCGTCTGACCGGCGGCGAGAATTTCCCGAAGCAGGCCCGTCGCCGCTTCCTTTCGTCCACGCATGTCCGGGGAACGGACTGGATCCATCGCGCCCGAGAGCACTACGGCTTGCCAGAGAGGCCGGTCGGCCTCGGTCTCGCGAGCCAGCGCCTGGTATAGACGGCGCAAGCGCTCCGCTGTACTAGCTTCGGTGGAAAGT
>DASWCG010000178.1:0-12542 GCA_036390175.1 Candidatus Acidiferrales bacterium | reverse complement strand
ACCCGCGAAGACGTTTTGCGAGTAGCTGAACTGGCCTATTTGGAGCTTTCCGAGGCCGAAACCGCGACCTTCCAGAGCCAGCTCGACCATATCCTGGAATACGTCGGCAAGCTCAACGAATTGGACACCTCCAACGTGGAGCCCATGGCGCAGGTTCTGACGGCTGAAGCCGGAGCAGCCGGCGCCACGCTTCGCGAGGACGCGGTGATTCCCTGCCAGGTCGCAGAAGAGGTTCTGGCGCAGGCGCCGGACGCCAAGGCGCATTATTTCCGTGTGCCCAGGGTGATCGAGCGATGATGGGAATCATTCGCGCGGCCGGAACTCGTTTCGTCTCATAGCGTTACCTGGAATGTTTCACGTGAAACATTCTTGATCGGGGGAATAACGGAATGGCCTGGACGATTGAATCCGTGCGGGAATCCCTGGAAGCCAAGCAGATCTCCGCACGAGAGTTGGTGTCGGACTCTTACGCGCGCATTGAACGGCGCAACCCGGAGCTGAATGCGTTTCTGACGCTCTGTCCGGAGCGCGCCTATGCCCAGGCAGAGAAGATAGACCGCCTCATCGCAGAAAAAGCTCCCTTACCGCTTCTGGCCGGCGTCCCGATGGCCATCAAAGACGTCATCAGCACCCGCGGCGTGCGTTCCACGTGCGGCTCGCGAATCCTGGAAACCTACACGCCGCCGTATGACGCCACCGCCGTCGAGTGGCTCGAACGCGCCGGGGCAATCCTGCTGGGCAAAACCAACTGCGACGAGTTTGCTATGGGTAGCTCGAACGAGAATTCCGCCTATGGCCCGGTGCATAATCCCGCCGCGCCTGGACGCGTCCCGGGCGGATCCAGTGGGGGCTCGGCCGCGGCGGTGGCCGACGGCCTGGCGGTTGCCGCGCTCGGCACCGACACCGGCGGCTCGATTCGCCAGCCCGGTGCGCTGTGCGGAATCCCCGCGATGATGCCCAGCTATGGGCGTGTTTCCCGCTATGGCCTCATCGCCTTTGCGTCTTCGCTCGACCGCATTGGCCCGCTCACTCGCACCGTTCGCGACGCGGCAAAGGTGATGGGCATCATCGCCGGGCGCGACCCTAACGATTCCACGTCCGCGAGCGCCCCGGTGTCCGACTACTTGTCTGAAATGGCGAAGCCGGTGAAAGGGCTCCGCATCGGCATCCCCAGGGAATACTTCGGCCCGGGAATGCACGACGAAGTGCGCCGAAAGATTGAATCGGGGATCGCGCTGCTGAAAAAGCTGGGCTGCCAGCCGATGGAAATCCGCATGCCGCACACCGATTACGCCATCGCGACGTACTACATCATCGCCACGGCCGAGGCCAGTTCCAACCTGGCGCGCTACGACGGCGTGCGCTACGGCCCGCGCGTACCGGGAGAAACATTGATCGAAATGTACAGGAAAACCCGCGGCCGCGGTTTTGGACAGGAAGTGAAGCGGCGCATCATGCTGGGAACGTACGTCCTTTCCGCAGGCTACTACGACGCGTATTATCTGAAAGGCCAGAAAGTCCGCTCACTCATCGCGCAGGATTTCCGCGATGCATTCGCAAAAGTGGACGCTATCGTTACGCCCACATCGCCGGTTCCGGCATTCAAACTCGGCGAGAGGACGGAGGACCCGCTGCAGATGTATCTCTCTGATATTTATACGGTTACGGGATCCCTGGCGGGCGTGCCTGGCATTTCCGTGCCGTGCGGGAAGACGCGCGGCGGCTTGCCGGTAGGCATGCAAATACTTGGGCCGGCCTTCGCCGAGGCGCGCGTATTGCAATTGGCGCAAGCGTTCGAAGACGCCGGCGGATTTGCGCTCTGAGGAGCCTCCATGAACAGGCTCGACGTCATCCTGGAACAGATGAGCCGGTCGCGCGCGAACCTTTTTGCTGTTACCGACGCCATTTCTCCCAGGACCTGGCGGTCAGCTCCGCGTCCCGAGGCTTGGTCGGTCGCACAGGTCATCGCACACCTGACCATGGTCGAGAGCGCAGTGACCCGCGGCGCGGAGCGGATGATCCAGCAGGTCCCGCCGCGATTGCCGTTTTGGAAGAAGCTGCACGTGCCGGTGCGGATGGCCGAATGGCGCCTGGTTCGCAGAAAGTCGCCGATTCCTCTCGACCCGGCCTTGCTGTCCGATAAGGAAGCCATGCTGGCGTGTGTAAGGGAAGCGCGCGCGCGAACGCTCAGCTTTTTGGACCAAAACCGTGACCATGATTTCGGCGCGTACCGCCGGGCGCATCCGTTCTTGGGGAGCTTGAATCTCTACGATTGGCTTCGCTTTCTTGCCTATCACGAAGTCCGGCATACAAAGCAAATACGGGAAATAGTAGACGCCCTACAAAATTAAGCACTTTTTTTCCTTTCGCGCCTCCGCAAGTACCACAAGGGCTTCATTCGATGAGCTATCTGTATCTTATCCAACGCCCCTTCAAGTGCCCTTCTTCCCTGTTATTTCGAGCGGACCCTGATTCCCGGTTTCGGGAAAAAACCAAGAAAAACACGGATTCTCAGGCCTTTTGCTCTTGGAAAATGACGCATCGCAGTCTTCCACTTACCTTGGAAGTCCTGCTCTTTGAGATGAATAAGAAGCAAGAGTACTAGCCTAGTAGTCCCTCCCCGCCAAAACGGAACGACTATTGCAGGCAGTTTCAGGCAGCGTGTAAGCTGCTCGCAGCATCATAGGTAATGTGAGCGTGGCGAGCATCGAACAAGCGCGGAGCGAACCCAGGTCAAAAGGAAGGGCCGTCGTGACCATCAAGTCGAGCCAAAAGATCTTTACCGAGCAAGAGGTTTCCGGGCTGACCGGAATCTGCCTGGAGCACTTGCGTGCCCTAGCGCGCAGCCGCCACCTGGGATTTCTGGTCCGCGCGGCCGAAGCCGCCGGGAACCAAGCCAACCAGTGGCTTTTCACACATTCCGACCTGATGGTTTTGTCCGTCCTCTGCCCGCGCTGCGAGCACTGAACCAAATTTACGCTGAATGGAATGAATCTGGCTCCAAGGGCATGCCCTTTGGAGCCATTTTCATTTCCGTTCGACGGCGGTCTGGCTGACGACGCTCTGGAACCGGCAGCTAGTCCGTGATCTTCCCCGTTACTTCTGCCCAGGTGCGCTCAATCATGGCGGCATTGGACCTGGCAAATTGCTGAGGTGCGCCAAAGTTGCCGGCGTGCTGCGGCAGTGTGAGCGATTTCTTCGTGTCCTCGAGGGTCATCCCTTTGGCCACCGCGTCTTTGACCCCGGCAACGACATCGCGCATATACGCAATCAGCTTCTCAATTTGGGCTTTCCCCTGCTGGACATCTCCATGCCCCGGAATGGCCTGCGTCCAATCCAGGTTCCGCAGGCCTTCGAGCGTCGTGACCCACTCGACCGGGTAAGCATCGCGCATGAAGGGAATGCCGCCGGTCAGCAGGTCGCCGGTCATCACCACTTTCTCCTTCGGCAGGTACACGACCACATCTCCGCGCGTGTGACCCTTGCCGAGGAAATAGACGTGGACATCGCGGTCGGGCTTGTGGAGGATGAGGCTGCGGTCGAAGGTAATCGTCGGCAGCACGATCCGAATCTGCTTCAATTCTTCGAGATAGGCTTTCTGGCTGGCGAGCGCCGCGGGGAGGCCGGCTTTCTGTTGCTCGGTTAAAGGCTTTCCGTCGGGCCCGTTTCCTGTGGCAATGGCCTGCTCCAATTGCTTGATGGCCTCCGGCACGTCCTTCGTAAGAGACTCTTGCACGCTGGGAATGCCCTTGTGAATCATGTCTTCGCGCGTGTTGTGCTGCGCGAGGTATTCCACGTTCGGGCCAAATGTGCTGACGTAGGACTGGTTGCCCTGGACGTGGTCGGGGTGCCAATGGGTGTCCACGACGTAGCGCACCGGCTTGTCGGTCACCTTCTTGATTTCCGCGATCAAGTCGCGGGCCCAGCTCGGACGCAGGTGCGTATCCACGACAACGACGTCGTCCTTATTGACGATGAAGGCGCCGTTGGAATAGACGCCGTTCTTCCCGATGGCCGCGTAAACGCCGTCGGCCACCTTGATGATATCAAACGATTGCGCCCGGGCGACTCCGCCAAAGCCGCCGAGCGCCAAGCTCAACACGAAGACCATCACAACTGCGCGCCGCATCAAGTCCTCCCTGTTCATTCCGAATCCGCATGGCTCCCGCAAGAATTTATTGCGCTGCCGCAGAAAGCCTTGCAATCTAACACAAGCCCCAAGGACAACGCCATACGAGCGTCCCGCCACACTCGGCTGGCCCCTTCTGGGTTGCCGCGTTCGTTTGGCGGCGTTATGCTGGCAAAGCTTGGAGCCCCTGGCGGCATCCAACCTCTGTGAGGAATCTGTCGAGTCCTATGCCTCGAGTGTCCAAGAACCGCGACTGCCATATACCTCGACGAACGGCTGTCTTCGCCGGGCTCCCCCTGCTGTTACTCCTGTCCATTGCTCTTTTAGCGTTTTCGCGCGCCCAAAGGCAGAGCCCTGCTCAGAGCAATTCGCAGAACGAACCCACTCCCCAGGCAAACTCTGCCGTCGTTTTGCCTCGCGGCAAAAAGCTTTGCCTGAAGGATGGCACGTTCCAACTCGTGCGCAGCTACGAGCGCAAGGGCGATCGCGTGCGCTACTACAGTGTCGAACGCGCTGCCTGGGAAGAAATCCCGGAAGCTATGGTGGATTGGGACGGCACGAAGAAGGCCGAGACGGAATCCGCCAAGGAGCAGGAGGCGCTGCGCGCAAAGGTGCGCACCCAGGAGGCCGCCGAGCGGATCATGCCGCTCGACATTGATGCCAGCCTGGAGATTGCCCGGGGCGTTTTCCTTCCGCCGGGGGAAGGAGTATTCGTCCTGGAAGGGGATTTCGTCAAACCTCTTGAGCAGGTCGGCGCGCAGATCAAGCTCGACAAAAAGCGTTTGGTCGAACAGATATTGGTGCCCGTGCCGGTGGTCCCCGCCCGGCATCGGGTGCAAATCCCCGGCCCGCGCGCGGCCCTGAGAATTACGACCGCTCAGCCGGAATTCTATCTGCGCGAGGCCCCCCCCGACCCCGACCGCGTCTCTCCCATCGCAAAAAGCAGCCGGCCGGGCGTGTCCGGGCCGGAAGTGGAATTGATTCGCGCCACCGTCAAAGGCGGCTCACGCCAAATCGAAATCCTCAGCACCAATGTCGTGGGTCAGCAATCTTCTCGGCGGGACACCATCGCACTCCAGCGATGGGAAGTGGCGAAGGGCGTGTATCGTCTCACGGTGGGCCAATCGCTCGCGCCCGGAGAATATGCCTTGGCGGAGATTCTGCCCGAAGGCCTGAACCTGTTTGTTTGGGAATTCGGCGTGGACAGAGCGGCAGCGGGGACGGGTGCCGGTAAGAACAAGCAGGCCACCGCGAATTCGACCCCTGCCAAAACCTCGAAGCCATAGGGGATTCCGCAAATCCGAATCTCGCCGGTTATTTCTTGAGCGAATTGACCGGCGCCGGGCTCAAGACCTCTCCCAGCAAAGCCAGCAGGTCGGACACCCGGAAGGGTTTCTGGATGCAGCGGGCTTTTGCTTCGAGGGAAGGCGTCCGGGCGTCATCCACCACGGCTCCAGTCATGAAAACGAACGTGGCCTTCGTTCCGTTGTCCGTTGATTGAATGCGATTGTAGATTTGCTCGCCAGAAAGAGTCTGGCCGAAGCCGGTCAAGTTTACATCGCAAAGAATCACGTCGTACCTGTTCTGGGCGACGAGCTGCAAGGCCCTTTCGGCGTTCAGTGCAGAATCCACTTTCAGCCCTTGTGCCGCCAGCCCCGCCTGCACCATTTCCAGGATGCCTTCCTCGTCGTCAATCACCAGGACGGACCGCCCCGCGAGTCCCTCGAGATTCCGCGGACCAGACCCGGCGCGCTGCGATCCGCCGTCGCGTGTCGCGGAGCTTCCCGTTTGTTGTTGGGCGATCGGAAGAATCACTTGAAACACGGAGCCGCCCGTAGCGACGAGCTCCACTTCGATTGCGCCGCCGTGCTCGCGGACGATGGACATGCAGATGCTCAGCCCTAGACCGGTTCCGCCGCCAGGGCGCTTGGTGGTATAGAACGGATCGAACAGCTTCCCCAGAGCCTCCGGGCGGATTCCCACGCCGTCATCCTGCACGCGGACCGTGATATTCTTTCCGTCTTGGTTGACGCCAATTTGGATTTTCCCCGACTCCCGCACCTCGTGTATGGCATGTTCCGCGTTGGTGATGAGATTAAGGAACACTTGGATCAACTGATTGGCGTCTCCCAAAACTACGGGGAGGTTGGGAGCGGCCACGAACTCCACAGTGATTTGTCCGCGCCGGAGCGGGTGTTCGTGGAGCTGCAGCGTGCGCTCCACCAGATCGTCGACCTGCAACAGTTTCTTCTGCGGAGCGGGCGGGCGCGAGAAGTCCAGAAGGTTTTGCACAATTTGCGCGGCGCGCCGAGCCTGGCGGTGAGCCAGGTCGAGCTGTTTCTTCATGGTTTCATCGGCGGCGCGGTCGCGCAATAGTTCGCTGACGCCCAGAATCGCGGTGAGCGGGTTATTCAGCTCGTGAGCCACGCCGGCAATCATCTGCCCCATGGCCGCAAGTTTTTCGGACTGCACGAGCTGCTCTTCCAGGCGCTTGAGATCGGTAACGTCGCGCAACGAGGCCACCACGCCGATAATCTTTCCCTCCGGGCCATACAGCGGCGTCGCGTTGGTGCGGAACCTCCGCCATTCCCCCACGCGGTTCTGCACGCGATGTTCTACGCTGTCGAAATTCTTCGTGCCGGTGATCAAGTTCCGAAACACCTCCATCAATGCGGGGCGATCTTCCGGATGCGTCAGCACGCCGATCCTCATTCGGGACATTTCCTCAATCGTATAGCCGAGCGCCTGCTGAACCCGGGGACTAATGAAGGTGTACCCGCCTTCCGCGTCAATCACAAAGATGGGATCGGGAAAGGAATCCACGAGGCGCCGGGCGAGTTCCTGTTCCTGCTGGAGTTGCGCCTCCATCTTCCGCCGCAGGGTGATATCGAGCAAGGCGCCTTGGTAGCGGACGATCTGGCCCGAAGAATCCTTCACCGCCGTGGAGGTGTCGAGGCACAACACCGGGCTGCCGTTCTTCTTCCGCAGCTTAACTTCCCGGCCGGTGACGACCGTTTGGTTTTCGAATTCCTTCTGAAAAGCCTGCCGGTCGGCCGGATCGAAATAAAAGTCTTCCGCGTTGGCGCGCAGCAGCTCTTCTTTGCTGGCGTAACCGAGCATGCGCACCAGAGCGGGATTGGCATCCAGAATCGTGCCGCCGGGCGTGGTGAAATAAATGCCTTCCTGAAGCGTCTCAAACAATTCGGTAAAGCGTGCTTCACTCTCGTGCTGCAGCGTGATGTCGCGCGCCAGCACGGTGGCCCCGATCACCGTGTCGCCTTTGACCAGGGCATGCATCGCGCAGTCGAAGAAGCACGCCGACGTGGCGCCCTTAAACCGAATCCGAACCACGCCTGCCCAGTGGCGGGTTTCAAGAAATTTCGCCAGACCCTTTTCCACGTCCTTCCGCAGAGATCCGTTTGGATCGTCCAGGAATTCGCCCAGACGATGTCCGATGATTTGCGGGAAGGGCGCGCCCACGAGATCGGCAAAGCTGCGGTTTACAGCGCGGATATCGCCTTCCAGGGATAATGCAATCAGCACGTCATCGAAGGAATCAATCAGGTCGCGGTAGCCCTGCTGCGAGCGCGAGATGAGTTGAAAGAGCTGGTCCATCTGTTTTTCGTTGGGCAGCTCCACGCTGCGCTGTTCCAGCCCGCGAACCAGCCCGCGCAATTCGGAGATCTCTCTCGTCCGCTTCCACGCATATGCGGCGAACAAGACCACCAGAACGACCAGGCCGATGGGGAGCGCCTCGAAGCGGAATTTCGAGAAGGAACGCACCGTGTCCCAGGCAAACCACGCAAACACCGAGGCGATAATCAAGAGCAGAAGGAAGGTGATGCGCCAGAGCTCGCTTTCCTTGCGCTCGAGCTGCTGGAGCTGCGTCGGTGATGCGGCATGCGGAGTGCTGTCTGCGAGACGCCCGGTTGTGCGCCGCCGGGGATGCTCAGTCCCGCTCTCTTGGTTGAAAGGCATGGTGGTAAACGGTGAGCCGCTTCTAAAGGCGCGTGACCCAGAAGCTCGGTTATACCCCTCGGAAATTGTAACGGTCGCAAATCCCCCACTGCAATGGAACCCTTCTCGGCGGTTTCCAGACCTGCAAGAATCAGGGGGCGCAAAAACGACAGCGGCGGGCCGATTCGGAATCGGCCCGCCGCCCACGAATTTCGAACGCCGCGAATGCAGGAGTCTAACCTTCGGCTGCGGCTTCGGCATCCTTACGCAGGAAGTCGAGCGCCGCGGCCTCCTCGGGTGTCAGCTCCGCCGCGGCAGGAATGGCCTCGATGGGAGCCTGAGCCGGCACTTCGGTCAGCAGCTCGATGTTGCGATAGCGCTCGAGACCCGTGCCCGCCGGGATGAGGCGGCCCATGATGACGTTTTCCTTCAGGCCGCGCAGGTAGTCCACTTTGCCGGCCACGGCGGCTTCGGTGAGGACGCGGGTGGTCTCCTGGAAGCTCGCCGCGGAAATGAACGAGTCGGTGGAGAGCGACGCCTTGGTGATGCCGAGCAGCAGCGGGCGGCCGGTGGCCGGGCGCCCGCCGTCGGCGATGATGCGGTCGTTTTCCTCGCGGAAGCGGAACTTGTCAATCTGCTCTTCCAAAAGGAAGCCGGTGTCGCCGACGTCTTCCACCTTCACCCAGCGCATCATCTGGCGGACGATGGTTTCGATGTGCTTGTCGTTGATGTTCACGCCCTGCAGGCGGTAGACCTCCTGGATGGAGTTGACCAGGTAGGCCTGCGTGTATTTCTCGCCGAGGACCGCGAGCAGGTCGTGCGGGTTCAGCGGGCCGTCAATCAGCGGTTCGCCGGCCTTTACGTGCTCGCCTTCCTGGACGTTGATGTGCACGCCGCGCGGGATGGAGTATTCCTTCTGCGTCTTGCCATCGTCGCTTTCGACGTGGATCTTGCGCTGCCCCTTGGCGATTTCGCCGTATTTCACGACGCCGTCAATCTCGCTGATGACCGCCGGGTCGCGGGGCTTGCGGGTTTCGAACAATTCCACAACGCGCGGGAGGCCTCCGGTGATGTCTTTGGTCTTGGTGGTCTCGCGCGGAATCTTGGCGAGCACGTCGCCGGCCTGCACCTCGTCCCCGTCGGTGATCATCAAGTGGGCGCGCGAGGGCATGAGGTACTTCTTGCGGACGCGGCCGGCGGAATCGCGAACCAGAATGGTGGGCTGGTGTTTCTCATCCCCCGGCGGAAGGGTCACGACAAGTTGCGCCAATCCCGTGACTTCGTCCACTTGCTCTTCGATGGTCAGCCCCGGCTGGAGGTCCTTGAACTGAATGGTGCCGCTGGTTTCCGTCAGGATCGAGAAGGTGAACGGATCCCATTCGGCAAGGGTCTTCCCCTGGGCCACCGTTTCCCCTTCGGCTACCAGGAGCTTCGCCCCGTAGACGACGTGGTAGCGCTCTTTCTCCCGCCCCTTCTCGTCCACGAGGGCGATCAGCCCGGAGCGATTCATGGAGATTAAGGCTTTGCCGCGGCCTTCGACGTACTTCAGGTCAATAAACTTGACGATGCCGCTGTTGCGCGCTTCGAGCTTGGATTGCTCGGAAATGCGCGTGGCCGTGCCGCCGATGTGGAACGTGCGCATGGTGAGCTGCGTGCCCGGCTCGCCGATGGACTGCGCGGCGATGACGCCCACGGCTTCGCCGAGCTCGACCATGCGCCCGGTGGCCAGATTGCGCCCGTAGCACCGCGCGCAGGCCCCGCGCCGCGATTCGCAAGTCAGCACGGAGCGAATGTGCACGCGCTCGATGCCGGCCCCCTGAATGGCGTTGGCCAGCTCCTCGGTGATTTCCTGATTGACGTCCACGATCACGTTGCCTTCGAAGTCCTTGATCTTGTCGAGCGAAACGCGGCCCACGACGCGGTCGCGCAGCGGCTCGACTTCGACGCCGGCTTCGACGATCGGTTCGACGAAGATGCCGTCAGCGGTGCCGCAGTCAATTTCGCTGATGATGACGTCTTGCGCCACATCCACCAGGCGGCGCGTCAGGTAGCCGGAATCGGCCGTCTTGAGCGCCGTGTCGGCCAGGCCCTTGCGCGCCCCGTGCGTGGAAATGAAGTACTCCAGCACGGTGAGGCCTTCGCGGAAGTTCGAGGTGATGGGCGACTCGATGACTTCCCCGGACGGCTTGGCCATCAGCCCGCGCATCCCGGAGAGCTGGCGGATCTGCTGCTTCGAGCCGCGGGCCCCGGAGTCGGCCATGACGTAGATGGGGTTGATGACCCCTTCTTTGTCCTGGGTCTCCATGGCCTTGAACATTTCGTCGGCTACTTTCTCGGTGACGTCACTCCAGATAGCGATGACTTTGTTGTAGCGCTCGCCATTGGTGATGGCGCCGTCCAGGTATTGCTGCTGGACCTTGAAGACTTCCTTGTCGGCGTTTTCCACCAGTTTGGATTTATCGCCGGGGATGACCATGTCGTCGATCCCGATGGAGAACCCGGCGCGCGTCGCGTAGGTGAAGCCCAGGACCTTGAGCCCGTCGAGCAGCGGAACGGTGCGGTCCTGCCCGAATCGCAGGTAGCAGTAGTGCACCAGCTGTTGCACGCCCTTCTTCTTCAGCAAGCCGTTGATAAAGGGCATGTCCGAGGGCAGGTGATCGTTCAGGATGACGCGGCCCACCGTGGTCTGAATGAACTGCCGCTTGAGCATGATCGGCTCGGTGTGCGGCACGTCCTGATCGTCATACGCGGTGGTCAGGTCAATCAATTCGCCGGAGTAACGCAGGCGGATCGGCGTGAGCAATTCCACTTCGCCGGCTTCCAGCGCCAGCAGCACTTCCTCCACCGAGCCGAAGGAGCGGCCTTCGCCCTTGGCGCCGGGCTTCGACTTGGTCAGGTAGTAGATGCCCAGCACCATGTCCTGCGAGGGCACGGCCAGGGGCAAGCCGTTCGCGGGAGAAAGAATGTTGTGCGCGCTGAGCATGAGCACAGTGGCTTCCACCTGCGCTTCGGGGGAGAGCGGGATGTGCACGGCCATCTGGTCGCCGTCGAAGTCGGCGTTGAACGCCGTGCAGACCAGCGGATGGATGCGGATGGCCTTGCCTTCCACCAGCGTCGGCTCAAACGCCTGAATGCCCAGACGGTGCAGCGTCGGGGCGCGGTTGAGCAACACGGGATGCTCGCGGATGACGTCTTCGAGAATGTCCCAGACAATGGGCTCCTGCTGCTCCACCATTTCCTTGGCCTGCTTGATCGTGGTGCATTGTCCGGCGGCCTCCAGCTTGTGATAAATGAACGGCTTGAACAGCTCCAGCGCCATCTTCTTGGGCAAGCCGCACTGGTGGAGCTTCAATTCCGGACCCACGACAATGACCGAACGCCCCGAGTAATCCACGCGCTTGCCCAGCAGGTTCTGGCGGAAACGGCCCTGCTTGCCCTTGAGCGTGTCCGAAAGCGACTTGAGCGGACGGTTGTTGGTGCCGCGCAGAACGCGGCCGCGGCGGCCGTTATCAAACAGCGCGTCCACGGCCTCTTGGAGCATGCGCTTTTCGTTGCGCACGATGACGTCCGGCGCGTGCAGCTCCATCAGCTTCTTCAGGCGGTTGTTGCGGTTGATCACCCGGCGGTACAAATCGTTCAAGTCGGACGTGGCAAAGCGCCCGCCGTCCAGCGGCACCAGCGGACGCAACTCCGGCGGCAGCACCGGAAGCACATCGAGAATCATCCATTCCGGCTTGTTGCCGCTCTTGCGGAAAGACTCCACCACGCGCAGGCGCTTGGCATACTTGATGCGCTTCTGCAGCGAGGGGTCGGCCTTCATCTTCTCGCGCAGTTCTTCGGAGAGCTTCTCGATGTCCACGCGCTTGAGCAGTTCCTTGATGGCTTCGGCGCCCATCACCGCGCGGAACTGTCCGGCGAATTCCTTCTGCACCTCCCGGTATTTCTCTTCGGGAAGCATTTCGCGCTCTTTGATGCCCGGGACTTCGCCGGCATCCACCACCACGTAGCCTTCGAAGTACAGGATGCGCTCGAGATCGCGCATGGAGATATCCAGCAGGTAGCCGATGCGGCTGGGCAGGCCCTTGAAGAACCACACGTGCGAGCAGGGCGAAGCCAGCTCGATATGCCCCAGGCGTTCCCGGCGGACTTTGCTGAGAGTGACCTCCACGCCGCACTTGTCGCAAATCACGCCGCGGTGCTTCATCCGCTTGTACTTCCCGCACAAACACTCCCAGTCGGTGACCGGCCCGAAAATCTTGGCGCAGAACAGGCCGTCGCGCTCCGGCTTGAAGGTGCGGTAGTTGATGGTCTCCGGCTTGGTGACTTCGCCGTGGGACCACGAACGGATTTTTTCAGGACTCGCCAGGCTGATGCGGATGGAATCGAAATCCGCGATCAGGCTGGCGCGATCATAAGGGCTGCTGCGATACAAGGTGTTTTCCTCCCCTCCCGCGGC
>DASWCG010000177.1:0-2138 GCA_036390175.1 Candidatus Acidiferrales bacterium | reverse complement strand
ATTGGATTACGGGCACGCGGTGCGGGCGCGCATGCTGCAAAGCTTCGGGCTGGCGTTTCTGTTCATTCCGATCAACGTGGCGGCGTTCACATACGTGCCGAAAGAAAAAAGCAACATGGGCACGGGAATCATCAACCTGGCCCGGAATATCGGGGCGAGCGTGGGAATCGCGACGGTGACGACGATGCTGGACCGGCGCGCGCAGTTTCACCAAGCGCGGTTGATGGAGCGCGTCAACGATTTCAGCGCGGCGTATCACAACATGCTGAACGGGACTCAAGTGAAACTGATCGCAGCAGGCTCGACCACGGCGCACGCCAGCGCGCAAGCGCACGGAATGATTTACGGCACGATCCAGCGGCAGGCGGTAATGCTGTCGTTTATCGACAATTTCAAGATGCTCGGCGTGGTGTTTTTCGCGGTAATTCCGATTTTGGTGCTGATGAGAAAGCCGAAAGCGCCAGCGGGCGGTGTGCCGGTTCACTGAAGAAAAAGTTTCTGCGCCCAGGGGTCGCGCAAGAGTTTTGATTCGATTGGGGGGACAACGATGGCAACTCAAGCGGCAGTGGGAATACAACTGAACGAAGAGAAGTTGATCCGTGCAGGACAGCGAGGCGACGAGCAGGCGGTGGAAGCGCTGTTTCGCCGTTACCAGCGGCCGTTGTTTCAGACGGCTCTGCGGGTGCTGGGAAACACGGAAGACGCGGAAGACGCGCTGCAAGACGGGCTACTCTCGGCGTATCGCAATCTAGGGCGGTTTGAGGGGCGGTCGCAGTTTTCGACGTGGCTGACGCGCATCGTGATCAACGCGGCGCTGATGCGGCGGCGGAGCGCAAAGGCGCGTCCGGCGGTCTCGCTGGACGAAACGCCGCGCGAGGAAGAGCTGCCTGCCGCGGAGCGCTTCGCGGACGACGGGCCGACTCCGGAGCAGGTTTTTGCGAGCACCGAGATTCGCGAGATGATCAGCGAAAATCTGGACGAGCTCTCGCCGCTGCTGCGGACGGCGTTCGTCCTGCGCGAAGTGCAGGGCTACTCGACGGGCGAGGCGGCTAAGAAGCTAGGGGTCACGGAAAATACGCTGAAGGCGCGGTTGTGGCGCGCGCGGCACCAACTGGCCGAGCGGCTGGGACGCCGCCTGCGGCGAATGAAGGACGGCATGACCGGAGGGATGGGCGATCCGGAATGCAGCTACTGCTGAGGAATGAGGTAAAGGACATAAAGGAAAAGAAGGCCGGCGGAAACGCTGGCCTTCTCCTTCTAAGGCCTCTACGGCCATGAACCGGAAACCTTCATGCTGCGTTTTACATGAGTTGCGATGATGCCGCGAGCGTCGGAGAGTTGCTGAGGGCTTGCAAAGCAGCGTTTGGGAAAAACAAGCGCCGAATCCCCTTCGAAATATAAGAGGATCAGTCCAGAGGTTTGCTTCGCCAGTCGAACGGCCGACCAATCATGATGTGACTGAGACCGTGAATGACGGATGTCGATTCCAGCGGCGCTGAGCAGATAGGACGCCGTTCCTCCGGTACCCATCGTTTGGCGGACGAAAGAGCGCGATCGAACATATGGTCTGGCCAGCGCGAGATACAACAATAGTGCTAACAGAAAATATGCAAATGGAGGCTCGAGAAGTGGCCTCAGGAAACCCAGTTGATCAAAACCCAGAGCTAGCGCAACCACAAAGACAATCGCCAAGATCCATCTTCCATAAAGCATTCGCCGAATGGTATTAGCGAAATAAAGCCAGTAGATGTCGCCGACTCTTAGGTCTGTCCGGAATTCGATATGCGGTGAACTGTCTTCGCTCATTGATTTGGAAGGTGAAGCGTACCACGTTGTCAAATAAAAACCGGGGGCTAAAAAACTGCAAATCTCATGGCTAGGAAGCACGTGTGGCCGCATAGCGGCCAAGAACGCGGAGTTCGCTGGTAGCTCCGCGAACTTCCGAGAGGGCCTGGTCGAGTTGGGCGACGTCGCTTGCTTCGACGTCGATAAAAAACTGATATTCCCAGGGGCGGCCGTGGATGGGGCGGCTCTCAATCTTGAGCAGATTGACACCGTGTTTGGCAAATGGCTCAAGTGAGGCGAGGAGCGCGCCGGGGCGGTGTGCGAGGCGCATGGCGAGTGAAACCTTGCGAGAA
>DASWCG010000176.1:0-9212 GCA_036390175.1 Candidatus Acidiferrales bacterium | reverse complement strand
TTCCACCGGCCTCCTTGCCGGAAAGTCTCTAGGACAGCCCATTTCTTTTTTAACGGATAAGCACGCTCATGTCTATGCGATAAGGAAGGGTCGTTTCGCAGGAGGCAATAAAGGCCCGGTCCGGGGACGAACGGTCAGGCTGCCGCGCCGCAGCATTTCTTGTATTTTTTGCCGGAGCCGCACGGGCAGGGGTCATTCCGGCCAATCTTGGCGCCGGCGCGAATGGGTTTGGGCGCCTCGGCTTGTGCCGGGCCGGCCTGGTATTGCAGGTTCTGTTGCTGGCGGCGCTGGCGGCGTTCGAGTTCGCGCAGCGCAGCGGGCTGGGCACGCAGCGGAGGCGGAACAGGAGCGGAATCGGGAGGGGAAGCAGCGGCAGAACCAGGACGATCTTCCGGGGCCTCCCCCGAAGGAAGGACAGGGCTTTCGCCCTCGGCGAGACGAATGTGAAAGAGGTAACGCACGGTTTCGTTGTCAATGCGCATCATCATGTCTTCGAACAGCGTGAAGGCTTCCTTCTTGAATTCGACGAGCGGATCTTTCTGGCCATAGCCGCGGAGGCCGATGCCTTCCTTGAGGTGATCGAGCGTCAGGAGATGGTCTTTCCACTGCGTGTCCACCACGTCCAGGATGACGCGCCGCTCGAGCCAGCGCATCACTTGCGGGCCAAACAATTTTTCCTTTTCGTCGTAGCGCTTCTTGACTTCCGCGACCAGCGCGTTGGCCAGTTCATCGTGATTCAGCTTATGGGGGTCGAGTCCCGCGGTCTTGGTGTCAATCCCAAACTGGCTGTGAACCTCGGCGGCGAATTGCGCGGTGTTCCACTGGTCGGGATGCTGCTCGCGCGGGCAAAAGGTCTGCACCATTTCATCGGCAACGTCTTCGGCGATGCTGACCACGTAGTCTTTCTGGTCCTTGCCTTCCAGCGCCGAGCGGCGAATCGAATAAATCGTTTCGCGCTGTTTGTTCATTACATCGTCGTATTCCAGCAGGTGTTTGCGGGCTTCGAAGTTCTGCGCCTCGACGGCCTTCTGCGCGTTTTCGATGCGATTGGAGATCAGCTTCGATTCGATGGGGACCCCCTCGGTCATCCCCAGGCGGTACATCAGCGCCTTGACGCGCTCGCCTCCGAAAATGCGCATCAGGTCGTCTTCGAGCGACAAGAAAAATCGCGAAGAGCCCGGGTCACCCTGGCGGCCGGCGCGTCCGCGAAGCTGGTTGTCAATGCGGCGGGCTTCGTGACGCTCGGTGCCGAGGATGTGCAAGCCGCCCAGCGCCACCACTTCGTCATGTTCGGCGCGGCACTGCTCGGAAAATTGATCGTAGAGCGGCTTCCACTGGTCTGAAGGAACCTGAAAGATCTTGCCCTCATGCTGGAAGAGAACCATGGTGGCGGCGGGCTTGTGATCGGTGCCCGCTTCACCGGAGGCGCCGTTGGAACCGTCGGCGCCGATTACAGCCGGCGCCGAGGCGTAGGGAATGGCGAGCTTTTCCTTCAGACAATGCTCGCGCGTCATGGCTTCGGGGTTGCCGCCCAGGAGAATGTCGGTTCCGCGGCCGGCCATGTTGGTGGAAACGGTCACGGCTCCTTTGCGCCCCGCCTGGGCGACGACCTTGGCTTCGCGCTCGTGCTGCTTGGCGTTGAGCACCTGATGAGGGATGCCGGCTTTTTTCAGAATCTCCGCGATGCGCTCGGATTTTTCAATGGAGATGCTGCCCACCAGAACCGGCTGGCCGCGCTCGAAGTAATGGCGGATGCCGTTCGCGTAGCCGCCGTCTTCCTGCATGATGCCGTTGACGACAGCTTCAAACTTTTCTTTTTCTGTGCGATAAACAATGTCGCGATGCTCCGTGCGGATCAGCGTGCGGTTGGTGGGAATGACCACCACGTCCAAGCCGTAAATCTTCCCGAATTCTTTTGCTTCGGTTTCCGCCGTGCCGGTCATGCCCGCGAGCTTCTTGTACATGCGGAAATAATTCTGGAAGGTGATGGTGGCGAGCGTCTGATTCTCGCGCTCGATCTTGACGCCTTCTTTGGCCTCGACCGCCTGATGCAACCCGTCGGACCACCGGCGCCCGGGCATCTGCCGCCCGGTGAATTCATCCACGATGATGACCTCGCCGTTGTTCACGACGTAATCAATGTCGCGCTTATAGAGGGTATGCGCGCGGAGGGCCTGATAGACGTGGTGGATGGTCTCCATGTGCGCGGGGTCGTATAGATTGCCCAGGCTCAGCAGACGCTCGCATTTGCTGACGCCTTCTTCGGTAAGCGTGGCGGTGCGATGCTTTTCGTCCAGCGTGTAGTCGATTTCCTGGATCAACTTGGGAATGATCTTGTCAATCTTGTAGTACTTGTCGGTGGATTCCTCCGCCGGGCCGGAAATAATCAGCGGCGTGCGAGCTTCGTCAATCAGGATGGAGTCCACCTCGTCCACGATGGCAAACTGATGGCCGCGCTGAACGCAATCGGCCAAGTCGTATTTCATGTTGTCGCGGAGGTAGTCGAAACCAAACTCGTTGTTCGTGCCATAGGTAATGTCGGCCTGGTAGGCGGCGCGGCGCTCGTCGTCGTCCAGGTCGTGGACGATGACACCCACGGTCAGTCCCAGCGCGCGATAAATCGGGCTCATCCATTCCGCGTCGCGGCGCGCCAGGTAATCGTTGACGGTAACGATGTGGACGCCCAGGCCGGCCAGCGCGTTCAAAGCCGCGGGAAGAGTGGCCACCAGCGTCTTGCCTTCGCCTGTTTTCATCTCCGCGATTTTCCCCTCGTGGAGAACCATGCCGCCGATCAACTGCACATCAAAATGGCGCATGTTGAGGTGGCGGCGGCCCGCCTCCCGGGTGAGGGCAAAGGTTTGCGCAAGCGCAGGCTCCAGGGCATCGGCAAGGCGCAGGCGGTAGGCAGGGTCGTCGCGCTCGGCTCCTTCGAGCCGCTGCTGGACTTCGGCCTTGAGCTGCGCCATTCGTTCCCGAAGCTGGACATCGCTGAGGCTCTTGACCTCCGGCTCGAGGGCATTGATGGCCGCGACCACCGGGGTCATGCGCTTGATATCGCGCTCGTGTTTGGAGCCGATAAACCGCGCGATAACTTTGTCAATAACCTGGTCTACCTGCATGGGTCCTTTCAGGGATCAATTCGAAATCCAGCCTGGTCAGCCCGGAGAGGATGGCGGGCCTCTGCGTGCGCCTCAGGTCACCGATGGCGCAAACGCGCGTCATTTCGATGTTTGGCGCGGGGCCAACGATTCATTCTATCCCGTTCGGCGCACGGTGCGCAAAGCGGGAAAAATGATGCGTGGAGGAAGCGTCCTGCAAGCCCATTCGGAGGGAGGTTCTGGTGCTCAGTGGGAAGGCGAAACGGGCGCGGTGGCGTCGCCGGCGTTTCCCGGGGCCGTCAATGTGCCAAGGGTCTGCCCGAGGAAGTGGCGAAACTTGTGAAGCTCGTCCAAAGGCATGTCCACAATTTCGAAGGCCATGTCTTGGGCGCGGTAATCCCGCATGAGCGCCGTCGCTCTGACGCCTCGCAAGCTCGCCTGAAGGCGCAGAGTGACCTGTGTGCCGGGCTGGACGTGATGGTCCGCCGCAGCCACTCCCCCGCCCAGGCTGACGGTCTTGACTTCCATGCGGCAATTGCCTTTTGCGCTGCTGGCTACGGCAGGCACAGGCTGCGGCAAGCGGATGCGTGAATAGCGCCTCTGGCGCGCCCAGCGCGAGTCCGGCACAGGGCCCAGTGGACCCACGGCGAGGTCCGCGGCGTCAATCCCACCGTGCGGCAGAAATTCCTCCGCCCAGCCGGGGAGAATTCGCTGCAAGGCCTGTGCGGCGGCAATGCGCAGTTCGAGCGGATAAGTCCAGCGCCACATCTGCCTCGATTCCACAATTCTGCGAAGAATGGTTTCCGCTTCCGGCATCTGCAACCGGCCGAGTGCCTCGACGGCTTTGAGCTGGAGATAGGGACCGCCGGAGTCAGGCAACTCCCCGCCCGCAATCGCTGACAATCTTCCGAGCGCTTCCGGATCGCCGGCCATTCCGATTTCGTCAATCGCCAGAGGCAGGACCAGCGGGTCGAGCAAATCAACCACGGCAAGAAGCAGCCGGCCGCGCTGGGGGGCGCCAGCCGTGCCCAGCAGGCGGATGATGCGGTCCTGGGCAGGCCGCGGACAATCGGCCAACCGAGTGGGAAGAAATTCCTGAACGGCCGCAGGGTCCAAGCGGCTCAGCAAGCCGACGGTTTCCACCGCTTCGGGAATTGAGCCCGCTCGGAGAGCGCCGCGAAGCTGCGAAATCGCCTCATCACCGAGCGATTGGCTGAGAAAGAAGATGCGCTCGCAATCGTTGCGCATGCTGCATCGGTTAAAGCGCGTTGTCAATTGTTCAATGGAGGCGCGCGGAAGCAAACGCAGAACGGCATCGAGCCCGGCGGCAGCCTGCTTGTTTCGCAGGGCATCGTCAATTAATTCCGGCACATGCTCTTCGATACCCAACTTGGGCCGGAGATTTTTCGCCAGCTCCAAACGATGGGTCTCGAGACCATCGAGGGAAAGCAGCGCTTGTTCGATGGCGGGGAAGACCCTTCGCCGGGCTGCTTCCTGACTCAAGCGCACAAATGCGGCGCTAATCAGCGCCACCAGGTCGGCATCCTGTTCCAGGCTCAACTGCGCGCCGGAATGTCGAATCGCATCCTTCAGGATTTGCGGGCCGGCTGTGGCGTACAGGTCGGCGAGTTCCGCAAGGCCGATAGCCGTCTTGCGGCGCGCGTCGGGCTCTTCCCGGTTTACGCACCCCGCGTAGTTCTGCAAAATCGCGTGGGCATTGGCTGCGGCGCCGCTTTCAAGGAGTTGCGTGAGGTATTGCCGGATGTTCCGCGGAGGTATGCACCAGGCTTCCGGGGCCAGCAGGACGGATCGCTTGCTGCTCTCCGGCACCGCCGCCCAGAATTTCTGGTCAAGAACATCCGCGTAGGTCTCCACCATCAAGCCGGATTCGGCCATTTTGTTTTCGTATGCGCCCAGGACCTTGCGCAGATTGCCGATTTCCAGGTTCATGCGGTCCAGCAGCTCCTTGACGGCGTTGACCTTGACCTCACCGCGCTCGTAGCGCTCCAGAGCAAAACGGATCGCCAAGTGCTCCGCGAGACGCACCAGCACGGATTCACTGGGCAGTCCTTTGGGAGTCTGTGCCGCAAGGTTGCTAAGGGCCTGGCGGATTACATTCTGTGTGCTGCCCGAAAGCTTTGCGATTTCTTCCCGGAAGGCCCCCTGTGCGGAAGGTCCGCCGGCTTCACTCACATGACCCAGATTTGTCAAGTGGCGGAGGATACTGAAGAACTCTTTCTCGCCAGGTATTCCGAGATCCGCTGCTTGCGTCGCATTGGCCGGATTGGATGGTGTAGACGCTCTGCCCGGATCAGGAGCCGCGGATGTTCCCGGCCCGTCGCCCCCGCCTCCAGTTGTCCCGGTTGCCGGCGTCCCGGGTCCCGCTGTGCCGCCGCTTCTGGAGCCCTGAGCTGCGGCGATGAGCTGGAGCAGTTTTTGTGGATCGTTGAGCCATTGCTTGAAATCTTTGGCTTCTGCCCCCAGAGCGCTGGCCGTAAGTTGCGCTGCGGCCTGGGCTTCACGAAAACTGGAGTCTGTGGCCACAAAACAGATTTCGTTGATACGAATTCCGTTGGCGCCCGCGAGGGCGGCCTTCAACTGCTGAGCCAGCTCCATAGGTTTCGCCTTGCCCGTGGGAAAGGCATGCGCGAACCGCGCCAATTCCTCCGTCGTGATGGTCGGAAAGAAATGAATGCTGGCCAAACCAGCGGCGGAGAGGAGCTGGGCGAATTGGCGTTCCGGAGGGGTGCCTTCCAACGGCACCCCATCCAGAAGGAGTTGGGATCCAGTGGCGCCGAGAAGCAAGCCCGCCTCACCTCCGGCGGGGACGGCTTCGCGCAGTTCCTTCCAGGCGGTGTCCAACTGGTCGGTGGTCCGGGAATGCTCAAATCCATAGAGCCGGGCCAATTTCAGGAGAATATTCAGGCTGCGCACAAAGGCGCGAGCTGAAGCCGTTTTGGCATCCGTGACCATGTCAAGGGCCGCGCAAGCCGGCTGGGGTCTCCTTTTCATTACAATAGCTCGGGAACCGCTCGGGAACAATGGTACGGGAGGACAGGTAGTATCGCATGCAGCATGGGGAGGAATCTGAGGCCCCGGGAGTCTTCCCCTTAACGGGAGGGCGTTCCCGGAGGAAAAAGGTGAGAACGATGCGGTGATTAGCTCCCAGCTCTTATCCCGCGGCCGCGGCGGCGTGTGCGGTTGATGACGGAGGCAACCATGGGCAATCCACCGAGTTCGATGAGGAGGCGGCGAAGTTTGGCCCTTTCTTCCAAGTCAATTTCCACAAATTCGAAGGCCAGAGCTTGAGGGCGCGCAGCGCGGACAATGACCTGCGCGCGGACCGGGCGAAAACGATGATTGATCTTCAGATGCAGCAGCGTTCCCGGAGCCGTATGGCGGTCGCAGGCCGCCAAGCCGCCGCCGAGGTTCAGGTCTTGGATGTCCATACGGAAGTTGATGCGGAGATTGGAAGTAACAGCTGAGACGGGCTTCGACAATTTCAACCGCGCATAGCGGCGCTGGCGAGTGCAGGATGAATTGGGGTCGGGACCGATTGGCTCGAGAGTCATATCGGTGCGGCTGAGTTCGCTATTGGCCAGGCGATTTGCGATGCCGCCAGGATCAATCTGCGCCAGAGCTTGAGCCGCCACAATCCGCAGTTCACTCGGATAGGCCCATCGCCACACCTGGCGTGCGTCGACGATTTTCTGAAGGAGGGACGTCGCGGCTTCCGCGCGGAGGCGGCCCAGGGCTTCGACGGCTTTGAGGCGCAGGTACCAGCTGGCCGACCTTTCCGGCTCGGCCTGCGCCAGCATCATAAGTTTTTCTACGGCGCCGGGATCTCCGCTTATGCCGATCTCATCGAGCGCCAGCGGACGAATCATGGGGTCCAGCAAATCGAAAATGTGCAGCAGAAGCAGCCCGCGCTGGGGCGATCCCGCCCCAGAAATCTGCCTGACGACCCGGTCGTGTGTGGTGCGCGGCCAATCCGGCAGACGCGCGGACAGGTGTTGCTCGAGCGCTCCCGGGTCCAAATGGCTGAGCAACCCGGTTGTCTCCATGGCCTCAAGCGGTGGCGTCGAGCGCAAAGTTTCACAGAGACATTCCGTAGCGTTCGCGCCCAGCCCCTGGGCAATTTCGATCAGCAAATTGCAGTCTTCGCGGAACCCGCACGTGCCGAAGCGGGACATCAATTGATGGACGGAGACGCGCGGCATCAAATGGAGCAGGTCAATCAAGCCGTCCGGGATTTTCCCCGTGCGCAACGCGTCTTCCAGAAATTCCGGGATACGCTCTTCGACGCCGATGCGCGGCCGCAAGGTCTGCGTGGAGCCGGGGCGTTGCGCCTCAATGGCGTTCAGCGAAGCAAGGGCCTGCTGCATGGCCGGGTAAAAGCGGCGCGTGGCCGCTTCCTGGCACAAACGCACATACGCTGCACCGACCATGGGCTGCAAATCCGGCACGCGTTCCCCGGCCATTTGCGTGCCCACGCGCCGAATGGACTCCATCAACACGCCGCCATCCCCGCTGGCATACAAATCGGCCAGGTCCGCAAGCCCCATGGCCGTGGCCCGGCGCGCATCCACATTGCTGCTGCTGATGCAGGAGACGTAGTTCACCAGAATCTCGTGCGCCGTCTTGAGTTCCTTGCGCTGCACCAAATCTTCGAGAAACAACCGGGCGTTGCGCGGCGGAACGCACCAGGCTTCCGAAGAGGTCAGCACCTGTTTTTTGTTTTCTTCCGGCACTTGCTCCCAGAACTGTTGATCGAGCAACTCGGTGTAGTGCTGCACCTCCAGGCCGGCTTTCGACATCATTTCTTCGTGGGAAGAAAGAATCTTCCGCAGGCCGTCCAGCTCCTTGGTCATCTGCTCCATCACTTGATGGACGGCGTTCACTTTGACTTCACCGCTCTCATAGCGGTCCATGGCGAAGCGGATGGCAATGTGTTCGGCCAGCTTGAGTAACATCGGCGTGTCCGGACGCTCGGTGGGCGCTTGTGCGGCCAAGCCAGCGAGCGCTTGCTGCAACGTGAATTGCGTTTTTACCGGCAGCGTGGAAAGCCGGGATTGAAACGTTACGGGGTCCAGCTTGGTTTCAGGGTCTTTGCGGGCCCGGCCGAGCTGTGTGAAGAGGCTGAGCAGAGAGCGGACGTCCTCTTCCTCGACACGGAACCCCCCGCTGCCCATAAGGGGCCCGCCGATTCCCCCCAGCCCACCTCTCGAGAGGGGTGCGCCGCCCCCGCCGCTGTGATCGCGCAACAGTGCTGTTGCGCTCGCCCAACGGCCATGCCGGACCGGAGCATCACCACCTCCAAGCGGGGAGCCCGGAGAGCCTGCCGCCCCGCCGGTTCTCAGGACACCTCCTCCCGAGCCCGATCCGGAACCAAAACCAGAACTGGAACCAAAACCGGAACCGGGACCGAACCCGCCTCCCGCTCCCCCGCCGGTGCCGGAACCTTGCGAACCGCTTCCTGGGCCCGTCCCGGGGCCCGAGCCTGCTCCTCCACCGGAGCCGCCCCCTGCCGGATTTCCGCCTGGCCCTGCGCTCCGCTTTCCTTCGGCAGCAATGATGAGTTGCAGGAGCTTCTGCGGGTCCTCGAACCATTCCCTGAGTTGTTCGGAGTTTGCTCCCAGCGCATGGGCCGTCAGCGACGCAGCCACGCGGACGCCGGCGACCGAGGAGTCCTCGGCGACAAACCGGATTTCGTTGATGCGGATCGCGGTTTCTCCGGCAAGCGCGGTCTTCAACTGTTCGGCCAGAGCAGCTGGTTTGGCGTTGCCCGAAGGGAAGGCGCGAACGAACCGGGCGAACTGCGCCTGGGTTATCTTGGGCGAAAAATGAATGCTGGCGATGCCGGAGGAAGAAAGTAGATTGGCAAAACTGCGTTCCCCGGCTGCCGAACCGAGCGGAACTCCGTCGAGAAGCAGCTGGTTGCCCGAAGCGCCGAGGAGGATGCCGGTATCGCTATTTTCCGGCAGCGCGGTGCGGAGTTCGCGCCAGGCGGTGTCAAACTGCGCGGCAGTTCGGGCGTGGCCGAATTCATACAGCCGGGCCAATTTCAACAGAATGTTGAGACTGCGCACGAAGGCGCGCGCGGCCGGTGCCTTG
>DASWCG010000175.1:0-9173 GCA_036390175.1 Candidatus Acidiferrales bacterium | reverse complement strand
CATGAAATTTGGAGTGGTCGTTTTCCCCGGGTCGAACGGCGATCACGACGCCTTCCACGCCATCGCAGCGGTTCTCCACCAGCCGGTGGAATTCATCTGGCATCAATCCCGCGATTTGCAGAATTGCGACGCCATCGTTCTTCCCGGCGGGTTCGCTTACGGCGACTACCTGCGCACGGGCGCCATAGCGCGGTTTTCGCCGGTGATGCAATCCGTTGAAAGATTTGCGCGTGCGGGCGGACTTGTCCTGGGCATCTGCAACGGCTTCCAGATTCTTCTCGAAGCCGGGCTGCTCCCCGGCGCGATGGTGCGCAACGCGGGGCTGCGGTTCATCTGCCGCCACGTGCACATCCGCGTGGAAACCGCTTCGACGCTGTTCACTTCCGCAGCGGAAGTCGGCCAGGTGCTGAAGATGCCCATCGCACATTCCGGGGGCAACTACGTCTGCGACGAAGCCACGCTGCGAGAGCTCGAACGCGAGGACCGCATCGTCTTCCGCTACACGACGCCCGAAGGCAGGCTCGAGCCTGCAGCCAACCCCAATGGCTCGCTGGGAAGTATCGCCGGAATCTGCAACCGCGAGCGCAACGTCGCCGGACTGATGCCCCACCCGGAGCGCGCCGTCGAGGCGGCCGTCGGCTCGGCCGACGGATTGGTGATTTTCCGCTCAATGGTGGAGAGCTTCGTCGGCGCCGTGCGCGCGACGGCATAGTTTTTGTGACTGACCCGCAGCTTAAACATACAGCCTGATGGCTACGCCAATCCTCGAAATCAAAGTCACGCCGGAAATCGCAGCCGAGCACGGCCTGACGCCGGAAGAATACGCGCGCGTTCAGAAAATCCTCGGGCGCGACCCCAACATCACCGAGTTGGGCATTTTCAGCGTGATGTGGAGCGAGCACTGCTCCTACAAATCGAGCAAGGCCCACCTGAAGCGCCTGCCGACGCGCGGCCCGCAGGTGGTGCAAGGCCCCGGCGAAAACGCCGGCGTCGTGGACATCGGCGACGGTCTGTGCGCCGCGTTCAAGATCGAATCGCACAATCATCCCAGCTACGTCGAGCCGTTCCAGGGCGCGGCGACGGGCGTCGGGGGGATCCTGCGCGACATCTTCACCATGGGCGCGTATCCCATTGCCGTGCTCGATTCGCTGCGCTTCGGGGAGATTACCGCGAGCGCCGGCACCGACCCTGCAGCCGCGGCGCGGAACCGCCGCATTCTCGACGGCGTCGTCAGCGGCATCGCGCATTACGGCAACTGCTTCGGCGTCCCCACCGTCGGCGGTGAAGTGCAATTCGAGCCGTGCTACTCGCAGAATCCTCTGGTCAACGCCCTGGCGCTGGGCATCGCAAAAAAAGAGGAGCTGTTTTTCGCGCGCGCTCGCGGCGTGGGCAATCCCGTCATCTACGTCGGAGCAAAGACCGGCCGCGATGGCATCCACGGCGCGTCGCTGCTGGCGTCCGCGGAGTTCACCGAAGAATCGCAGCAGAAGCGGCCCAACGTCCAGGTGGGCGACCCATTCCTCGAAAAGCTGCTGCTGGAGGCGTGCCTCGAGGCCATGCACACCGGCGCGGTGGTAGCCATCCAGGACATGGGCGCGGCGGGGCTTACTTGTTCCACCTGCGAGATGGCTTCGCGCGGCTCGACCGGCATCGAGATTGACCTGGCGCGCGTGCCCCAGCGCGAGACCGCGATGACTCCCTACGAAATCATGCTGAGCGAATCGCAGGAGCGCATGCTGCTGGTTGCGGAACACGGGCGTGAGCGCGAAGTGCTCGGCGTTTTTGCCAAGTGGGGACTCGACGCCGTGGTCGTCGGGCAGGTGTCCGCCGGCGGTTTGCTGCGCGTGCTCGACCACGGCAAGCCCGTCGCGGATATTCCCGCGCATCCGCTCGCCGAAGAGGGCCCCGTGTACAAACGGCCGCTCGCCCCGCCACCGCCTCGCAAAGACGAGCGCCTATTCCTACTCTCCGCGCCAGGCGCCGACCTGACTCCGAATTTCCTGAGATTGCTGGCCTCGCCGGCAATCGCTTCGAAGCGCTGGATCTTCGAGCAGTACGACACCATGATCCGCACCAATACGCTGGTGGGGCCGGGCGCAGGCGACGCCGCGGTGCTGCGCATCAAGGAATCCGCCGGCGGGAAACGCGCGCTGGCGCTCTCCACCGACGGCAATGGCCGCTGGTGCTACCTCAATCCGCGCGGCGGCGCGATGCACGCCGTCGCCGAAGCGGCGCGCAACGTCGCCTGCACCGGCGCGCGCCCCATTGCCGCGACAAACTGCCTCAATTTCGGCAATCCGGAAAAACCTGAAGTGATGTGGCAATTCAGCGAGGTTGTGGACGGCATCGCCGAAGCCTGCGCGGCACTCGGCACGCCGATTACCGGAGGCAACGTCAGCTTCTACAACGAGACGCTTGGCAAGTCCATCTATCCCACGCCGGTGCTTGGAATCCTGGGCGTACTGGAAGATGCTTCGCGGGCGCTGGGCATGGGGTTCCGCACCGAGGGCGATGCGATTGTCCTGCTGGATGGGAGGAATGAAGTTAAGGCGGTCAATGAGATGGAGGAAGTTAAGGAGCTTTCCTCATCCGCATACGCCAAGGTAATTGCAGGCATTGTGGCAGGCGCGCCTCCGGCCATGGATATTGCCGCCGAGAAGCGGCTCATCGAATGTCTGGCCGCGCTCGCAGCCGAGGGAGCGATTCGCTCGGCGCACGACGTGAGCGATGGCGGCCTGGCTACAACTCTTGCCGAGTGCTGTTTTGCAAGCGGTGGCTTATCGGCGCGTGTGACCCTTGCCGCCCGTGAGCCCGCGGAAGCCGCCCTGTTTGGCGAACGCGGCGCGCGCGCGGTGGTATCGGTCGCGCAAGGTTCTATTGCCCGCGTGCTGGCGATTGCGAGACAATACCCTGTGGCGGCGCAGGAAATCGGGCAGGTCACCCGGGGGGGCGAATTCCGCATCGAATGGAACGCACACACGGTAATCCGCAACGGTGTCTCTGATCTGCGCGACGCCTGGGCCAACTCGCTCGAACGGACGCTCCGATCAAAATGATTGATCCACGCAGAGTGCTGGATGACCACTTCCACGACGAATGTGGCGTGTTCGGCATATTCGGCCACGCGGAGGCGGCCAAGCTCGCCTATCTCGGCCTCTACGCGCTGCAGCATCGCGGGCAGGAATCGGCGGGCATCGTCTCGAGCGACGGCGTCAACCTGCACACGCACCGCGCCATGGGCGAAGTCGAAGAAATTTTCAAGCCGGACGTAATTGCCAAACTTCCCGGCAATTCCGCGATAGGTCACACACGGTATTCCACCGCCGGCGACACTTCGCTGAACAATTGCCAGCCCATCCTGATTGACTGCAACAAAGGCAAGCTCGCGCTCGGCCACAACGGCAATCTCACCAATGCCGGCGACTGGCGGCGCAAGCTCGAGCATCGCGGCTCGATCTTCCAGACCACCAGCGACACGGAAGTCATCGTCCATCTGATTGCCCGCAGCTCGGCGCGGAATCTTTCCGGAGCCATCGGCGACGCGCTCAACCAGGTGGAAGGCGCGTACTCCCTCCTGCTCCTGACGCTCGACGAGCTTTACGCCATCCGCGATCCGCGCGGCTTCCGCCCACTCAATATCGGGCGGCTGGGTTCGGTGTGGATGGTGGCTTCGGAAACCTGCGCGTTCGATTTGCTCGGCGCGGAATATGTCCGCGAGGTCGAGCCCGGCGAGATGGTGCGCATTTCGCGCTCGGGGATCGAGTCCATCCATTTCGCCCCGGAAAAACCGCATCAATACTGCATTTTCGAGCACGTCTATTTCGCGCGGCCCGACAGCACGGTTTTCAGCCGCTCGGTGAACCACAGCCGCGAGACGCTCGGGCGCCTGCTGGCGACAGAGCATCCCGCCGACGCGGACATCGTCGTGCCCGTGCCGGACTCCGGCGTGCCCGCGGCCATCGGATTTTCCCTCGGCTCGGGAATTCCTTTCCGCATGGGGCTGATCCGCAACCACTACATCGGCCGCACTTTCATCGAGCCGTCGCAGGCCATCCGCGATTTCGGCGTCAAGCTGAAGCTGAATCCCGTGCGGGAATTGCTCGCGGGCCGGCGCATCGTGCTGGTGGACGACTCCATCGTCCGCGGCACCACCAGCCGCAAGATCGTGCGCATGGTGCGCGAAGCGGGCGCGCGCGAAGTGCACGTGCGCATCAGTTGCCCGCCGACGGTTTCGCCGTGCTATTACGGCGTGGACACGCCCACGCGCGAAGAGTTGATCGCGTCTTCGCACTCGCCGGAGGAAATCTGCAAGTTTATCGGCGCGGACTCGCTCGGCTATCTCTCCCTCGCCGGCTTGAAGCAGGCCCTGAGCGACACCGAAGGCAAGTTCTGCACTTCCTGCTATACGGGCAACTATCCGACCGAGTTGGTGCAGCTCGAAGTGAATCACAAAGAGGTCAATGGGCGGTCCGCGGCCGGCTCTTCCCGGGAGGAAGAAAAGCCCGCACCCGCTCCGGTGGCGGCGAATCGTGAACTCTGAGAAGAAAAAGGGAGAAAACCTGCCGCTGCGCCGGAAGATTGTCCGCGAAACCATCGCCTGGATGTGGGTGGCCATCGCGTTTCTTTTGATTAACGGGACGCTCGGCCAGGCCCGCGTGATTCCTTCCGGATCGATGCAGAATACGCTGCTGATCGGCGACCACCTCATCATGAGCCGGATCGGCTACGATGCCGGCATCCCGTTTACGAACCTGCACGTGTCGCTCTGGCGCGACCCGCAGCGCGAGCAGGTGATCATTTTCCGTCCGCCGTTCAATCCCGATTCGCCGGATTTGGTCAAGCGCGTCATCGGCATGCCGGGCGACACGCTCGAGATCCACGACGGCGCGGTGTGGATCAACGGCAAGCGCCTGACGGAACCTTATCTTACCGATCCGATGGACCCCAACGAGCGCCGCGGGCCACTCAAGGTGCCTCCCAAAAGCTACTTTGTGATGGGCGACAATCGTGGAAATTCCTACGACAGCCGCTACTGGGGGTTCGTGCCGCGCTCCGCGATTATCGGCACGCCGGTGGTGATTTACATGTCCGTGGACGCGCCGGAAAGCGCCTGGGAGCCGGGCCAGATTCGCGGACGCGTTCTCGCTTATGCGCGCGCGCTGATCCACCCGCATCTGGTGCGCTGGGGCCGGCTGTTCAAGACGTTCTGACCTATATCAACGACCTGCTTTTCGCCTCCTATTAGGAAGAACGCGAACCGTTCCGTGAGATACGCCGACGCAGGAGTGGACATCGCCGCCGCCGACGATGCCAAGCAGCGCATCCGCCGCCTGGCCGGACGGACCTTCACCCCCTGCGTGCTGGGCGGAATCGGCAGCTTCGGCGCGCTCTACGCGCTCGACCGCAAGCGCTGGAAGGACCCCGTGCTGGTCTCCAGCGCCGACGGCGTCGGCACAAAACTGAAAATTGCCATGGCCATGGGCGTCCACTCGACCGTCGGCGCCGACCTGGTCAACCACTGCATCAACGACATTCTCAGCCAGGGAGCTATGCCGCTGTTTTTTCTCGATTACCTGGCGATGGGCAAGATCGATCCGGCGGTGGTCGAGCAGCTTGTCGAAGGAATGAGCCGCGCCTGCAAACAAGCCGGCTGCGCGCTCATTGGCGGCGAGACCGCGGAAATGCCCGACTTCTACGCGCCGGGCGAATACGACATCGCCGGGTTTATTGTCGGCGCCGTCGAGCGCAAGCGCATCCTTACAGGAAAAAACGTGCGCGCGGGCGACCTCCTGCTCGCGCTGCCTTCAGCCGGGCTGCACACCAACGGCTATTCCCTCGCGCGCAAACTCGTCTTCGAGGTCGCCCGGCTGAAGCCGGACACCTACGTCGCCGAGGTGCAGAATAAAATCGGCGCGGAGCTGCTGAAGCCGCATCTCTGCTACGCATCCGCGCTGAAAAGTATCATCGCCCGCGGATGGCTCTCGGCGCTCGCGCACATCACCGGCGGCGGCATTCCCGGCAACTTGCCGCGCGTCCTGCCCGCGACCACCCGGGCCGTCGTCGAGCTGGGCTCCTGGCCGGTGCCTCCCATCTTTCACTACCTCGCCGCACTCGGAACGATGGAGCGCGATGAGCTGCTGAAGACCTTCAACCTCGGCGTGGGAATCATCCTCGTCGTCCCGGCGAAAAACCTCGCCAAAGTGGAAGCGGAGCTGAAGCACCGCCGCGAGAAATTCTTCCGCATCGGCCGCGTTGAGCGCGCCGCGCCGAACAAAAATCGCGTCGTCTATTCCGGCAGTCTGGACCTCTGATTACGCCTCGTTTGGTTTGGCGGAAGCATACTCCGGATGACGCGCAGGCTTCCGCAGGGGGAGTTCTCGCTCCAGCTTCTTCAGCCAGCGAAGCTCCAGCTCAAATTGATCCATGACGAGGCTGATCATCCAGACCGCTTCATGGTAGGGGTGGCCTACTTCCTCTTTGACGCTTTGCAAGACGGCGGCCTCGCGCGCCAGTTGTTTTTCCAAGAATGCCCGGCGGCGGCGAATCTGCTTGCGAAATGTTCCCGGGCGAGCTTGCCAGGAAAGCGCCATCCAGGTGAGGAACGCCGGCCGGTCGCGCTGGGCAGTCCAGTCCTCGCGCTCGAGAGCTTTGGCCAGCGCCGCCCTGCCGCTGGCCGTCGTGGCAAACACGGTTCGCTCGGGACCCGCAGCAGGATCGTGAGATTTCGCGGCGCGGATGAAGCCGCAGCGAACCAGTTTTTTAAGCGAGTAATAGACTTGCGGGCGGGAGATTCCCGCCCAGTCGCGCACTTCGCGGCGCTCCAGCTCGAGTTTGGCCTGGTAGCCGTGCATCGGGCGCTCGGCAAGCAAGCTCAGCAGAACCAGGTCCGGCGTGGTGAGCGCGCGCCGCGCGGAGTTACTTCCGCGCATCTTTCGCTTTCCCGGTGGCCTTTCGCCGCCGGGTCCAATACCACCATTGGCATTGCTCGGCAGGGAGCCGCGGGTTGCGCGCCTGGGCAACAATGGCTGAGAAAACGTCGAGGCAGCAGATATCGTGGCGCTGGCCGGTGACCCGGCACAGCTTTTCGTAAAGCTTTTTGGGATTGGCCCGCGCAACCTGCGAGACCGAGTGGATCTCCAGCAACTCGAAATCGCGCAGGACGGCGGGTCCGACGGAGATCAGGTCTTCGAGACGGCGGTTTGGAGCAGTCATCATTTTCTCCTTGACAGGACCGGTTGGCCGGTCTAGTCTAGCTGTAGTCTAATTTAGACTAGTGGCGCCGAATTGGCAAGGAGGAAAGCGGACATGCGAATTCTCACCACCGGACTGGCGGGCCTGGCCCTGCTTCTTGCGCTGCCCCCGCCCGGCCGAAATCCCATGCGGAGGCAAATATGATTCACGTGAAGAGGATTACCCCGGTGCTCTATGTGGAAGAGATTGAGCCGTGCCTGAAATTCTGGACCGAGCGCATGGGGTTCAGCAACGCGGCGCAAGTGCCGGATGGAAACAAGATCGGATTCCTGATGCTCCAGAAGGACGGGACCGAAATCATGTACCAGACGTTTGCAAGCCAGGAGAAAGACGACCCCGCAATCTCGCAGATTGCCAGGAAGGGGCCGACGTTTCTCTTCATCGAAGTCGAAAAACTGGACCCCCTCATCGCCGCCATGAAAGGCGTGGAGTTGGTTCTGCCGGAGCGCAAGACCTTTTACGGCTCCCGGGAGATTGGCGTCAAGGATGCTGCCGGGCACTACATCATCTTCGCCGAATTCCTTCCAAAGCCGCGGAGCTGAAACTTCCGCTGAGGACATTTCTAGAAACCCTGCAGGACACGGTCGTCATCGCGAGCCGTGTCCCTTGCAGGATCATCCCGTTGTTTGGCGGGGCGCTGCGCTTGTGCTAGCGTACTTTGCTTATGCCCAAGCGTATCGGAGTGCTGCTAAGCGGGCGCGGCTCGAATTTTGAGGCGCTGGCAGAAAGCGTTTCCGCCGGGCGCATCCCGGACGCGGAGATCGCCGTCGTCATCAGCAACCGCGAAGGCGCTCCGGGAATCGAGCGGGCGCGGCGGCGCGCCATCGAGGCGCGGGTGATTCCCTCGAAAGGCCTCGAACGTGAAGCGTACGATCGGCAAGTGGCTGCCGCACTCCAGGGAAAGCGTGTGGACCTGGTGTGCCTGGCCGGGTACATGCGCTTGCTCTCGCCCTATTTTGTGGCCGCGTTTCCCCATCGCATTTTGAATATTCATCCGTCGCTGCTCCCCGCGTTTCCGGGGCTCGAAGCGCAGCGCCAGGCGCTGGAGTTCGGCGCGAAGGTTTCCGGCTGCACCGTGCACTTCGTGGACGAGAATCTCGACGCCGGGCCGATCCTTCTGCAAGTGCCCGTGCCCGTTCTCGACAAAGACACGGTAGAATCTCTGTCGGAGCGAATCTTGAAAGAAGAGCACCGCATTTATTCCCAAGCCGTGCGCATCGTTCTCGAAGGCCGTTATCGCATCGAGGGCCGCCGCGTGCTGCTCACTTGAAGTAAAGGATCGGACTCTCGCCACCCACTATGCCGAAACCGAAAACCAAGCCCGTATTCAAAGAAGTCGACGAGCAACTCGCCTACTTGCGCAAAGGCGTCGCGGAGATCATTCCCGAAGACGAATTTCGCGCCAAGCTCGATGTATCGCGCAAGACCGGCAAACCCCTGCGCGTCAAACTGGGCGTGGACCCCACGGCGCCGGATATTCACCTGGGCCACACCGTAGTGATCCGCAAGCTGAAGCATTTTCAGGACCTCGGCCACACCGCGGTTTTCTTGATCGGCGATTTCACGGCCATGGTGGGCGACCCCACGGGCCAGTCGGAAACGCGCCCGCCGCTCTCCCGTGAGCAGGTGCGGACAAACGCCAAGACGTATCTCCAGCAGGTCTACAAAGTTCTCGACCCCAAGAAAACGGAGATCCGCTACAACAACGATTGGCTGGGCAAACTCACCGGGCACGAAATGGTCAAGCTCTGCGCGAAGTACCGTCTCGCGCGCATGCTCGAGCACGAAGACTTTCGTTCGCGCCTGGCGAACAATCAGCCCATTTCCATTCACGAGCTGCTGTATCCGCTGCTGGTGGCCTACGACTCGGTGGTTCTCGAGGCCGACGTGGAACTGGGCGCCACGGAGCAGAAATTCAATCT
>DASWCG010000174.1:0-4087 GCA_036390175.1 Candidatus Acidiferrales bacterium | reverse complement strand
GAGCTCAAGAAACTTCAAATGGATGCGGCCACTGACGCCCTTACGGGCCTCTACAATCGCCGCCTGTTCAACGAGTACTTCGAGAAGGAATTGAATCGTGCGCGGCGCCATTCCCAGCAACTCGCGCTGGTTATCATGGACCTGCACCGCTTCAAGGAAGTCAACGACCAGTTTGGCCATCCACAGGGTGACGAAGTGCTGCGCCTCGCGGCACAAACTTTGAAGAAGTGCATGCGTACTTCGGACTATGCCTTTCGCATGGGCGGAGACGAATTCGCATTGTTGCTTCCGCAGGCCGACGCCGACCAGGCCGCTGCGCTGGGCCGCCGCGTCCGCGTTGCGTTTGAAGACGCCGTGCGCTCACTCAAACTCGGCGTTGCCGTCGGCCTCGATCATGGCGTCGCGGTTTATCCTCAGGATGGTGAGCAGGGCGAAATTCTCATTCGCGTCGCGGACGAACGCCTTTATCGTCTCAAGCATATGAATCATCGTCCGGAAGTCGCGCCTCCTCCGACGGAGAATTCCACGGCCGGCCCAATCCTCGTGAAGCCCCCGGCGGCGACTCCCGCACCTTCGCCGGTTCCGCAGAATCACCAGAAGCCCGTCGAAAAGAAAGCGGAGGCTGCGGCAGTGGCGGCCGGCTCGGCTATTCCGCCGCCCCGGGCACCCGTAGAGTCATTCGTTCCGCCGGCTTCGCTTTCAAAGCCATCCTCCGAGCACCGTCGTGCCGAGCGCGTTTCCCTGGTGGGAACGCGCGCCTACGCTGTGGTGGGAGACGCTGCCCGCAAAACCGCTCGCGTGCTCGATCTTGGTTTCGGCGGAGTCGGTTTGCAGTTCGATTCCTCTGAAGAACTGAACGAAACATTTCCTGCGGTCCTGCACGTGCCCATTCTCCCCCCCGTTCGAGTCACTCTGCGGCGCGTCTATGTGCAGCGCACGGTCAGCGGCCCGATGCGCATCGGCTGCGCGTTTGTTGCGTGAACCCGGACTCCCCGAGCGCAGCCGCTCGCAAAAACACCGGAACTCAAGTATGATGTCTGATTGTCTCGCGGCCTAGCGACGCGGCTGTAGCCTCTCCGACGATTTCAGGGAAGAGCCGTGCAGACCGGCCGCGCTTGACGGGAGCACCCATGAAAGCAGGAATCCACCCCGATTATCACCCTGTCACCGTTCACTGCGCATGCGGGCACACGTTCAAGACTCGCTCGACGGTCAAAGGCGAGTTCCTCCGCGTAGAAATCTGTTCAAACTGCCATCCCTTCTTCACCGGCAAACAGAAGCTCGTGGATACTGCCGGACGCGTCGAGCGGTTCCAGAGGAAATACGCAAACGCCAAGGCAGCGAGTCAAAAGGCAGCGGACGCAAAAACAGCCGGCAAGAAGTAGCTGCTGTTTCTTGTTTCGCACTCCCGTATCTTTCCCCCGGTATGGAATTGCTTTGCGGACGCGCGTGTCCCTCTGACAATACCCACCGGTGATATCTGCAAGGTTTTCTTCGCCCTGCGGGTGTAAAATGCTGCCGCACAATGTCCTCTCAAGCGAGAGCTTCCGAAAGCGCCGCCGCGGCACCCCTCGTGGAAACGGCCGCGCCGCGCGTAACGCTTCGAAACTCTTTCGCCCACCCGTTTGACTCGGCCATCGCTGCAGCCCGTACCTGCTATTCCCCGCGTCTCATCGGCCCGCAGGAAATTTCAGAAAAGCAGCGCGTCAATATCGGCGCAGCAACATTCTATGGCGGGCACCACACCGTTTATCAACACGCCCACTTTGAATTCGGCCTCGAGAATGTCACCCGCCAGTTCGTCTGGTCATTCCTTCACGCGCATCCCTTCTACAATTCCGAGCAGCAGAGCCAGCGCTACGTGCGTCTCGACCGCGCCCAGGCCTACGTGCCACCGCCTTCCGGAACATTTGGCGCGCAGGCACGCACCATCTACGAACGTTCTGTGGCGCGTGCTTGGGATTACTACCGCGAGCTGACGGCGCTCCTGACAGCGGACGCTCGCGCCATTCTCGGGGATATCTGGCACGTCAGCGCGATGTCCCACCCAAAGCGCGTGCAAAAAGTGGACCGCGCCGCCGAAAAGCGCGCCATCGAAGTGGCGCGCTATGTTCTCCCCGTCGCGGCATTCACCACTATGGTGCACACGCTTTCCGGCATCGTCCTCCATCGATTGTGGCGTATGCACGCGGCCTCCGATACGCCGAGCGAGGCGCGCCAGGTCATCGGCGAAATGGTCGCGCGCGTCCGCGAAAACGATCCGCAGTTTTTCGATCGTTTTGACACCGATCCGATGGAGGATTTGCCCGAGTGGGACGATACCGCCGCACGCCCGCCACACGCGGAAACCTTCGCGCGCGAGTTTGACGCGCGCCTCCAAGGCAGAACATCGATATTGCTGGATTATTCGGCGAATACCCCGCGCGTCATGGCGGAAGCCTACCGCGCGGTGGTGGGCCTCACGGAGCAGGAGTGCCCCGACGCTGAAGCCGCCGATCGCCTCCTGAATCCCGCTCGAAATCCGTATCGCTTGCAGACGCTCAACATCGGCGTCCACGCGCCCATGATGCGCGCGCTGCAGCATGCCAACTACACCTTCGCCAAGAAAATCAGTCACACCGCCGACAGCCAGGATCAGCGGCACCGCATGGTCCCGGGTTCGCGTCCCTTACTCGTCCTCACCGACACGCGCGAGCCCGACTACATCACTCCGATGCTGATTGCTGGCAACCCGCGCGCCCGCGAAGTCTATCAGCGCGCCATGGCCGAAGCATGGGCGGCCAAGAATGAACTACTCGGCCGCGGCGTCCCGCGCGAATTCGCTCTGTATCTCCTGCCCAATGCCAAAGCGATTCGCCTGATCGAGACCGGCTCGCTGCTTCACCTGCTCCACAAATGGACCATGCGCACCTGCTTCAATGCGCAGGAAGAAATTTACCAGGCATCCCTGGAAGAGGTCGCCCAGCTCCGCGAGGTCCACCCGGAAATTGCGCGATTCATCGGCCCGCCCTGTCATCTTCGCGCAGGCATCGCCACGCCCATCTGCACGGAAGGCTCGCATTTCTGCGGCGTGAAGGTCTGGCTCGATTTCCCCAACATCCAGCGCCGCATATGACCCGCCGCGGAAGCCTGGCCTATTACCTGGCCGCCTGGGTCTGCGGCAGCTTTTTCTTTGCGGCCGCCCGTTTCGTCGCCGCGCCGAAAAGCTTGGACTACCTTCTGACTCCCGATACCCGCGGCTTTCTTGCTGCCGTCTTTTTCGTCCTCGCTTACGGGTGGCTGTGCACTCTTGGTTTGGCTCTCTTACTGAGATGGCTTGCAAAGGTTCTGCAATGGGGGAGCGCCTTGCCGTGGTCGGTTTGCGGCGGGGCGCTGGCCTTGCTCTTCGCACTCATATTCACTCTCTTTCCGGAAAACTTGACGGCTCGCTCGGGATGGCTGCGATTTCTCAGCGAGCTGTTCAGACTGAATAGCGCGAATGGCGTCCCGCGGAATTTCCAAACAGCGCTCACGGTGTTGGCAACGATCCTCGCCGGCACGGCCACCGCATATGTCCTCTTCCGCATCGACCGCGCTTTTGCCCCGCCCAAGGAAACCTCTATAGCATAAGCTTTGGCCGGTGCTGTTCTGGCGTACGCTGACGCACTCGTCCACGAACCGCGAGTCGCAAGTCACAGCTCACCAGCATCCAATTGATTTTTGCGTCCATTCGGTCTACCCTGAAGCTTGGCAAGATTGCCATGCAAGCTGCGTTCTATTAGCTGGTTCCTCTCCCGACCCTATTCCTTGGGGTAGCCGCGGGGCTGTTTCTTCTTTCGGATTTCATATTTCAAGTTTCGGATTTTCCCTAAAAGGATTCGACATGGCCACGCTTACGATATTTGAAAAACTCGATCAGCTCGAAGCTCGCTACGACGAGTTGACCCGGCAGATTTCTTCGCCCGATGTCCTCGCCGATTCGGCGCGCTATCAGAAGCTCGCCAGGCAGCACGCCGAGCTTTCCGAACTCGTCGCCAAGCACCGCGAGTGGAAGCAAATCGAAAAAGACCTCGCCGGCGCTCGCCAGATGCACGTCGAGGCGGACGAC
>DASWCG010000173.1:0-9080 GCA_036390175.1 Candidatus Acidiferrales bacterium | reverse complement strand
TGCATCAGCTTAATCTGCCGCTTGATCACCTTCTCGCGGTACTCGGCATGTTTCATCGGGACGCGGTCGAGGTAGAGGTTCTTGGGGTAGATGGGGTCTTCGTACAAGATCTGATAGAGCTCCGTGCGGAGGTCCTTCATCCAGTTGTCCCACTGGGCCCGCGCGCGGTGATCGCGGAGCGCTTCGATGTCAATCACGCCGGCCACATAGGTGGAGCCCGCGCCGTAATCCTGACGGCCAACAATCCGCCCTTTGTAATCAATGACGAAGGAACGCCCTCCGAACGTATCAATCGGCGTGGTCTCTTCCGGGAACAAATAATACGTCCCCATATTGGGGGCAACGATATAGAGGTTGTTATCCAGGGCGCGCGCCCGGCTTTGAATCTCGAAGAACTCATTGCCTGTCGCCGGGTGCGGATAGGAAGCGCGGTAGACGACCTCAGCGCCATTCATGGCCAACGCCCGGGCATTTTCGGGGTAGGACCCCTCGTTGGCCATCATGATTCCCAGACGCCCGATTTCCGTGTCGGCCACCGGCCAGAACGCATCGAGATTTCGCCCGTATTTCTTGATCCACCAGTCATAAATGTCGTGAGGGCAAACGGAGTGCTCGACGGGAAACAGCGGGGAGACTTTGTAGTGCCTCAGGATCACCTCGCCCTTGGGGCTGAGGATAAAGCCCACATTGAAGAATCTGTCTTTCAAATCTGGGTGACGCGCTTTGGCCTGGGCCATAACGAACGCGTCATATTCGCGCGCGATCTTGCCAAGCGCTTCGGTTTCGTCCCCGGGAATGTCAATCGCACATTCCCGCGCAAACTTGACGTGGTCTGCATCCAATACCTCGTCGTTGAACCCTTGCAGGGCGCCCTCGGGAAACGCGATGAGACGCACGGGGAGGTCCAGAGAGGAAAGCCAACTGGCGGCTTTCACCAGGTGCTTGAGGTGCTCCAGATTCGTCTGGATGTCTTTGCGCTTCCGGATGCCGCGAACCGTGGGAATCAGCCCGACTGCAGTGTACGGCTTGATCATCGTTTTGCCCCAATACCAGTGTGACGCTGCCGGGTGTGGGAGAGGCCGGCAACTGCGGCCCGGGGTCTTTCGCCTCCGGGCCACCAAATCCCCGGCCCCTGGATTGCTGCGATCCTTAGAAAGAGACCCGAAACGATAGCTGAATCTGCCGCGCCGGCCCCACGAACTTCGGCGTGCCGAAGCTCGGGTTTCCAGGCGACGTGATCCCGTCACCGAAGTGCTGGGGCACAGGCCCGGCAAACTCGGCCAGCCCGTAGACGTGGTCCACATCTTCCACGTTCACCTTGTTCAGGAGGTTGAAGAATTCGACGCTGCCCTCGCCCTTGACCTTCTCATTGAAGTGGAAGCCGCGCTGAATGCGCAGAGACACGTCGGCGAAATTGTCGCCGACATAGGTGTTGCGTCCGATGAACCCCACACGGTCAGGGAACGGGAAGTTGTCGCCGTTGGTGTCAAACCCGGCGTTGATCGTCGAACGGCGCGGGCTCTGCACGGTGGTGATGATCGAGGCATTGAAATGCCGCAGTACGGGATTCACAGTGTCGGGCATTTCACCGAGGAGAGCGACCGTAAGCCGGTGGGGGATGTGGTTGTCGCCCACGGCGCGGTCCCGATTGATATGCGTGAAATCCTCCGGGGAGTTCGGGAGATTGACGGTCGTCTCGATGTCGATCGATTTTGACCAGGTGTAGTTGGCTAAAACCGAGTAGTGATTGGCAAACGATTTCCGAACGCTGAGTATGCCGGCGTGGTAGATCGAATAGCCCTGCGGGGTCGCCAGCAGCGCAAAGCCAAATCCCGGGCTGAAATTATTCGGGCAGAAGAATGTCTTTCCCGCAGGATATCCGGGCGGCAGGGGGCAGCTGATAGGCACGCCGTTTACCGTTTGTCCGTTGGGCTCGCCATTGATGCTCAAGTAGATGGGCAGGCGTATGCCATGAACGTACTGGTAGCCGGCGGAGATGACCCAATCCTTCACCAGTTGATGCTCCACCTCGAGACTGGCCTGCTGAGCCGATGGCCGTTGGAAATCCCGGTTGGCATAGCCCAGGGGGAACTGTGCCAGACATGGAGGGCCTGGTGAGGGCGAAAATGGTGGGGGGTAGGCCCCTGTTTGCGTGAACTGTGCAAAGGCCTGGTTCGGCGTCGGGCAAGTGCCAAACGGCCCCGGCCCCAGAGGCGGAGCCGGGATCACACCTACAGCCCCGGAAGCTCCCAAACCAATCAAGCGGTTCTGCGGGTCCGAGAACTGCGGAAGCAAAGGCTGCTGCATGTAAGTGAACTCGGAGGCCCCGATCCAGCTCACCAGAAGATCGCTGAAGACAAAAGGAGCGGTGAAAATCCCGTATCCTCCGCGGACAACGCCCTTTCTGTGATTGAAGGCGTAGGCGAAGCTCGCCCGGGGCTGGACATCCTTGTAATCGGTGAAGTGATTGCCGCCCGGCGCCTGGAGCTTTGCCTGCTGAGCGGAGGGCATGGTTTCGAATTCGTAGCGCAGCCCGATGTTGAAAGTGAAGCTAGGCGTCACCTTGATGGAATCCTGCGCATACATCCCCAGGATGTGATGGTTGTAATCCAGACTTACGCCGTCCGTGAATGCCTGCTGAGACGGGCCGGCGAAAAGTCCGGAGGAAAAAGGCAGCGTTCGCGGCGGAATTTGCTGGCCGAAGAACTGCTTCGGCTCCATAAAAAGAAACAACAAGGCCGTCGGCGCGGGGAAAGGCGGTGCGCCGAAGAAGCTTTGTGGCGAGAAAATGGCAAAGCCGGGACTGAAGAGAGGATCCTGCGTCTGAGACCAGATCTGATGGAATTCACCGCCGAACTTGAAGGAATGCATCCCGTGATGGTAGCTCACGTTTTCGATCAACTGGACTCGTTTCTCCTGATAATACTTGAAGCTGCCGACGAAACCGCCCCCGAAAAAGAGGTCGGGGATGTTTATGGCCGGTTCAAGTCCCGCCCCAACCGGAGTCAGATGGAAGGTGCGCACACCGAATTGCGCGGAGGAATCAAAGATCAAGTTCGGAGAAGCGACGTGGAGCAGGCTGCCGTAGAGGGTTTGGTCCCGGACGGGGTTATCCCGGTACGATGACGGAAGACCTTCGCCGGGAGCCGCGCCTCTGGCGTTCTTCTTACGGACATCGTTGAAGACGTAGGTCACGCCCAGATAATTCATGCTGTTGAGGTTGGCGGACAGCTTGCCGATCGCTTTGTCGTAATTGTCGGTCTGCAGAATCGAAGAGAGGCTTTCCGGCTGCAAATGGAAGGCCTGTTTCACGGCATTGATGCCATTGATGGAATTCAGAATGAAAGAAGAATAGACCGGTGACTCCCCCCTGCGCTGGCCTTCATAGCCGGTGAAATAGAACAGCTTATCCCGGACAATCGGAGCGCCGAGATTCCCGCCGAACTGGTTGAACCGGAAGGTAGTGAAGCCCGGAGCGGAGAGCGTGTTCTTTGCATTGAGAGCATCGTTGCGGAAGAATTCATAGAGGCTGCCGTGCAGGTCGTTGGTTCCGGATTTGATGACCGTGTTGACGATCGCACCGAGGCTGCGGCCGGTATCGGCCGTGTAAGGGCTGGTCACCACGCGGAACTCCTGCACCCAGTCCTGAGAAGGGGTTACGCGCTGCACTCCGGAGATGCTGGTCGTGTAGTCGATGCCGTCCTGCGTGATCAGCGTGGTGTGGCTCTCGCGAACTCCGGCGAAGCTCAATTTCAGAACCGTCTCGGTAAAGGGCGACTGAGCGCCCACCGCGGTGCTGCGTCCGACGCTGACGGAAGGAGTCAGCAGGGCGAAATCGATGAACTCGCGCCCCTGGATTGGCAGGTCGGCGATCTTTTTGGTTTCAATCACCTGGCTCAGCTCGGCCTTCTCCACTTCGACGGACTGCACTGCTTCCCTCACTTCGACTTTTTCTTCGTGGCCTGCAACCGCAAGGGAAACGTCGAACGAGGCCACCTGGCCGACCAGAAGCTGAACCTTGAGCGTGCGGGAAGCAAAGGAAGCATGTTCGGTGGTCAGATTATAATTGCCAGGGGGGACGTCGGAAATCACGGCTAGGCCGTTCTCGCCCGTAGAGGCCGTGCGCTTGACGCCGGTATCCGCGTTGCTCAGCGTAACGCTGGCCCCGGCGACAAACCCGCCACTCGAGTCCGTAACGGTCACCCGTGCCGTGGCCAGTTGCTGCGCGTACCCATGTGCCGAAAAGAAGACAAGCAGAAACAATGCTCCCGTGGTGAGCCGGAAAAGTTTGTTTCGCATTTCTCCCCTTCCCCTAATCGAGCAATGTCGCGCGGAGACTAGCATTTTCGATAAGCGAAATCAATCCGCGGCATGGAACAGGAAAGCTCGCTCTCGCGCCATAAGAGCGCAGGGGATTCGCAAGAAAGGCTGAATGATCGCGACGGCTATCCCGGAAGGTCGGGATGGTGCGTAACAATGTGGTAGCGGCCGGAATGGAAGACCAGGGGTTTTCCGTCCGTCCGGCTGTATTCCTCCACCTTGCCCAGAAAGATATCGTGATCCCCGCCGTCGAGGCGCCGAAGCTTCCGGCAAATCAGCCGGGCAGTCACTCCCTTCAGTAAGGGAACTCCTGCTTTTCCTTCTTCGTATTCAACCCCTTCGAACTTGTCGCGAGCCCCGGAAGCAAACTTGCGGGAAAGGGCGTGCTGGTCTGCGGCGAGAATATTGACCGCGAAGTGGCTGGCTTTCCGGAAGACGGAAAGGTTCTGCGACTGTCGCGTCAGGCACCACAGCACGAGCGGCGGCTTCAGAGAAACGGAGGTAAACGAATTGACGGTGACGCCGGCGGGGCGGCCGTCTTTGCCGCGGGTGGTAACGATCGTGACGCCCGTGGCAAATTGTCCCAGGACTCGCCGAAACTCTTTCTCGTCAAACCTTGCCATGCGCGTGGCTATTCCGCCAGTTTTGGAATGGCCTCCTCCGTTCGTTCCGGCCCCATGGCCGTGTAGCCGCCATCTACGGCGACGTCCGTTCCGGTGATGAAAGAGGAATCAGCGGAACACAAGAACAGCACGGCCTGCGCGATTTCCTCGGGGCTGCCGACCCGTCCCAGCAAATGGAAGGGCGCGCCAACGGAATCTGCTTTGGCGCGGTTGTTGCGGGTGAGCTCCGCGATCACCTTGGACCACGTCCAGCCCGGCGAGACCGAGTTGACGCGGATGTTGTCGCCCGCGAGATCCATGGCTTCGTTGCGGGTGACCTGCAGGATCGCCGCTTTGCTCACCGGATAGAGCCAGCGTCCGCGCTGCGCAACCTTCGCGCTGATACTCCCGAAGTTCACCACCGCGCCGCCGCCTCGCCGGATCATCTGCGGGCGAACGGCCTTCAACATCATCACCCCGCCGACCACGTTGATGTTGTAACTATCGAGCCAGTCCCGGCGCGACGCGCCGATGCCGCCATCCACATAATTACACGCCACATTCACCAGAAAATCGACGCCGCCAAACGTGGCCACAGTCCGCTCGACGCATGCCGCAATGTGCTGGTCGTCGCCCAGGTCGGTTTTTACGAAGAGGACGCTGCCGGCAAATTCATCCGCGACGGCTTGCCCGCCGTGCGCATCAATGTCAGCGATGACAACTCTCGTCCCCTCCTTGTGAAAGGCGCGGACCACGTGCGCGCCGATCATCGTTGCGCCGCCGGTGACAATGGCCACCTTTCCTTTCAGGCCCTCCATGGTTACCTCCCTCACGAATTGGCGGGCAAACAGGAAACTTGTATTTTTCGCAGCAGATACTATCATACGGCCCCGTTGGGAAGTACGTGCGGCGGCGGTCGTGTGAATCAGCGTGTTTTGCAGCGCACGGACGATGTGCGGAACAGCAGGAGGAGCAAGCCATGAGGAGAATCGCTATCGTGGGCGCCGGGCAATCAGGCCTGCAATTGGCGCTGGGGTTGCAAAAGCAACGCTACGAAGTCACCGTCGTATCGAGCCGCACGGCGCAACAAATCCGCAACGGACGAGTGAGCTCCAGCCAATTCATGTTTCACAATTCGCTTCAGATCGAACGAGACCTGGGCATCAACTTCTGGGAAAAAGAATCCCCCATCACCGAAGGAATGTCATTTTCCGTTCCCGGGCCGGACGGAGGCCGGGCGCTTTTTTGGGAAGCGAAGCTGGATCATTACGGCCAGTCTGTGGACCAGCGGCTGAAGTTTGCCGGCTGGCTCGAGGAGTTTGCCAAGCGGGGCGGTAAAGTTGTCCACAAAGAAGCGGCCGCCCAGGACCTGGAAGATTGCGCGAAAAGCAATGATTTGGTCCTGGTGGCGGCGGGGAAGGCGGAGATCAGCCAGTTGTTTCCGCGCGATGCGGGCAGGTCGCCATTCGACAAGCCCATGCGGGCTCTGGCGCTGACGTACATTACGAAGATCGTTCCGCGCAAGCCGTTCACTGCGGTTTCGTTCAACTTGATCCCGGGAGTCGGGGAATACTTCGTGTTCCCTGCATTGACGGTCAACGGGCCGTGCGAAATCATGGTCTTTGAGGGCGTTCCTGGCGGGCCGATGGATTGCTGGCAGGACGTGAAGACGCCGCAGCAGCACCTCCGGCGAAGCAAGGAGATATTGCAGAAATTCATGCCTTGGGAAGCGGAGCGTTGCCCCAACATCGAATTGACGGATGACAATGGAGTTCTGACCGGCAGGTTTCCGCCGTGTGTCCGCAAACCCATTTGTAAACTTCCTTCGGGGCGCCTGGCCATGGGCATGGGTGACGTTGTTGTTCTGAATGATCCCATCACCGGACAGGGATCGAACACCGCATGCAAGTGCGCGAAAATCTATCTCGATCGCATTCTGGAGCAAGGCAAGAAACCCTTTGATGCCGACTGGATGCAGAAGACCTTCCACGAGTTCATCCGGTACGCGGACTGGGTGGTGAAGTGGACGAATTCCCTGCTGACCCCTCCCCCGCCTCATGTTCTGGGGCTCATGGGAGCCGCGAGCCAGATTCCTAAATTGGCCGGCAGGATCGCCAATGGTTTTGATCATCCGCCCGATTACAATCCGTGGTGGTTTTCTGCCGAAGAAGCGGACGCCTTGATTAAGAAACTCCAACCGGGTCAATAAATCGGCTCGAAAAGAGGTCCGGCTACTTCAGATAAGTCGCCAGCCAATCCAGAAACGTCTTGTGCCAGAGCCGGCTGTTCTGCGGCTTCAGGATCCAGTGCCCTTCATCCGGATAGACAACCAGTTTTGAAGGCACTTCCTGGCGCTGCAGGGCGGTGAAGAATTCCAGGCTTTGCGTGTCCGGCACGCGGAAGTCCCGCTCGCCGCAAATCACCAGCGTCGGCGTTTTGTATTTCCCGAGCTCTGATGCATACGTCAGCGGCGACCATTTCGAGTAGCTCGCCGGATTCGTCCAGGGTGTTCCCGCCATGTCATGCTCCTCGAACCAGAGTTCCTCGGTCGAGCCGTACATGGCCATCTTGTCGAAGATGCCCGCGTGGCTGATGAAAGCTTTGAAACGGCCGGTGTGCACCGCCATCCAGTTGACCATGTAGCCGCCGAACGACCCGCCCGCCGCGGCGATGCGCAAGCCGTCCACGTACGGATATTGCCCCACCACATAGTCCACGCCTTTCATCAAATCCTGATACGCCCTGCCTCCCCAATCATCGCGTATCTCGTCGGTGAACCTCTGGCCGTACCCCGTCGAGCCGCGCGGGTTGATCATCACCGCGACGTATCCCGGCGCGGCAAACACTTCCGGATTCCAGCGGTAGCTCCACGCGTTGGCCCACATATTCTGCGGCCCGCCATGAATCAGCAGAAGCATCGGATACTTCTTGGCTGGATCGAAGTGCGGAGGGCGTACCAGCATCCCCTGAACCTTCGCTCCGTCGGCCCCATCGAACCAGAACGGCTCGGGGGGATTCAAGTCGAGTGCGGCCAGCCGCCCATCGTTGTGATGCGTGAGCTGGCGCGCGCCGCTGCCATCGCTCGCCGCCGCAAAGATTTCCGCGGGCATGGTCATGGTTGCGCGCGTGAACACCATCGTCCGCCCATCGCCGCTGAACGTTACGCTTCCGTTGCTTCCCTCGCCGACGATGGCCTTGGGCTCGGCGCCGGTTTTCGCTGCCATCGAATAGATGGGCACTTGCGCGCGGTCCTCGGCGGAGAAATACAGCGTCTTGCTGTCCGCCGACCACGTCAGGTTCGTCGCGCTGCGGTCGAAGCGCTCGGTGAGGTTCTCGTGGTTGTGTCTCTGCCGGTCGTACACCATCACGCGCCAGCGGTCCGATTCATACTCGGGCGTAAACTGCGCGTGGTAGGCGATGAAGCGCCCGTCCGGAGAATAAACCGGGCTCCCGTCGAACCCCGGATTCGTCGTGATGCGCTTTGGCTCGCCCCCGCCTGCGGCCACAAGAAACAAATCGCCGTTCGTGCTGATGGCTTCCATTTTGTCGGTCACCGCCGTGAAGCACAGTTCCTTGCTGTCCGGCGAGAAGGCGATGTCTTCCGGGCCGCCGCGCTCGTCGGGAGGCACGTCGTAATCGGCGCCGGCAGTCAAATCGCGCGGCGCAGCGCCGCCGTCGGCCGCCACCACGAACAAATGGCTGCGTTTGCCCTCGTTCCAGTGCGTCCAGTGGCGAAACAGCAGGTGATCGTAGATTCGGGCCTGCACCTTGCTCTTCCCCCGTTCGGCGTCGCGCGCGCTGTTGCACGCATCGTCCTGGCAATCCGGATAGACCCACGAAGTGAACGCCAGCAGTTTCCCGTCGGGCGACCATTTCACCAGGTCCGCGCCGGTTGAAAGACGCGTCAGCGGAGCCGGTTCGCCTCCTTCGGTCGAAAGCAGGTAAATCTGCGAGCCGCCATCGCGCGACGAAAGGAACGCGATGGTTTTTCCGTCCGGCGACCACTGCGGCGAAGAATCATGTCCGCCGCGCGTCAGTTGCAGGGGAGCCCCGCCGGCCGTCGGAACCATCCAAATATTGCTTTCATTCCGGTTGGCCTCCATATTGGGGACCGCCAGGGTGTACGCCACCCACTTTCCATCGCGCGACACCTGGGCT
>DASWCG010000172.1:0-5036 GCA_036390175.1 Candidatus Acidiferrales bacterium | reverse complement strand
CGGCGCGAGGGCGGCTCGGTAGGCGTCTTGCTATGCGACATTGATCATTTCAAATCGATCAACGATACGCATGAGCATGCTGTGGGGGACGAAGTTCTGCAGGAGGCCGCCAGGCGCTTTGTGAGCTCGGTGCGCGACTATGACGTGGCCGGCCGATACGGCGGAGAGGAATTCCTGATCCTGTTGCCGGGGTGCCCCCCGGGGAAAACAGCCGGACGCGCGGAGCAGATCCGTCTGGCTTTTTCCTCGCCCCCGTTCCACACAAAAGCGGGTCCCTTGAGCATCACGCTCAGCATCGGCGCCGTCGCTGCTGCTGACTGGAACACGGCCGGCGCCGAGGAATTGATCCGCATTGCTGATGCCGCTCTGTATCGCGCGAAGAACGCCGGGCGAAACCGCACGGAAATTGCCTTGCCGGATGAAGCCAGCCAGGCCGGATCCGCAGCGGAGGCCAAGCTGACGGATCTGCACACCCACATCACCTAGCCCGTTCGCTCTGCGAGTAGCCTCTCGGGGAATACCGCTTCTAACCGCTGATCCTTAGCGTCAATTTCAGGCTGACTTTGCGCTGGCCCTCATCTGCTCCATCATTTTCCGCATCGCCGCCGTCGAACCGGGAGCCTTGCGCTCCCTCCAAGCTTCCAAGCGTCGGCAGCATTCTTCCAGGTTCGAGAACATGGTTGGGTTTTGAAAGGACGATCGCAACGCTGGGACGATGTTGCGAATACGGTCCCAGACCACCCAGACCTCTCCGTTGTTCTCGAAGAAGAGCTCGTCGTCAATCAGCCCGCGGTTGGCGATACTCGCCGCCATGTCCCAATAGCTGACGGCCATGCGGATATTGGTGTTCTCCGTGCTTCCCGGGGGAAACTTCTGCGCCATCTCTTCGGGGGTGGCCGCGTAGAAATGTTGCACGAACCACGAGCGCGCGTCGCGCAAACGCGGCTCGCGGCGCAGTTCGTACAGCCGCAGCATCAAATTGACCTGATCGTATGTCACCTGTCCCATGGCACTCCTCCTTGTCGCGGTTCCGCCGCGAATCCGGGGCCCGGCTCGGAAACTTCCCGGCTGCTCCACTCGATTCGGCGCAGCGCGGTGAGCGGAATCCGTTTCTGCGTGAATTGGTTCTGAACTCGGCGGCGAAGCTCGCGGCCCACATCGTCCTGGCGCATCGGCAGCGTGCGGACTTGCATGCGGATCACCGTGCATTCCCGTTCGAGCGATTGCACCCCGAGGACTCGCGGGCCATCCACCAGGGCCGGCGACCACGTCGCGTCGGAGCGGAATTCGCCCGCGGCTTTTTCCAGCAGGGCCAGAGCCACCTCGAGCGGCGCGTCCGGGCCCAGCGAAATATCCACAAAGATCTGCGACCATTCCCGGCTGAGATTGGCCACCTTGCGGATCTCGCCGTTGCTTATGGTGACCATCGCTCCCTGCGCATCTCGCAGGACCGTGCGCCGCAGGGTGAGGTGTTCGACGCGGCCCGTGGTGTCGCCAATCTGGATGGTGTCCCCCACGATGTATTGATCCTCGAAGATAATCAGGAAACCGCTGACGACGTCGCGGATGGCATTTTGCGCGCCGAAGCCGATGCCCACACTGGCCAAGCCGGCCACCGCAGCGAGCGGGGTGACGTTAATCCCGGCGACGTCCAGCGCCGTGAGTACGGCGGCTCCCAGAATTATCGTCACGCCAACGGTGTTGAGGATTCCGGCGAGCCGGCGCGTCTGCTCCTCGCGAATCAGCGCCACCCGCCCCTGCGACGCCGCGGGCTTCACCAGCCATCGCGTCATCAGTTTCAGCAGCCACATCAAGATCAATGCAGCGATGCAGATTCCCGCCAGGCGGATGCCGTCGCCCCAGGTGAATTCCGGCCATTTTCCGGAGAAGATGGTCATACAATATAGGGAGCCGCATTATATCATCGGGATGCCGCGGGCGCGGGTGGAGGAAACAGGAAGGATTTTGTCGCGCCGGCCTGGGGGCTGGCATCGGTCCTCTTCCTTATGCAGAGGAGGCCTCATGAGGCGACTGAGGGTTCCTGTTTTGGCAGGGAGTGAGCAATGATAAGAATGATGAATGCCAGCGATCGCCGTTCGTTCTTGGGAATGATTTTCGCTGCGGCCGCGGGTCTGGCTGCGATACCTTCGCGGCTCGAAAGCCAGCAACCGGCTAAGCGTCCGCCCTATCCGGACCAAAAGCCCGGCGAGAACGAGCCCGAAGTCAAGCCCGACCCGCACGCCCTTCTGAAGGACAATCAGAAGAACATCAAGAAGGACGTCGAGCGCCTTCTGGAGCTGGCCGAAGACCTGAAGAAGGAAGTGGACAAGACGGATTCCGCAGACGTTCTGTCTCTGCAAATGGTGAAGAAGGCGGAAGAGATCGAAAAGCTCGCCAGGCAAATCAAAAACCTCGCCCGCGGCTAAGCGCTGGCCTAGATGCGTCCCGCCGCGCTACAATGAAGCTTCCTTTCGGCACCCGTTGGGTTCTTGGTGCGGAATGGATAGACGGCGGGCCCGCGAATTCATCGGGCCGCCCACCGCGCGCCCGTAGCTCAGATGGATAGAGCACTAGCCTCCGGAGCTAGGGGTCGGGGGTTCGAACCCCTCCGGGCGCGCCATTCCTCCTCCGGCTACATGCTCGAATACTGCCAGGGTCGCTTTCGCGCGACGCGTCAGTGGATACCGGCAAAGGGATTCTCAACAAGAATGCCGGCGATCCGTTGTCCAGCGCTCAAATCTTCCGAGAGAATCCGAGTCGCGCCACTCTTTGCGGCACTTGAAATGATTAGGGCATCCCAGAAACCAATTCGCGATTCGTCCTCGATTCGAAATGCCGCAGAAATTTCCGTGGGAGTAGTTTCCATGCACCAAATCGCATAGCTGCTCACCACAAGGCGTGCTAAATCCTTTGACAACGGAGACGCGATCTTTCGTGTGACGTTGACATAGAATTCCTGGAGCACTTGCATGCTGAGAACGCCCGCTCGTTCGCTCCAAAGCTCGCGGAGAACCGCTTTTGCGACTTGGTGCTTCGCACTTGCATCTATGTCATGCGCATAGATTAAAACATTCGTATCGATGAACGTCTTACCGTTCATGGAGTTCATCTCGGTCGGCTCGAATCACGCCGCCCAAATGAAAGCCTTGGTCGAGCAAGCTCATGGCCTGCCGTTCAGCGTGTTCATAGGCCTCTTCTTCACCTACCAGGATCTCGATTTGACGAGCCAGCAGACCGCTGATGGACGTGGAGCGCCGAGCCGCCACGACCTTGGCCTTTTGAATGGTTTGTCGGTCCAGACTGATCGTCACATTCTGCTTTCCACTGTTCTTTGTAGTTGTCATGACATCCCCTCCCGCACGTACTACACGTGTAGCACGCGCGCCACGTGGAGTCAACCTGTAATATTGGCGCATCTGGTTTGCTTGGTCACCTCAAGGATCGGCTTCGCTCCTGGGGTCATGTTCGCCTGCTAGTTCCAAATCAACAGAGTCTGCCATAGTATCTGGCCTTCGAGACTGGACGAATGATAAGCCACGTGTCGGGGATGCGGCAAGTCAGCCGGGAGAGGAATCTATGCCCAAAGTTAAGACGGCAGTCGCCCTTATCGCGCTGGTCTCATCCTCTTTCAACGTTTCTCTCGTCATGAACGCACAACCGGCCCGGGGAAAGAAAACGGTAACTCTCAAAGGCATAATCTTTCGAGGCGATAAGCAGCATCCCGTGGCGAATGCTCTTATCCTGCTGATGAATGCAAAAGAGGGCGAAGAGCAGGGCAGCAGCGTCGAAGCAAAGACGGATGCCGGCGGCGCTTACCACCTCGACGCCGTTCCCGAAGGGAAGTACCGCGTTTCCATTCGAACCTGGTATGACTCCCCGGAACAAGTTCCCTGCAGGTTGACGGCGGCAAAGACCAAAGATAACAATTCCACCGTGGCAGTCTTTATGGAAAATGGCAGGTACGTCGAACAAGTATTTATCGGCGATGTTTCCATCAAAGCGGGAAAGGAAATCGTCCGGGACTTCGATGTGGAGTGCAAGAGTTTGTTCTCTCCGTAATCCGAGGGGTCGCGGACCCGTCTGTCCCATTCCTGTCCACACTGAGGCCCTGAAAGGCGCTGCCTCCTTGCAACCTCCTCATTCCTGACGGTTTAAGAATTCCATTGACTTTGGCTATTCTCTTATGGTACAATTATAGTCTGAGAATTGCTGAAAGGAGGCTGAGGACCGGCTACTGAGGATCGCACCCCGTTTCAAAACCTCCCCAGACACCGCTTCACGCTCAGACATCCCTAGAGGTCGAAGCGCCCCAGCACAGCAAGAAAATGACTAAGCTCTTTAGTTTCACACTCTTATCGAAAAACGCGTCTGCAAACCATTTAGAATCACACTCTTGCAAAAACAAAGGACTTAAAGTGCCCTGTTTTCACACTCTTACAAAAAAAGGGTAGGGGGAGGGGGATGCACCAGCGAATCCCAACTCACAACCTTTGACTTGCCCTCGGCTGCCCGAATAGAATCCGCTCGCACTGGCGGATTCGCGCGAATGGGAAGACCCAAAAGGAGCGGCACAATGCGAAATGGTCTGTTTCTCGGAGTGGCGGCGATTCTCCTGTGGTTCGTGCCGGCGGCGTGAGGGGAACACTTTGGCTGCCCATCCGATTTTCCAATCCCGGCTTTCGCTCACGAGGATTGAGGAAGCCGTTCACTCCATCGATCCGGTTTTCTTGAACACCCCTCAGTTCCTGAGCGAGCAACTGAGCGGCGCGCTCGGCATGCGTTTGGTTCTCAAGGTCGAGACGGTAAACCCGATTCGTTCCTTCAAGGGACGCGGCGCCGATTACTTCGTGTCCCAGCTTCCGGCGGGTTCGCCGAAGCTGGTGTGCGCCACGGCCGGCAATTTCGGACAGGGAATGGCCTATGCCGCGCGCAAGCGCCGTTTCCAACTTGTAGTCTTCGCCGCGGAAACGGCGAATCCGCTGAAGCTGGAGCGCATGCGGCAACTTGGTGCTGAGGTGCGGCTTTTCGGCCTCGAT
>DASWCG010000171.1:0-3103 GCA_036390175.1 Candidatus Acidiferrales bacterium | reverse complement strand
CGTGCGCCATCTCGAGCATGACATTCCGCTGACCGCGGCGGAAGAGGAGCGCGCTCGCCGCAAAAAGGCTTACGAAGAGCAGGCCAAGGTTCGCGCGATTTACGAGGAGCTAGTGCTGAAGAAGCCCCAGCCGAAGGTCGTGCAAATCGGCACGGTGCAGGACATCGCAAAGGCGGTTCCTGCTAATTTCGCAAACGCGGGCAAGCCGGTCACCATCGGCCCTGCGAGCGGAAATGGCAACGGGCACTCCAACGGCAACGGCGCCACCGCTAAGACCGACGAGAAGGCTGCAGAGGCTGTCGCCGGCGACTAAGCATCCTGTCCAACTCATATTTCAACAGGCTCCCTGCCATCGGGCAGCCTGTAACATCGCGTAATGGTTTTGACCTGTCTCTTCCGGTGCCGTAGACTATTGCCAGCATGGCACGCATACGAGTTTGGAACGGTGATTCTCGAAGACCTCATGCAGAAGAACGTGTGTTTACAGTCGTGCTGCTGCCCGTGTATGAGACCGAAGATTCACAAACTCGAGTTAGTCAGAAGGGTAAGTCGCGGCGCGTTCGCATCCCTAATCCTCTTAAACCGATAGGTTTCCAAGTTGCTGTCCCCTCTCTGCCTGGACTTATTACTTTTGGGAGGACGGAGGATGAGGCGTTGGAGATGGCACAGGACGCAATTTACTGCCACATCGAAGGTCTCAAGAAGGACGGTAAGGAAGTCCCGACCGAAAGCGGCGCGCAGGTTCGCAAGCTGCGAATTCCAGCCTAAATGAGCCCGAAGCTACCCATTCTGAAACCTCGGGAAGTCTTGCGGACGTTGCTTAGGGCAGGATTTGTAGTTCACCATCAGAAAGGAAGTCACGCGCAATTGCGGCATCCGCAGAAAACGCAACTGCGCGTGACGGTTCCACGCCATGACCGATTTGACTTACCGGTGGCCGTGTTAAAGAGCATTCTCCGGCAAGCGGAGATGACCGCGGACGAGTTTCTGGAATATCTTTGATGGAGTTTGAAAACTCATGCCCATCTACGAATACATTTGTGAGGATTGCCAGACGCACTTCGAGAAGATCGTGCTGAACAAGACGCAGGAGATTGCCTGCCCGAAGTGCGCGGGGAAGAAAAATACTCTACAGCTCTCCGTTTTCAGTGCGGCCAACGGGACAAGCAACGGGGCTTCGGCCAAGTCATCCGGCGGATTCTCGGCGGAGGCGGCAATTGCTGCGGCGGCGGATGCAGCTGCCACTGAGCCTTCATAGACCTACCGTGCCGCGCACGGCAGCCTGTCTGTCTGCGCACTATGAGCACACCATCGTGATTACGCGCGGTGCACCGGTTCTGCTCACGGCTGCCTGAGACGCACGTCTGAAAGGCCATGATCGCAAGTCATTCGTCACTTCTGCTCTTTATGAGCGCAGCCCTGGTCCTGCTGGCGATACCTGGCCCTGCTGTGCTCTACGTGACGAGCCGCAGCATAGGTCTAGGCAGGAGCGCCGGCCTTGTTTCTGCGCTAGGCATCGGTGTGGGCACTCTCGTTCATGTCGCTGCCGCTGCCGCTGCCGTGGGATTGTCCGCGCTGCTGATGTCCTCGGCGGCCGTATTCGGGCTGGTGAAGTATCTTGGCGCGGCGTATCTGATCTATCTGGGTTTGCAAAAACTGCGTGGCGCCGAGTCTCTTGATTTATCGGGGGAGGCTCCGCGCGCGAACCTGAGCCGCGTCTTTGGGCAAGGCGTCATCGTCAACATTCTGAATCCAAAGACAGCGCTCTTTTTTTTTTGCATTCCTCCCGCAATTCGTGGACCCATCGCGCGGCAACGTAGCGCTGCAAATTCTTTTCCTGGGCACGCTCTTCGCGGCCATGGGAATCACGAGCGACAGCCTTTGGGCGTTATTCGCTGGAACCGTGGCGCGCCGACTGAGCCGGAACACAGGTTGGATGCGCACACAGCGCTACATCTCCGGCGGAATGCTGATTTCTCTCGGCCTTGCCACCGCGTTCGTGCGTTCTAGCAGTAAGAAGTAAGAACTTCGGTTTCCCTGCTTTTCGTGCTTCCCCCCGCACCAGGAAAATTGTCCAAACTATTGCGGCCGCGAATACTGTTGGATGTTTGGCGGCGGCGCAATGGAAGGATTGCCGCGCGGGTCTGGCACCGGCGCCCGCGCCGACCATTTCATCGGAATCACGCCAGTCCACGTGGGCGTCGAATAGTCTTCGTCATCGTTCACTGCGAAGCCAGTGCGCACCTTGGCGGAAGCTTCAACCAGCGGCACGGACACCACCATCGTGCCCTTCAGTTCCTGCTCGCTGGGAGGACGCACAGTTGCCCAGCGGCCGCGAATCACGTACTCGACGAAGTCGCGCATCGCCGCCAGCTTTGCGGCTTCGCCATCAACTGGCTCGGCCTTGCCCATCACGACGACGGAGCGGTAGTTCACCGAATGGCCTGTCGCGGACGGCGCGCATACGATCCCGTCAAGCAGCGTCACGCTCAAGCAAAATCGTGCGCCGCTCGCCAGCGTTTTCATCAGGCGGCTCGCCGTGGAGCCGTGAAGAAAGAGTTTGTCGCCGACACGAACATAATTCGTGGGGACGAGGAAGGGCTGGCCGTCTGCGATGAAGGCGACATGGCAGACGAAGGCTTCATCAAGAATGCGGTAGATCAATTCGCGGTCGTAGCTGCCGCGCTCGGGTTTGCGGCGGACTCTCGTTCTTTCGGTGGGAGTAAAGTTGCTCATCCACACAGACTAGCGGCTGCCGATGTACCCCGGCAAGAGCCAATCTGGATTGGCCAATGAATTGACCCCGCATGAGAATCGTGTACGCTGAGGGACGCCGCGCCGCATCGGCATTATAAACCGAGGCCCCATGGAAACGAAGAAACCCGTGTTCACCCGCGAAACGTTTCAGTTTTTCAAAGACCTCGGGCGCCATAATCGTAAGGAATGGATGGACGCGAACCGTGATCGCTACCAGGCCGCGATCGTTCTACCTTTCCGCGGCTTGCTGGAGGAACTCTCGCCTACGGCGCTGGAACTTGATTCCCGCTTCGATACTTCTGGCCGTACCGGCGCGAATTTTTCGCGAATCAACCGGGACATCCGT
>DASWCG010000170.1:0-6851 GCA_036390175.1 Candidatus Acidiferrales bacterium | reverse complement strand
CTCATGACGCTGAACGTTTGGATGCGAATACTTCCGGCGCAGCGAAAAATGGTGGCGGCGCTTCAATCCGGGCAGGCGCCAGACCTCACGCTCGGGGCCCGCGCGAAGCTGCGCTCGAAGCACAACACCTTCATGGTAGTGCCGGTGGTATTCCTCATGATCAGCAATCACTTCCCCGTTGCGACTTACGGCCATCCGTACGGCTGGGCGATTCTGGGAGTCCTCGTGCTGGCCGGTTGGGGCGCCGCCTACGTGATTCGCCGCTCTTGACCGCGGAGAGCCATGCGGGGTCAGTCCGTTGCAAACCCAAGGACAAGATCGAGGCCCGCAGCTTCGGCGAACGCCCGGAAGTCCCGATCTCGCGTGAGGAGAGGAACGCCTCCGTCGATACAGCTTTGGGCGATCAGAGCGTCGCCGAGGCGCGCCCTGCGGCGCTTCACCAGCACCTTCGCCCGCAACCCTCCGGCCCGTTGCCAATAGCCGGATTCCATCTCGATGAGAGGCACTTCTGAGAGCGTTTCGGCAACACCTGAAGGAAGCTTCGGGTCGCTCAGCAATTCGGTGAGCACGACGGGCACCATCACCACTTGCCGGTCGTCGAGCGCCTTATCGAGCCGCCGCACATCCTCGCCTGCACCACCTTCCAGAAAGGCGACCCATGTGCTCGTGTCAGCCGCGATCAACGGTCGGCCTTTAGCTCTGCCAACGTGCGCGTGAAGCGAACTTTGCCTCGGAGTCGGCGCAGGCGAGCGTACGTCCGCGATGCCGCGACGAGCTGCAGCCCGGTACGGACGGTCTGGGTGATGCCGGTACCGCTGGCCCGTTGCGCCTTCTTGAGAAGCTCCCGCGATACCGCAACGGTGATCTTGCGTGCCGTTTCCATAATCCGCATCATACCATACTCAAGACCAGTATTGAATATGGTGTCTTACGCTCGGACCGATGCGAGAGACTACGCCGGAATCAGTCGCGAACTGAGAGGCCCATCACCGGGTTTCTCACGCTGAGGGTTCACACGAGGGCCTTGTAGGGCATGGTGCCGGGGAGTAAACTTGCCCCAATACTTGCCGGAGGAGTGCTATGCCTCGCCTGGTTCGTTGCGGCCTCATTCAGGCGCACTGTGAATGGTCGCCGGAAAAGTTTTCGCTCGCGGACATCAAGAAAAAGATGATCGCGAAGCACGAGCGCTTGATCGCCGATGCGGCCAAGCGCAAGGTGCAAATCCTCGGGCTCCAGGAGCTTTTCTACGGGCCTTACTTTTGCGCCGAACAGCAGACGCGTTGGTATGAACTCACCGAGCGCATCCCCGAGGGGCCCACGGTAAAGCGCATGCAAAGTCTTGCGCGGCGCTACCGCATGGTGCTGGTTGTGCCCGTTTACGAAGTGGAAATGACCGGAGTTTATTTCAATACCGCCGCCGTGATTGACGCCGACGGGCGCTATCTCGGCAAGTACCGTAAGCACCATATTCCTCACTGTCATCCGGGGTTTTGGGAAAAATTTTACTTCACGCCCGGCAACACCGGCTATCCGGTGTTTGAAACGCGTTTCGGACGCGTGGGCGTGTACATCTGCTACGACCGCCATTTCCCGGAAGGCGCGCGCATCCTGGGGCTGAACGGCGCGGAGATCGTGTACAACCCATCGGCAACCGTGGCGGGCCTTTCCGAATATCTCTGGGAGCTGGAGCAGCCGGCGCACGCCGTGGCCAACGCGTACTTTATCGCGGCGATCAACCGGGTCGGGACGGAGCATCCCTGGAAGATCGGCGAGTTTTACGGCAAGAGCTACTTCTGCAATCCGCGGGGAAAAATCATTGCGCAAGCCGGCCGCGACAAAGACGAACTGCTGGTGGCCGACCTGAACTTCGACGAAATCGAAGAGGTGCGCAACGTCTGGCAGTTCTACCGCGACCGCCGCCCGGAATCGTACAGCGAAATCACGCGCACGCGCACCGCTCGACGCGCGGAAGCCGCAAACTGAAAGAGGAAAGCGCCATGGCCACGGCTACATCTACGGTTCAAGTCTGCCGCAATTTCGTCCAGGGACGCTGGGTCGAATCGAGTTCGTCCCGGACGTCCGAGCGGCGCAATCCCGCCAATCTCGATGAAGTGATTGGCCTCGCTCCGCTCTCGACGCGCGAGGAGACCCGCCAGGCGGTTGCTGCGGCGCTCGCGGCGTTTCCAAAGTGGCGCGACACTCCGGCGCCGGTCCGCGGACGGGTGATCAGCAAGGCCGCGCTGTTGATGGAAGAGCAGAAGGACGATCTGGCGCTGCTGATGACCCGCGAGGAAGGGAAGGCGCTGAAGGACGCGCTCGGCGAGGTCCAGAAATCCATCAACATTCTGGAATTCATGGCCGGGGAATCGCGGCGCATCGGCGGCGAGACGGTCCCGAGCGAGCTCCCCAAGAATTTTGCCTACACGCTCAAGCAGCCGCTCGGAGTCGTTGGGGCCATCACGCCCTGGAATTTCCCGATATCCATTCCGGTGTGGAAGATCGCGCCGGCCCTGGTTGCCGGGAATACAGTCGTCTTCAAGCCGGCAACGCTGACGCCGTTCACCGGGGCTAAAGTGGTCGAGATTTTCGAGCGCGCCGGCGTCCCTGCGGGTGCACTCAACATGGTGGCGGGCTCGGGCGGAGAAGTGGGCGATGAACTTTTGCAGCATCCCGACGTCCGCGCCGTTTCGTTTACCGGCTCGACCGAAGTCGGCAGCGAGCTCTACGCGCAGGGCGCGCGGCGCATGAAGAAGTGCCAGTGCGAGATGGGCGGGAAGAATCCGCTGGTCATTTTGGCCGATGCGGATTTGCCGCTCGCGGTCGAATCGGCTGTTTTCGGCGCGTTTGCCTCCACCGGGCAGCGCTGCACGGCGACGAGCCGGGTGGTGATTGAAGAAGCGGTGGCCGACCGGTTTGTGGAAATGCTGGTCGAGCGCGCCCGCAAGCTCCGCGTGGGCAACGGTCTCGAGCCGGGGATTGATGTGGGTCCGGCCGTGGACGAAGCGCAGATGAAAACCGATTTGCGCTACATCGAAATCGGAAAGAAAGAAGGCAAGCTGTTGTTGGGAGGCGGGCGCCTCTCCGGCGGCGCCTTCGACCGCGGCTATTTTGTCGCGCCGACGATTTTCGATCACGTCGCTCCCGGAAGCAGCATCGCGCAGGACGAAATCTTCGGCCCGGTGCTTTCGGTGATTCGTGTGAAGAATTTCGAAGAAGCATTGCGCGTCGCCAATTCGGTGCGCTACGGCCTTTCCAGTTCGCTGTACACCAATGACGCCGCCAAAATCTTCGAATTCATTGACCGCATCGAAACCGGCATCACCCACGTGAATTCGCCGACCGTGGGCGGCGAGGCGCAGCTTCCCTTTGGGGGAATGAAGGGAACCGGCGTAGGCTTGCGCGAGATGGGCCGCGTGGCCATTGATTTCTACACCGAGTTGAAGACGGTCTACATCGATTACACCGGCAGCAAGCGCGACTCCAACATTTACTGAAGGTGGGTTCTCTCGCCACGATGAATGCCCAGCACACGGGTTCGCTTGCGGCTGAAACTGTCCGCACGAGCTCCCTGTACAACAAAGACCTCGCTCCCGTGCCCGCCGAGCGCCGCGCCTGGCGCACCTATAATTACGCCGCGCTGTGGATTTCGATGAGCGTGAACATTCCCACCTACATGCTGGCGAGCGGCATGATCGCGGGCGGAATGAATTGGAAACAGGCGCTCTTCACCGTGTTCCTGGGAAATGTGCTGGTGCTGGTTCCCATGCTGCTCAACGCGCATGCGGGCACGCGATACGGGATCCCCTTTCCGGTATTTGCGCGCGCCTCGTTCGGCGTGCTGGGCGCAAACGTGCCGGCGATCCTGCGGGCGCTGGTGGCCTGCGGCTGGTTCGGCATTCAAACGTGGATCGGCGGAGAGGCCATCAACGCCATGATTGTGGCGCTCGCGCCCGGCTGGAAACATTTTCCGTACGGCGCGGCGGTCTGCTTCGGCGCGTTCTGGTTGCTGAACGTGGCGGTGATCCTGCGCGGCATCGAAACCATCCGCTTTCTCCAGGGCATCTCCGCGCCGTTCTTGCTGCTGATCGGGCTCGCCCTTCTTCTTTGGGCGCGGGGAAAGGCCGGCGGGTTCGGGCCTATGCTGGCAGCACCATCAAAGTTCCAGACCTTCGGCGAGTTTTTCCGCTTCTTCGTCCCTTCGCTCACCGGCGTCGTGGGGTTCTGGGCCACGGTTTCGTTGAACATTCCCGACTTCACTCGCTACGCGCGCAGCCAGCGCGACCAGATGGTCGGCCAAGCGCTCGGTCTTCCCGCGACGATGACGTTTTATTCCTTTATTGGAATCGCGGTTACCTCGGCCACACTCATCATCTTCGGCGAAGCGCTGTGGGACCCCGTCGCAGTTCTTTCCAGGCTCGGAAACCCCTGGGTCGTCGTTCTGGCTATGATCGCCTTGTTGATGGCCACACTCAACGTCAACGTGGCCGCCAACGTCGTTTCTCCCGCAAACGATTTCTCGAATCTTTCTCCGCGCCGCATCAGCTTTCGCACCGGCGGGCTGATTACCTGCGCGATGGGCATCGCCATGCAGCCGTGGAAGCTGCTGGCCAACTACGGCAGTTACATTTTTACCTGGCTGGTGGGTTATTCCGGTTTCCTGGGGCCGATTGCCGGCGTGCTGATTTGCGATTACTTTGTGGTGCGCAAGAAAATTCTCTCCGTGGAGGATCTCTACCGGCGCGGCGGGCATTATGAGTATTCGCGCGGGATCAATTGGCAAGCCGTTGCCGCGCTGGCAGCCGGCGCGGGAGTCGCGTTCGTCGGCCTTGTTTATCCTCCCGTGAGAGTCTTATACAACTACGCATGGTTCGTGGGGTTCCTGGTCAGCTTCGTTACGTATTCCGCGCTGATGGGATCGCCGCAGCCTGCGGCACAACCAGCAGGCTAAAGAAAGCGAGGGGGCCGCATGAAATTCGGGATCACCATCAAGCCGGACATTCCCATCGAGCGCATCGTGAGTTTGGCGCGCCAGGCGGAAGGGGCGGGGTTCGAATACGGCTGGATGTTTGATTCGCACGTCCTCTGGATGGAGCCCTTTCCGCTGCTGACGCTGATGGCCGCAAACACGCGAAAAATGCACCTGGGAACCTGCGTGACAAACCCTGCGGTGCGCGACGTCACCGTCGCTTCGAGTTTATTCGCCACCCTGAACCTGGCATCGAAGGGACGCATGGAAATGGGAATCGGGCGCGGCGACAGTTCGCGGCGCGTTTTGGGGAAGAAGCCCACCACGCTCGAAAACCTGGAAGAATTTGTGCGCGTCTTTCGCGACCTCAACGCCGGGAAAACGGTCGAACTCGACGGAACCCGCGCGCATTTTCCCTGGGCAACCGCTGGCGTACCGAGAGTCTGGGTGGCCGGCTATGGCCCCAAAGCGCTTCGCTGCGCCGGCCGCATCGGCGACGGAGTGATTCTGCAATTCGCCGATCCCGACCTGATCGCCTGGTGCGTGGGATTCGTTCGCGAGGGCGCAAGGGAAGCGGGGCGCGATCCCAACAAGATTGAAGTGATGGCGGCGGCTCCGGTGTGGGTGTCAAATGATCTGAAGGTCGCGCGCGAGCACGTTCGCTGGTTCCCCGCGCTTGTCTCCAACCACGTGATGGATTTGATTTCGCGCTACAAACCCGAGGATCTGCCGCCCGCGCTGACCTCCTATGTGCGCAATCGCGGCGGCTACGACTACCTGCATCATTGCGAGGTGGGCAGCGACAACGCCTCGTTTGTCACCGACGAAGTCGTGGACCGCTTTTGCCTGCTGGGGCCGGTGCAAGCGCACCTCGCGAAACTCGAGGCGTTGCGCCGCGCCGGCGTGACGCAATTCAACATCTATTTGATGTGCGGCGACGAAGAGCAAACCCTGGATGTGTATGGCCGCGACGTTGTCCCTCGTTGCAAGCCCTGAACGGAGCGGATGATCGCTGCAGCAGACCGGAGGGCTCGGCATGCGTTTTGACACGCTGATTCGAAACGGAATCATCGTCACAGCAACGGACATGTACGCCGGGGAAGTGGGCATTGCCGGCGATAAGGTGTCGGCGATTGGGGCACACCTTCCTTCGGAAAATACCGGGCGAATCATTGACGCAGCAGCTTGTTACATCATGCCCGGCGGGATTGACGTGCATACGCATCTCGACATGCCCTTTGGCGGAACCACCAGCGCGGACGATTTCGAGAGCGGCACGATCGCGGCCGCCTTCGGCGGGACCACGACGCTGATTGATTTCGCCATTCAGTACAAGGGACAAAGTCTCCGTCAGGCCTTCGAGACCTGGATGAAAAAGGCCGAGGGCAAAGCCGTGGCCGACTACGCCTTTCATTGCATCATCACCGATCTCGGCGCGGCGCAACTCGAAGAGATGGGGCAGCTTGTCCGCGAAGGCGTCAGCAGCTTCAAGCTGTTCATGGCCTATCCGGGCGTGTTTATGCTCGACGACGCCACGATTTTTCGGGCTATGTCGCAAGCCGCCAAGCATGGCGGACTGATCTGCATGCACGCGGAGAACGGCGGCGCGATTGACGTCATCGTGCAGCGCGCGCTGGCCGAAGGAAAGCGCGCGCCGAAGTATCACGCTTTGACGCGGCCCACCACCGCCGAAGCGGAAGCTACTGCGCGCGCGATTGCGCTCGCGGAAATGGCCGGCGCGCCGGTGTACATCGTCCACCTCTCCTGCAACGACGCCCTGGAGAAAGTTCGCGAAGCGCGCGACCGCGGCCTTCCCGCTTATGCGGAGACCTGCCCGCAGTACTTGTATCTCTCCCTTGAGAATTTCGATGTGCCCGGCTTTGAG
>DASWCG010000169.1:0-1525 GCA_036390175.1 Candidatus Acidiferrales bacterium | reverse complement strand
TTCCGATTTCATTGCCAGCTTGTTTGTCGAACGATTGTACGGGCAAGCAGCGGCGCGCTTCGCGACGGGAATGATTTTGTGGATTGCGGTGGCATCGGCATTCTCCGTTTTGCTCGGCGCTTCGCGAGTCCCCTATTCGGCCGCACGGGACGGGAATTTCTTTCCCGTGTTCGGACGCGTGCATCCCACAAAACACTTTCCGCATGTCTCACTGGTTGTTCTGGCCGGACTCGCGGTCTTGTTCAGCGTTTCGCTCAAACTGAAGCAGGCGATCGCGGGAATTTTGGCGATGCGGCTCCTAGTGCAGTTCATTGGCCAGGCGGTCGGCGTGATGCTGCTGCGACGGCGGCGTGGCACACAGGGCTTGCCGTTTAAGATGTGGCTGTATCCGCTGCCGGCGGTGCTGACGATGATTGGCTGGGCGTGGCTCTTCTGGCAGACCGGCCCGACGCGAAAATGGGGATTGGCGGAAATCGCACTGGGGGCACTAGCGTTTCTGGTTCGCGCGCGCGAAGTGAGACAATGGCCTTTTGAAAGTTCGCAGTCGACGGTTGCAGGTTCACAGTAACAATTCTGAGCTGCCTTGCCCTGGAGGTTGCGTGAACTCCTATTTTCAACGTTTGGCGATCCTGGTATGGATGGCTTGCGGTTTAACTGCATTCTTGCCTCTTCCCGTCCTCGCGCAATTTCCTCCGGCACCAGGGACGGGCCCTGGTTTGCCGGAAACCATTGAGGCCATCGAGAGCGCTCGGGTTACCACGCGGATCCTGTACGTGACGGCGCATCCAGACGATGAGAGGGCCGATGTGCTTACTTATCTTGCTCGCGGGCTCCATGCGGATGTCGCGCTGCTCTCCCTGACGCGCGGAGAGGGCGGCCAAAATGACCTCGGCCCCGAACAAGCGCCGCAACTGGGATTGATCCGGACGCAGGAGTTGCTGGCGGCAACCCGCGGTTACGGCGTGAGGCTCTACTTTACGCGCGCCAAGGATTTTGGCTATTCAAAGACACCTGAGGAAACGGAACGGATCTGGGGCGACCAGGTCCTCGAGGACATGGTCCGCGTGATCCGCAGCTTCCGCCCGAACGTTGTGATCAACGGCTGGGGCGGCGTGCATGGCGGCCACGGACATCATCAAGCCTCGGGATTGCTCACGCCGAAGGCTGTGCAACTCGCGGCCGATTCTTCCTACAAGTTGCACGGCTCTTCCCCGGAAGAAAATGAGTTGACACTGTGGGGCGAGCGAAAGCCCGTGGTCCTGCTGGACCTCGACCGGAGCGAGACCCCCAAAGGCTACTTGCTTCCACCGGATGAGATTTCGCCGCTCTACGGAAAATCCTGGCGCGAAATGGGACTCGACGCATTTGCCAATCATCGCACGCAGGGAATCACCGGGTTTCTGGCCTCTCCATTCCTGCGGCGCGCCGTCGCGCTCCAGCGCGAGGACGGCGGGCAACTCGATCCTGCCCTGCTGGCACAATCACTCGGCCCGCTGGACGAAGACTATGAAGCCGGTAAACTGGG
>DASWCG010000168.1:0-8540 GCA_036390175.1 Candidatus Acidiferrales bacterium | reverse complement strand
GCTACGGTCGGCCAATTCGAAGGGGCGATCAAGGTTGACCAGGCGGCGATTGACAACGCCAAGCTCCAGCTCAGCTACAGCCGCATCACTTCGCCCATCACGGGACGCGTCGGCTTGCGCCTGGTGGACTCGGGCAATATTGTTCATGCCAGCGATCAAAACGGTCTGTGCCTTATCACGCAGCTTCAGCCCATTGCCGTTCTCTTCAGCCTTCCGCAAGATCAACTGTCCGACGTTTACAGAAAGCTTCGCGCCGGCGTCGAGCTTCCCGCCGAGGCCTTCGATCGCGACAACACCACCAAGATTGCCACGGGAAAGCTCCTCACCATTGACAATCAAATTGACCCCACGACGGGCACTTACAAGCTCAAAGCCATCTTTAAAAACGAAAGAAATGAATTGTTCCCCAACCAGTTCGTCAACATGCACTTGCTGGTGGACACCAAGCGCGGCATGACGATAATTCCGACCGCCGCAATGCAGCGCGGGCCGCAAGGCGTTTACGTCTATGTTGTCTCGGCGGGCAATGTGGCGAAGACCCGGACGGTCACTCCGGCGCAGACTTCCGGCAACGATGTGGGCATCACCGCCGGAATTCAGCCCGGCGATGTGGTTGTCATTGACGGCCAGGACAAATTGCAGGATGGCAGTAAGGTCGAGGCCCGCACGGCAACGGGCGGCCCCGTGAGCCCCGGGGGTTCGCAATGAGTCCGTCGCGGGCATTCATTTTACGGCCCGTGGCCACCAGCCTGCTCATGGTAGGAATCCTGATTGCAGGTTTTGTGGCCTATAGACAGTTGCCGGTTTCCGCCTTGCCGCAGGTGGACTACCCCACAATTCAAATCCTGACGTTCTATCCCGGGGCAAGCCCCGACGTGATGGCTTCTTCGGTGACCTCGCCTCTGGAGCGGCAGTTTGGCCAGATCCCCGGCCTCAACCAGATGACCTCCACGAGTTCCTTCGGCAGCTCCATCATTACGCTGCAATTCGCCCTCGATCTCAATATTGACGTCGCCGAACAGGAAGTCCAGGCAGCGATCAACGCGGCTTCCAACCTGCTCCCGCGCGACCTCCCCAACCCGCCGATCTACAGCAAGGTGAACCCTGCGGACGCGCCAATTCTGACGCTCGCGCTCACTTCGCCGACACTGCTGCTTTCCGCGGTGGAAGACCTTGCCGACACCACTCTCGCGCAAAAAATCTCGCAACTCCCAGGCGTGGGTCTGGTGAGCATCAGCGGCGGGCAGCGGCCGGCCGTGCGCATACAAGCAAATCCGACGGCGCTCGCTTCCTATGGCCTCAGCATGGAAGACCTGCGGGTTTCCCTAAGCCAGGCCAATGTGGACCAGGCCAAGGGAAACTTCGACGGGCCCCGCCAGGCCTACACCATCGGCGCAAATGACCAGATCCTTTCGAGTGCGGGTTACCGGCCGCTGATCATTGCCTATCGCAACGGGGCGCCCGTGCGCCTGACCGACGTCGCCACGGTGCTCGACGGCGCTGAAAACGTCAAGCAGGCCGCCTGGTCGGGCGAGCAGCCCGCAGTGATTCTGAACATTCAACGCCAGCCCGGCGCGAACATCATCGGCGTGGTTGACCGCGTGAAGAAACTTCTGCCGCAGTTGCAGGCGTCCCTCCCCGCTTCGGTGCAGGTGACTCCGCTCACGGACCGCACCACGACCATCCGTGCGTCGGTCGAGGATGTTCAGTTCACGCTGGTGCTTACGGTTGCCCTCGTTGTCCTGGTGATTTTTCTTTTCCTGCGCAGCGTTTCAGCAACGGTGATCCCCAGCGTTGCCGTTCCGCTGTCCATTGTCGGAACGTTTGGCGTGATGTATCTGCTGGGGTATAGCCTCAACAATCTGTCCTTGATGGCGCTGACCATCTCCACCGGCTTTGTTGTGGATGACGCCATCGTGATGATCGAGAACATCAGCCGTTACATCGAGATGGGCGAATCACCCTTGCAGGCGGCACTCAAGGGCTCCGAACAAATCGGATTCACGATTCTTTCGCTGACCGTGTCTCTCATCGCCGTTTTGATTCCGCTGCTCTTCATGGGCGATATTGTCGGCAGGCTGTTCCGAGAATTTGCCGTCACGCTGGCGGTCACCATTCTTGTTTCCGCCGTAGTTTCGCTGACGCTCACGCCGATGATGTGCGCGAAGCTCCTGCGCCACCAAAAGGAGAGCGAACAGGGCTGGTTTTACCGGTCGTCCGAGCGCTGGTTCAATTCCATCATCGCGTTCTACGGGCGCACCCTCAAATTCGTTCTCCGTTACCGGACCACGACGCTGGTGGTTACCGTGGGCACGCTGGTGGCCACCATTTTTCTCTACATCATCGTGCCCAAGGGGTTTTTCCCTGTTCAGGACACCGGCGTAATCCTCGGCGTTTCCGAGGCCCCGCAGGATGTTTCGTTCCGCGCCATGGCGGAACGCCAACAGGCGCTCGCGCGGGTGATCTTGAAGGACCCCGCCGTTCTCAGCCTGTCTTCGTTCATCGGGATTGACGGCGCAAACACCACCATCAACAGCGGCCGCATTCAGATCAATCTCAAGCCCCTTGCCGAACGCGGCATCTCTGCCTCCGAGATCATTCGGCGGCTGCGGCCTGAAGTGGCCCAGGTGGACGGAGTCACGCTCTTCCTGCAGCCCATCCAGGACCTGACCGTGGAGGACCGCATCAGCCGCACGCAGTTTCAATACAGCTTGGAAGATGTAGACCCCAGAGAGCTCGCGTATTGGACGCCGCGGGTCATTGAAAAACTCACCGCGCTCCCCGAGCTCCGCGATGTAGCCAGCGACCAGCAAAACTACGGGCTTCTGGCCACGCTGGTGATTGACCGCGACACCGCGTCGCGCCTCGGCGTTCTTCCGGCGGACATTGACAATACCTTGTACGACGCGTTTGGACAGCGCCAGGTCTCCACCATCTTCACCCAGCTCAATCAGTACCACGTCGTAATGGAAGCCGACCCGCAGTTCCAGCAGAACCCCGACGCGCTGAAGAATATTTATGTGCGCTCGGCCAGCGGCCAGCAGATTCCGCTCAGCGCCTTCACCAGTCTTCAGCCCGGCACCAGCGCGCTGGCCATCAACCATCAGGGGCAATTTCCCGTGGTAACCCTTTCCTTCAACCTTGCTCCGGGCGTGTCGCTGGGGGAAGCGGTGAATGGCATCAATGCCGCCAAACGGGACCTCGGTTTGCCGCCCAGCATGCAGGCGACCTACCAGGGCACCGCTCAGGCCTTTCTGGCCTCTCTTTCGAACGAGCCCATCTTGATTCTCGCGGCCGTGATTACGGTCTATATCGTCCTGGGGATCCTGTACGAGAGTTACATCCATCCCATCACGATTCTTTCGACACTTCCCTCGGCGGGTGTCGGCGCCATCCTGGCGTTGTTCCTGTGCCGGACCGAATTCAGCGTCATCGCGCTGATTGGAATGATTCTGTTGATCGGCATCGTGAAGAAGAACGCCATCATGATGATTGACTTTGCGCTGGAAGCCGAGCGCAAGGAAGGGAAGCCTCCCCTTGATGCCATCTACGAAGCGTGCCTGCTACGCTTCCGCCCCATTATGATGACCACCATGGCCGCGTTGTTGGGCGGGCTGCCGCTGGCGCTGGGCGCCGGCGTCGGCTCCGAACTGCGCCGGCCCCTCGGCATTACCATCGTCGGCGGCCTGATCCTGAGCCAGTTGCTGACTCTGTATACGACGCCTGTCGTGTACCTGGCTTTCGACTGGATTGCGCGCCGCCTGCACTTGCAGATCGGCAATCCCGTCGAAGAACCCTCGCCCGCGGAGTAAACGGTGAACATTTCTTCCAATTTCTCCGCTCCTTTCATTCGCCGGCCCGTGGCCACTTCGCTGATCACTATCGCAATCTTCCTCGCCGGAGCGGTCGCGTTCCGCTTCCTGCCGGTCGCGCCGCTCCCGCGGGTGGACTTCCCGACCATCTCCGTCGGCGCGGGCCTTCCCGGTGCGAGTCCCGAAACTATGGCGTCTTCTGTGGCCACGCCGCTCGAACGCCAACTCGGCCACATCGCCGGCGTGACACAAATGACGTCCACCAGCCAACTCGGCTCAACCAACGTCACGCTTCAGTTCGACCTGAACCGCAACATTGATGCCGCCGCCCGGGACGTTCAGGCCGCCATCAATGCCGCCCGCGGTCAACTCCCCGCCGGCCTGCCTTCGCAACCGAATTACCGGAAAGTGAATCCCGCCGACGCACCTATCCTCTTGCTCAGCCTGACCTCGGAAAACATTCCGCGACAGGGAATTTATGACGCGGCAGATTCGATCCTCGCCCAGAAGCTTGCGCAGGTCGAAGGCGTCGGCCAGGTTTTTGTCTGGGGAAGCGCGCGCCCGGCGGTGCGCGTTCAAGTGAATCCTACCGAGCTCAATAGCTACGGAATCAGCCTCGACACCGTGCGCGCGGCTCTGAGTTCCGCGAATGCCAATCGGCCGAAGGGCGAGTTGGCGGACTCCGGGAATGCCTGGAACGTAAGCGCCACGGATCAGCTTTTCCGGGCGAGAGAATACCGCCCGCTGATTGTCGCCTGGCGAAATGGCGCGCCGGTGCGTCTCGAGGCCATTGGAAACGTCATAGATTCCGTGGAAGACGTCCGCAACGCAGGGCTCTCGAACGGCCAGCCGGCAGTCTTGCTGGCCATATTCCGCCAGCCCGGCGCCAACATGATCGAGACAGTGGACCGCATCCTCTCCCTGCTCCCGCAACTCCAGGCGTCCATCTCACCCTCGCTCCACCTGCGGGTGGCCAACGACCGCACGACAACCATTCGCGCATCCATTCGGGATGTCGAGATCACGCTCCTGATTTCCATTGTTCTTGTCGTGCTGGTGGTCTTCGCGTTTTTGCGCAATGCCTGGGCAACCGCGATTCCCAGCGTTGCTGTGCCGCTTTCTTTGGTCGGCACGTTCGGCGTGATGTATCTCGCGGGCTACAGTCTGGATAACCTCTCTCTGATGGCGCTGACCATCTCGACGGGTTTCGTGGTGGACGACGCCATCGTGGTAATCGAAAACATCTCCCGCCACCTGGAGTCCGGCATGAAGCCGTTCGCCGCCGCTCTTCTCGGCGCACGCGAGATCGGCTTCACGGTGATTTCCATGAGCACCTCTCTCATCGCCGTTTTCATCCCCATTCTGTTCATGGGCGGGATCGTCGGCCGGCTGTTCCGCGAATACGCCGTCACGCTAAGCGTCGCCATCGGTGTCTCCTTATTTGTCTCATTGACCACCACACCGATGATGTGCGCTCACTTCCTTCGCCACGAGCATCGCGGCCACGGCGCGGCCTATCGCATCGCGGAAAACGCTTTCAACGGGCTCGTCCGGAGATACGATATTTGCCTGCGCTGGGTGCTGCGGCATCAACTGATTGTATTGCTCACCACCATCGCCACGGTGTGCGTCAATATCCACCTTTTCCGCACCGTTCCCAAGGGCTTTTTCCCGCAGCAGGACACGGGCCGCATCAATGGCTCCATCCAGGCCGATCAGGACATCTCGTTTAAGGCGATCTCCGAAAAACTGCAGGCCTTTGCCAAGATTGTTCAGGATGACCCTGCGGTGGATACCGTCACCGCGTTTGCCGGAGGGGGCGGCGGGTCGACCTCCGCTCGCATGTTCGCGCAGCTCAAGCCCATCCGGGAGCGCAAGCTTAACTCCGACCAGGTGATTGCGCGCCTTCGCGGGAAACTCGCGAAAATTCCCGGAGCGACTCTGATCCTCCAATCCATTCAGGACGTCAATGTTGGCGGCCGTTATGGCAACGCGCAATACCAATACACCCTCCAGGCCGACGTTCTGGCCGACCTGAATCACTGGGCGCCCATCCTGCTGCAGCGCATGACCCGCATCCCGGAGCTGCGGGACGTCAACTCCGACCAGCTGAACCATGGCCTGCAAGCTTCGCTTTTTGTGGACCGCGATACCGCCGCGCGTCTCGGCGTTTCCATGCAGGCCATCGACGACACGCTCGACGACGCCTTCGGCCAGCGCCAAGTCTCCAACATCTATAAAGGTCTCAACCAGTATCACGTGGTCCTCGAAGTTCTTCCGGAATACCAGCAGAATCCCGATGGGTTGAGGGATATCTACGTCGCTTCCAAAACCGGCAAGCTGGTGCCTCTCAGCGCTTTTACGCGCTACGCGCCCTCCAACACCGCGATTACCGTTAACCACCAAGGCCAGTTTCCGTCCATCACTGTGTCGTTCAACCTCGCGCCGGGGGCGTCGCTTGGCACCGCCGTCGAGCACATTCAGGCGGCGCAACGCGAGATCGGCATGCCCGCAAGCGTCCATGCCGGCTTTCAGGGAACGGCCGCAGCCTATCAGGACTCGCTGTCTTCCCAGCCCATCTTGATCCTCACCGCCCTGGCGGCGGTTTACATCGTCCTGGGGGTTCTCTACGAGAGCTATATTCATCCCATTACCATTCTTTCCACGCTGCCTTCGGCCGGAGTCGGCGCGCTTCTGGCCATCTATTTCTTCAAGACCGACCTCAACGTCATCGCGCTCATCGGCATCATTCTGCTCATCGGCCTGGTGAAGAAGAACGCCATTCTGATGATTGATTTCGCGGTGCAGGTCGAACGCCTGGAAGGGAAGCCCGCGGTGGAGGCAATTTATCAGGCTTGTCTGCTGCGTTTTCGCCCCATCATGATGACCACGATGGCGGCGCTGCTCGGAGCGCTCCCGTTGGCCATTGGCGGGGGCGTTGGCTCGGAGCTCCGCCGCCCCCTGGGCATCACCATTGTCGGCGGGCTGATTTTTAGCCAGATGCTCACTTTATTCACGACGCCGGTCGTGTATCTCTACCTCGACCGCCTGCAATCGTGGTTGCAGCGTTCCGGTGCGGCTCGCGTGGCGCCTTCTGCTTCTCATTGACTCGATCTCATTCCGAGCGGTCCATGATTCGTCTCCCGCGCGGGCATCCCTGCCTCAAGAAATATCGCAAAAGCTTTGCGCATGGCCCGTGAAATGCTGTAGAATGCGAGTGCGAGGGTAGCTGGCTAAGCCTCACCCGCCCCGGGCACGCCTCTTCGGCTCTCTGCTGACCCGCCTCTTGCAGACCTTGCCGGAAATCTGAAACCCCCTCAACTACGACCATGAACGCTGAACGCCGCCACCATTCAAGAAAGACTTCGGAAGCGCATGTCCACATCCAGTTGTCCCTGGATAACTCCGGCAGGCTGCTAAATCTCTCCGAGGAAGGCCTCGGGTTTCAGGCTATTGCCCCTGTGCATCGAAATGGCCCCATCTTTTGCTGGTTCTCGTTCGACACCGGAGAGCGCATCGAAGCCGTCAGCGAGCTTGCCTGGATGGATGAAACAAGTAAGACGGGAGGCTTGCGCTTCACCGCCATTAGCGATCAAGCCCGCGAAAGAATCGGAAGCTGGATCGGACAGGGCTTCGCCCCCGAGGCAGCTTCCGATCGCCCGAAATCGCAGGTTACGCCGATCGATGCCTCTGCCACCGTTCATCTGCCTGAGCCGCTTGCGCCCCCGGCCGCGCGCGCCAGGACTTCCGCAAATCCTCATCCGCAGTTGCACTCGCTGTTTGATTACCCCTTACCGAGTTCTGCGACGACCGCGGAACCTTTCGCCGCATCGGTGCCTCCTCCACGCACAGTGAACACCACCGAACTCGTTCCGGTGCAGCGGCATCTTGCTGTTTCACGCTGGCGGTTTATTAGCGGGGTCCTCATCGGAATCGCTTCAACAGCCCTCGTGGCTGCGCCCATCTTCCGCATTCATGGGCAACGCCCCGGTGCCACCAGAAGCAGTGAGTCTCGGACTCTTCCCCTGGCGGACACAGCAGGAAAGGGCATTTCGGAGGCTGCGCCGCCCTCGCTCGGCACCGTTCCCATTGCAAGAAGCTCTTCCACAGGTGATTCTTCCGCCTCTAAGTTGAGAACTCGTGCTACGAATGCCCGTGCTTCGGAAGATCCCTTCAACCTCACGCCTGCAACGCCTGCTTCGCCACGCAATGCCCAGCCGCCATTTCAGAAACCTGTCCTGCCTGCCCTGCATGTTGTCTCTCGAAGTTCCCAGTCCGCACCCGCCGCCCAATCGGGGCTCTCCACTGCCCCGCAAGACGCACAGCCGCAAACGACGACCTCGCGCAGGAACGGGCAGCCATCGGCAGACCAGCTCTGGGCCGCGTTCCAGGCAGGCAGCACAACCGCAGCGGTCACGCTTGCCGATCGCTATGTCACGGGTGAGGGCGTCGGAAAAAACTGCGAGCAGGCCCGCATACTGCTGACCGTTGCGTCGAAAAAAGGCAGCGCGGCGGCACGCAGGAAGTTGCAAGAATTGGAAAGCGCCGGATGCACTCAACCGTGACCGGTGCTCTTCGGGACCCGTAGACGGTACCAGTACTCGGCATGGTTCCAGTACTTCCCTCATGCTCGTACGCTGCAAATTTTTCCGGATTTGCTTGACCTGGCCGGGAAATCATTCTAGTTTTTGAACGATTTATCAGCCTTTTCTTTGGAATTGCGCCTGC
>DASWCG010000167.1:0-3132 GCA_036390175.1 Candidatus Acidiferrales bacterium | reverse complement strand
GCTCCAAAGGCGGTGAAGGTCCATCAAGCCGAAGAGTCTCCCGAACTGGCTCGTAGCCTGGTTCTTCCACGACGATCTCGTACATCCCAGGATCGAGCCCCCGCACTTGAAAGCGCCCACCCCAGTCGGTCAGAACGCTGGTGAAAGATCCTCCGGTAACCAACCGGATGTTCACGATGACGCCGCCGATAGGGCGGTTCGCTCCCTCCAGAGATACGGTCCCGAAAATCTCGACGGCCTGTCTGTCGAAACCAGCAATTTGCGCGCGGACAATCGGCGCACAAACCAGCAAGCCTAACAACAGCCAAGGCAGACAGACTTGCTGCGTCCATCGCAGCACCCTGTAGAGTGTGACCGCAATCGGGAATGGAGCATTGTGCCGCAGCGGGTAAAAGGAGTGGCTGCGAAGGATTTGCGGGGCCACTGCGCCGGTGATCTGGGGATGTTCGTGCAACTTGTTTCCCTCTGCTTGCCGCAGCTTCCGCTGCCAGAGAAGATTCCAATGCTCAAGATGTCGCAGCACGACGGTACTCAAATCTCGGTCGGTCAGAGCTGCGATGGAGGGGCCTGCAAACAGCCGGGCACGTCATGCTGACCGATCATTGCGCAGAATTCCTCCCGCTGTTGAAGTGCTGTGAGAAGCGCGAGCGCTTTTCCGTAGGCTGCTATCGCTCCGGTTAGATTATGAAACTCCGTAGAATCCTTAACCGTCCCGCGTCTTCGTATGTGCGCATCCGCCGAGAGTTCGAGTATTCGTTCTATGCCTTTGTTCACAACACCTGACTTAGGTTTCATCATCGGTCGGGCCCTCCTTCTGTAAGTAAGGGTGCAAGCCTCCGGGATTGGGGATAAGGGAAAGCCTCTAATCTGCTGGGGGATTATTATGGAGGGGGAATACGGATGGTTGGCCGACGCTCGCTCCGCTCGCGCACTCCTGGGTGGCCCTCTATGCTCTGTTCCCGAAGCCGCCGCCGGGTGCGGTGCGAAGTCCGGTCTATTCCACGAGTTGCAAATTGAGAGCGATGCGCACTCCGTTCACCAGAACCACGCTCTGATCGATCAGTTGCTGGTTGGTGATTTCGGCATCCGCAAATTGCCGCAGCGCCTTTCGCGGGCAGATGAATTCGATGGCCTCGGAAGAACCCTTCGGCCCCGGAGCAAGCTGGTTGAGCACAGCAAAAGCGAATGCCTCGAATTCTGCTCCGGCGGGAGCTTTGTCGAGAAGGTCTTTGACGAGCGGAGCAAGGAACAGGTCGAAGCTCTGCGCCGCGCGTTTGTAGATCGAGCTCTTTTCCGCGTCGAAGTGCAGCGAATTCCACAGCGTCACCTGCAATGTGAGCCGGTTCTGGAAGATGACAAACTCGGGATGCGCGTAATCCACGAAGTGGAATCTCGCCGCACCCTCAGTGGCCAGCTCATCGAGTTGCGTCTGGTATTGTCCCTGCATCCGTTCTGCATCGGCCCGGGTCGGGGCAGGTTTTGCCGCCGCGGGCGGGTCGGCAGAATTCGTCCTCGCGCCTGCGCTACCCGCCGTTCCTCCGGGGGGGCCTCCGCCAGACAAAGGATTCGTATCTCTCGGCAGCAGTTTGGGGTTCGTCGCCGCGAGCCGGTCCATCGCCGTAGAAGCGGCCGCCGAGGATACTTCCGTTTTCTGCGGAACCGCGCGCGCCAGCGTCTCTACGTTCAAGGCGTCGCGTGCGCCCAGCGCCAGACCGAAATCCGTCCCGTTCAAGTAAATGGCCGAGCGGCTCAGAATCTCCTGCCGGTCGGCATCGCCGGCAGCGCTCGGAAAGGCAAACGCATCTCCTCGATCGAAAACGACAACGAGAATTTCTTTCCCTTCGTAATCGAAATTCTTGGTGGGCGCGCGTGTGTGGTAGGAAATCTCAAACCCGATGGCGTCGCACGTCACGTCCGGGGGAATCTGGAGCCCCAGCAGCCGGAGCACGGGAACGATTACCTCCTCGAATGTCCGGCTGGCCCGCTGGTTCTGCGTCAACAGCTCGGAATTGTAAGCCGCGTTGTAATTCCCGGTCACCTTCAGCACCACGCGGCCGCGGAACCTCACGAACTCCAGTCCCCGGGAATCGGTTTCCGCCTGCTTCGCGGGATCAATCCCCACATAGCGGCTCAGCAGGAAAGGGAAAGGAAATTTCAAGTGCGAAATCTGGTTATGGAGTTCCTTGAGCTGCGAAAAGTACTTGCTCTCGGCCGCCTTCAAGTCGGGATTGAGGATCTCCGCGGGACTCACCTGCGCGAACCCGGGCTGCGCGCACACCAGCACCGCTGCGCAAATCCACTGCGCGAAAAACATCCGGCGTCCAAAGCAGCGAAGTCCGCAATCCATCGGCCCAAAACGCATGAGAATTGTTGCTCCTCTGCTGTCCTTTATTTGGCCGGGAATTTTGCGCCCGGCCTCGCGGGAATCTGGTAGGGCGGCTGGGCGATGGCGCGCGTGAATGCAATCACCGCGCGAATGTCATCCTCGCTGAGCACCCGTCCGTAGGGAGGCATCATGGGAGATTTTCCCATGGCGCTGCCGCCCAGCGTAATAATGTTTTGCAGATATTCGTCGCTTTCGCCGTTCAGAACTGCGCCGTCGTTCATCAGCGGCGGCGCGGGCGTTACATTCGAGCGGTTCGACGGCCCCGCAGGCGTGGCATCGGCGTGGCACCACACGCATTGCGCATAAAAGATGCGCTTGCCCTGCGCCTCCTGGTAGCCGAGCGCAACGATGTGTTGCGCATCGTTCCAGTCGGGCTCGATGTCATACGCGCGGCGCAAGGCATCCTCTTTTGCGGCGCTGCCTTTTCTCCCGCACGCGGAAAGTCCCGCCAGGGAAACCAGTAACAGCACGGCAAGAGAAGCGCGCGTTCTCATTCCCCGGCCCTCTCTGGCGCGCCCTGCCCTGCGTTCCGCTGCGCCGCGTTTGACTGCGCCTTTCCTCCCTGGCGCAGCGTCAGCAAAAACGCGGTCAGCGCCTTGACTTCACTCTCGGTGAAGCTGCGCCGCGGCTCGATGGTGTCCGGCACCAGCGCCTGCGGATTTTTCAGCCACGCCGAAATCCACGCCGGCGTCAGCCAGTTCCCCGCGTTGGTGAGGTTCGGGCCGACGTATCCTCCGGAGCCTCCG
>DASWCG010000166.1:0-10013 GCA_036390175.1 Candidatus Acidiferrales bacterium | reverse complement strand
GTAGAGCGGCAGCACGATGTACTGTTGCCAGAAGACGACCCAGTAGCCCGTAAAGATCAAGAGGAAAAGCATGAATCTGGGATTTGTGACCACGGTGATGAAATTTCGCCCCACTTCGGCCAGGCTCGCGGCCCGTCCCTCGCCCGAGCGTCGCGGCTCCTTGAAAAACAGCAGCACGGCAAAGAACATCAGAAAAACGCTCAGTGCCGAGACGCGAAAGACGTTCTCTACCCCCAGATGCCGGTGCGCCCACGAAGCCACAAACGGGCCGGCTGTTCCGCCAATGTTCACCAGCGTGTAGTAGATCGAGTACCCGATGGAACGAACGTTTTCCGAAGACGCGCGCGCCGTCGTCCCTACGATGCAGGGCTTCACCAGCGCGACTCCAAGCGCCGGAAGCATGAGCACGAAACCCACCAACAACACGAGCGGCACCCCGGCGCGGATCGGAGCCATCCAACTCGTGCCCAGCGAGCCCAACAGGAAATAGGCGACGCTCAGGGTGAAGAACGCGAGCGAAAGCGCGCGGCGAAATCCGAGCCGGTCCGCCAGCGCACCGCCGAAGATGGCCAGAAACCACACCAGCCCGCCGAACAATCCCGCCAGGTCCGTGGCTCGCTGCGTGGGAAAGTTGAGCGTTTCGTGGAGGTAATTGGCCAGCGATGCAAACGCCGCGTAATAGGAGAGCCGCTCGAAAATTTCTGTGACGTTGGCGACCCAGAACGCCGGCTCAAATCCCTCGCGAATTTCATGCAGGCGCTGGGAGAAGCTCACAGGATGCCTCCCGACGAGGCGCGGAGATGGGTGCCCGTACTCAAGGGCGAGATTGTAACGAAAGCCGCGCCAGGGCGCCGCACTTTTTCGTCCGTGGCACCCGCGCGGCGCTGGTCGGCACGGTAATGGGCTGCGGATGGATCGCCAAGTCCCTTGAGGAATTGTCGCCCCAGTGAGCGTCAGTTTTGGGGTTCGGAGCTGGCCGGCGCGGGCGGAGCATCCTCCGGCAAAACACTTTCCTGCGGCTCGAGGTGTGATTCACGCTCAGCGCGGTTGATGATTTTTTTCTGCGCGCGGCGCTCCGCCTTCATTCTTTGTTTTTCGAGACGCTTCATTTCTTTTTGGCGCTTCTGAAACGTCGTGGCCATAAAGCCTCCTCGAATTTGATTATGGGATCAGCGCGTCCCTTGACTCCGTGCCGGCAAGAAACCGCCGAGCCTCCGCTCGGGGTGGACAGCGATGCGCGGCCGGCGCGGAGCGCTACCAGCGAGGCTCGCGCGGCTGGCGCGCAGACTCGCGATAATCTTCGTTGGAGAAGCGATTGCCGCCGCGGCCCTTGCCTCCGCCCGTCGGGCCACCGAAACCTCGCGGACCTCCGCGCTCGGTCTTGGGGCGCGCCTCGTTCACCTTGAGATTGCGCCCGTTGACAGCCTTTCCATCGAGAGCGGTCATCGCCTGAGTAGCTTCCGCGTCGTTGGGCATTTCCACGAAGCCAAAGCCGCGGGAGCGCCCCGTTTCCCGGTCCACCGCTATGTGCACGCGCGCGATTTGTCCAAAGGGCTCGAACAGCGCGCGAAGATCCTCTTCTTTCGTTTCAAAACTCATATTGCCGACAAACAGATTCTTCATTTCGTTCTCCTGATTCCCTAAAGCCATTTTCCCCAGAGACGGCTGTCCCGATTCCGGTTGCCGGACGATTGCTTCATGGCGGCGACTGAGGAACCGGATGGAGTCCATTAAGGCAGGCCGCAAACGGCGCCCAGAGGGCGGATGACGCAATCCGACTTCTTGGGAATGCACCCTCAGTATAGCGCAATGGCGGACGAAAGTCCCAGGAACTAAGACTCGGAATGGCTTACTCGGCAGCCGCGTCTTACTGGCGGCCCAAGAAGCGGATGCGGCCGTTGAGGGTGCGGTGAGCCTGCCCGAAAAAAGTAAGGAACGTCGGGGAGTTCACGTCGTTGTCCACCACGTCGGGATTCGGACTGTTGGTAATGTTGTTCAGACCGACGCGCGCGGCCCACAGATAACCCTTGAAATGGAACTTTCGCTCGATCGCCGGATTCAACGTGAAGAATTTGGGGAAGCGGTGCGCCGTGGGGCCGGAAACAAGCTGGCCAAACTGGTCCACGGTAATAAAGGGAAATCCTGTGTGGTAGATCGCCGACGCCGCAAAATCAAGTTTCTTGAATTTCCAGATGGGCGGCAACGGGTAAGTGCCCCAGGAGGTAATCTGATTGGGAGCGTCCCAGCTAAGCGGTCCGCCTACTTGCGTGCCCGTGGTGAAGTCGTCCAAAGAAAAATCAAGGGTTTCGTTGGAGCGGGCTTTCGAGCGGGTGTACGAAAATAGAAATGGATAGCCGGGCTTCAGGTCTTTCCGCAGCGTAATCTGACCTGCGTCGTAGCGATCCTGCTTATTGTTCTCGAGAAGGAAGACACCGGCGGGCCGGCTTTCGTACGCCCAGCCATGGGCTCCGTGTCTGCTCAAGTAATCCAGGCGAAGGTAAACTCTCCCCGGCATGCGGCGCTCGATTCCCGCGCTCCAGTTGGTAAAGCGCGGCATCACTAGGCGGGCGGGATCCACGACAAAAGAAGTGGAAATTGTGCGCACCACAGGCGAAAAAAACATGTCCGTGCGCGAACCCTGCACGGCCTGGCTGGCCAGGGAAAGGTTGGTGCGGTCGTAGTACACGCCGATCCCGGCGGTGAGCTTGGTTTCGCTCGCTGTGTCCACGACCAGGGTCCCCGCGACGCGCGGCGAGAAAAGGTTTCGATGGAGAAAGGAGTCGTTGTCCCAGCGCCCTCCGGCCTCGATGACCAGGCGCTGGAAGGCGGACCAGCGGTCCTGCGCGTAGGCGCCGGACTCGAGCGTGCTCAGGCCGAAGGGCGGCGCGTTCTGAAAAGTCACTTGGCGGAGCAACGCGTTGTTCGCGTCCACGAACTCGAAGGGGCCGCGCGAAAACGCCCCGTGAAAAATCACGCGGTCCACTCGCCCTCCGAGAGTGAACTGATGCGTGCCGAGCCAATTCCACGGCTTCACGTACAAGTTCGTGAATGCCTGCGTGCGATCCGACCAGTTCCGGTCGGTCAGGTAGAAATTTCCAGTGCGCCCGTTCGGGGTGAAGACAAAGGGAGAATTGCCAAGAGGAAAAAGGGAATTATTTGTCCGGTGGAATCCTGCGCCGAATTCCAGCAGAGTGCTCCTGGCGACGGTGATCTGGTCTTTCAGCGCCAGCACGTAAAGCGTGGAATGCTCGTTGAAGGACACGGAGATGGGATCCAGCGGAGAAATGCCGGCGTGCTCCGAGTTGAATAGATCGAGCAGCGCGCTGCCCGTCAGAACGTTTCCCGCCGTCAGGTTCATGCGCACGCGGGCGAGGTCGGCCGTCGTCCACACGCGATTCGAGTCCGCGCCATCGGGAAGTTGCTTGACGATGTTGAGGTCGTTTTCGCTTTCGTGCGAGAGGTTGAACCATACCTTGTCTTTGACGATCGGGCCGGAAGAATACGCGCGCGGGGTCCAGTTGTTGAATTGGATGCCCTTGACGTTCTGGACGGTGGGGATGAAGTCGGTGGCGTTGACGCGAAAATGATTGTCTCCGTCCTGAACCTGGAGATCCACCAAGCCGCCGGAGCCTTTTCCGAACTGGGCCGAATACCGGCTGCTGCGAACGTCAATTTTTCGCAGTGAATCCGGGTTGAGCCGGACGGCCAGCGCCCCGCCGGCCGGCTGGCTGACTTCGAAACCGTCGAGATAATCCTGGATTTCCTGCGTGCTGGAACCCGCCACGTGGATCTGTCCGCTGGAGTCGGCGATCACCCCCGGAATAAAGGGGAGGACGTTGCGGTAGTCGCGGGTGTCCGGATAAGGAATGTTGGAAACGTCGCTGGCGGTGATGGACTGCGAATTGGAGCTTTGCTCGGGGTCAATCGGCGAAGGTTGCGCCGTCACTTCAATCTCTTCCCGGTACTCGCGCACCGGCTGCAAGCGTACTTCCACGGGCAGGGTTTGCCCGGCGACGATCGCGATGTTCGCCACCGTAGCCGTGTAAAAACCCTGCTTCTCAATCAGCACTTTGTAGGCACCCGGCGCGAGTTGCCGGAGGACCGCATTTCCTGACGGAGTTGTCCTCTCCTGGAAGAGGGTCTTGTCGTCTTGTTGAAGGATGACAACGGAAAAGGGCAAAGGCTCGCCGTTCTGGTCTGTCACCGTAACGTGCAGTTGCCCGGACGCTCCCGCCTGGGCCTGCGGCAAAGATCCGGCAAACGATATTTTTTGTCCGCTCCAGGCCGGTGCGGAGCAGAACAGCAACAAAGCGAATGAGCAAAGCTTCGTCTTCGGCAACATCGAACGCAGCGTCGTTCTTGGCGAAGTGTGCAAAACCGCAACCATTGTATGCGATGCGCGAAGCCAATCAACAGTTTGCGTCGGGCGCGAGCCGCATACCTCGCGGCCGCCGTTAGTGGACGGCCAGCGTGATTACAGGATGAGGCCGATGCGTCGCTCGGCGCCGAGTTACTTTCCGGCCGAATCTGGTACACTCCCTTGCCATGAATTGCCGGCGTTTGCTGCTTGCCATCGCTCTCTTATGCATCTTACCGGTCCGGCTCCGCGCCGCGGACCCCGAGCAGACCGCCAAATCGATCACCATCTACCGGGACAACTACGGCGTCCCGCACGTCTTCGCGCCCACCGATGCCGGTTGCGTCTTCGGCTACGTCTACGCGCAGGCCGAAGATAATTTCTGGCAAATCGAGGACAGCTATCTTCGCGCGCTGGGCCGCGCCGCGGAAGTCTACGGCGCGAAGACGCTCGAAGACGACGAGTTGGTCCGCGCCCTGGAGATTCCGCGGCTGGCAAAAGCGGAATATGAACGCGCTTCGCCCCGCACCAGAGAACTGCTCGAGGCCACCGCGGAGGCGCTGAACTTTTTTCTCAAACACAATCCGCAGGTGAAGCCCCGCCTCATCACTAGGTTCGAGCCCTGGTACGTGCTCGCCTTCAACCGCTATGCGCTCTACTACCAGTTTATTTTCCGACGGAGCGGGGTGAAGACGGAAGAGATCAAGACCGTGCTGGAATCGCAGGGCCCCAACGCGAGCACGCTGCGCCCACTCCGCAGCGTCCCCGGCGCCGCGATGGCGGACGCCTTCCAGGCTGTGGAAGAATCGCAAGGCTCGAACATGTGGGCCATCACCCCGGCCAAGAGCGTCTCCGGCCACGCCCTGCTGTTCATCAACCCGCACCAGCCGTTCTTCGGCACCGGACAATGGTACGAGGGCCACGTCCACAGCGAGGAAGGTTTGAACATGTCCGGCGCGTCGTTTTTCGGCTCTCCTCTTCCCACCATCGGCCACAACGAATTCCTCGGCTGGAGCCACACCGTGAACGCTCCGGACATCGTGGACGTTTGGGAAGAGACGTTCGACAAGCCCGGCGACCCGCTTGCTTATCGTTACGATGGCGGCTACCGCCGCGCCACGGAATGGACCGACACCGTCAAAATCAAGACAGACAGTGGCATGAGCGAGCGAAAGCTCACCTTCCGCAAGACCCACCATGGGCCGATCGTCGCCAAGCGCAACGGCAAGTGGCTGGCGGTGAGGATGGCCCAATTCGAAGAAGGCGGGCAACTCGATGAGTGGTATGCGATGACCAGGTCGCGCAACCTCGAAGAGTTCAAGAAGGCCATGTCGGCCGTTGCCGTCCCCATGTTCAACGCCGTGTACGCCGATCGCCAGGGCAACATTTTCTACGTTTACAACGGCGCGGTTCCCCGGCGCTCGCTGAATTTCGATTGGTCGCAGCCGGTGGACGGAAGCACGCCCGAAACGGAATGGCACGGCTATCATTCCTTCAGCGAACTTCCCCAGGTGACCAACCCGAAGTCCGGCTTCGTGCAGAACTGCAACTCCACGCCGTTTGCCACCACCCTATTCGACAACCCGAACCCCGGGGCGTACCCGAAGTACATGGTGGGCGAAGGAGACACCGCGCGCGCCCGCATCTCGCGCCGCATCCTCTGGAACAAGGACAAGTTCACATTCGATGAGTGGGCCAGGGCCGGCTTTGATACCTATGTGATCCAGGCGGAGACGGAAATACCCGAGTTGGTCAAGTCCTGGGAAAAGACGCGCACCGCCAAGGCCGCCGACGCAGTCGCCGAACTGCAGAATTGGGACCACGTCAGCCGCACCAACTCCGTTCCCATGACCCTGTACATGCTGTGGCACGAAAAACAGTACGGCACGGCTGTGGTACGCGCTGAAAAGACCAAGCAGGACCCCGTGCAGTCACTCGAGCAGGTGATTGACGATCTGACCGGCAAGTTCGGGACGTGGCAAGTGCCCTGGGGCGACCTCAACCGCCTCGAGCGCCGGCAGTCCGGCGGCGAAGAGCCCTTCCGCGACGATGTGAAGAGCCTGCCCATTGCTGGCGCGCCGGGCGACGTCGGCATCGTGTTCAACTTCTACGCGCGCAAGGAGAAGGACCTGAAGCGCCGTTATGGCGTAGCGGGCCACTCCTTTATCAGCGTGGTGGAGTTCGGCCCGGAGGCCAACGCGCGCTCCATTCTCGTCTTCGGCGAAAACTCCGACCCCGCGTCGCCGCATTATTTCGACCAGTCGGAACTTTACGCCCAGGAGGAGTTCAAGCCCGCCTACTTCAGCCTCGCCGATATCCAGGCGCACGCGGAAAAGTCCTACCATCCCGGTGATGGGAAGAACTGAACGGACTGCTTTTTTCCCGCCCGGAGAGCAACTCGTTCTCTAAGCCCCCGCAGGGTTAGGCTGGCAGATCGCAGCGATCAGCACTCCAAGAAGCACGGCCAGGCCGCCTTCGCCGATGATCCAATGGAGCGCCAGTTCGTGGTGAATTGGATAGACGAAGTACTCGATCAACGATTGAGGAACAGCCGTCGCCAGCGCCAGGAGAATGCCGAAACGAATGCCCTGGCCCAGCCACGGCTTCTGTTCGATTCCGCGAACGTAGATCAACACCGCCGCAACCGCGAAGATAAGGTTGGCGAGTTGTGCCGCCCACATGCGGTGCATCATGGCTTCCGGCGTTCGCCACACGTCGCTGCTTTGCATATAAGCGCTCTTTAGCAACACGCTGTGCAGCAGATAACGCCCCGCGAACAACAAAACGAATCCCGCCACGATTGCCCCGATGGTTTTCTTCATTGGCATGGAAGATTCCTCCGCGCGCGCTAGTTGCGCGCAACGCTTGCGTACCGCTGCCCGGTTTCAGGCCGGAGACTAGCACCAGGCGGGCGGCAAGGGCGAGCGATTTTTTCAAGACCCCGGGACTTGCGTCTCCCGGCCCTGTGCAGGACGGAAAACCTCCCAGAGGCCTGTTCCATTGCTTCCCTGCTCTCGACATTGCTCGGAACCGCAAAACAAGGGCTGTTTGGACAGGCTGCCCGGATGGTCAGTTGAGGCACAGGGCCCGTTCAGGTGACTCATTCGCATCCCAATGACTCAAAATGTGCCAATTGGGACATACCAGGGCATAGGATAGAGCCGTACGGGTCTGAGGACGGGCCGGGCCATGAGCATAAAACGTGGGGATTTGGCCACAGCCGTGGTTCTCGCTGTGGTCTACTTCTGCGCAGCCAAACTGGGGCTGAGACTTGCTTATGTACACCCCAGCGCCACAGCAGTGTGGGCGCCCACCGGAATTGCGCTTGCGGCCTTCCTGATCTTGGGTTATCGCGTGTGGCCAGGGATTTTCTTGGCCGCATTCGTTGCGAATTTAACCACAGCAGGCTCGGTTCTGACCTCAATCGGTGTTGCGACGGGAAACACCCTTGAAGGTGTGGTGGGCTGCTATCTGGTAACGCGCTTTGCTCGCGGCCAGCATACCTTTGAAAGGACGCTGGATATTTTCAAGTTTGCGTTCCTTGCAGGAATGGTCAGCACGACCGTAAGTGCCACGGTTGGTGTTACGAGCCTCTCCTTAGGCGGATTCGCTGACTGGCCGATGTATGGACCCATCTGGCGCACGTGGTGGCTGGGAGATGTGGTCGGCGCGGTAATTGTGACCCCCCTTGTGCTCCTATGGAGAGAAAATCCCCGCTTGAATTGGACCCGTGAGCAGGTCGTTGAGCTCGCTCTTTTGTTTCTGGGATTGTTTTTCACGGCCTGGACTGTATTCGGAGGCCGTTTTCACGCTGAGGTTAAGAACTATCCGCTGGAATACCTTTGCGTTCCTTTCCTGGTGTGGGCGGCATTTCGATTTGGCGGGCGCGAAGCCGCGTCGGCCCTCTTCATGTTGTCCGGGATCGCAATTGGGGGGACTCTGCAGGGTTTCGGCCCATTTGTGACAAAAACGCAAAACGAGTCTCTCCTCATTCTGCAGCTGTTCTTGGCCACACTCGCTGTAATGGGGCTAGTTTTGGCTGTTGCCGCCCTGGAGCGCAAGCGCATGGCGGAGAGATTTAGGCTTGCCGTCGAGTCGGCCCCCAATGCCATGGTGATGGCCGACGGACAGGGCAAAATTGTCTTGGTGAACTCTCAGGGACTGAAAATGTTTGGTTATAAGGGAGAAGAACTATTGGGGCAGTTGGTCGAGGTGCTGGTCCCCCAGCGGTTCCGCGGCGCACACCCAGAACACCGTACCGGTTTTTCTGCCCGGCCCCAAGCCAGACCCATGGGCGCGGGTCGAGACCTCTATGCCGTGCGCAAGGATGGCAGCGAGTTTCCCGTCGAGATTGGGCTCAACCCTATCGAAACGGACGAAGGGCCCCTGGTCCTGAGCGCGATTGTGGACATCACCGCGCGCAAGGCTGCAGAAGAAGAGATTCAGCGTTTAGCGACAAGCGATCCGCTGACGGGTCTCGCCAATTACCGCAAGCTGATCGATACACTCGATGCGGAGATCAACCGCTTTGACCGGACCAAACGATCTTTCGCAGTCATGCTCCTCGATCTGGACGGACTGAAGAAGGTCAATGATGCCTATGGTCACCTTGCGGGAAGCCGGGCGCTCTGCCGGCTAGCAAACATTCTCCAAATTCATTGCCGCGAAATTGACACTGCTGCCCGCTATGGAGGCGACGAATTTGCCGTAGTCCTCCCGGAGACGGGCGCGCAGGCTGCCCAGCAAATGGCAGCGAGAATCCGCGAACGCGTCGCCGACGATGGAGAAAGTCCGCCAATCTCTGTGAGCGTTGGTGCCGCCGTATTCCCCGAGGACGGTGACACCGTTGAAAAACTCCTGTCGGCAGCAGACAGCGCGCTCTACGCCATGAAGCGTCCCCCGCACAGTCCGGCTGAGCAACAGCGCGCGCAATGGGAGCGTGAATAGAGTAGCTTGCAATTGCGCCGGACGCGCCCCTACACAGATTCGAGTTTTAAGGTTGTTCCGGGAGAAGCTCGCCACGGCGCTAGGGACTCGCTTCTTCGGGAATGACTCTGGTTCCCGCCTGCGTATAGTGGAAACGCAAAATCCATTCGCTCGCGACATACTGGCCGTTCACTTTCGCTGGCGCAAATTCCCATCGGCGCGCGGCGTTCAAGGCCTGCTCGGCAAAATATTTGCTCGGGCCGGGGGAATCGAAGTCCGCTCCTACAATATTTCCCGTCGGATCCACGCGGACTCTCACGCTGACGCGCACCGTGCCGCGAATGGTGTCCCTGGCTTTCTGGGACACGTCCGGCAGGACCTGATCGAGGACTTCGCCGGGAACAAGCCCTGGCGTGGGAGTCTCGGACTTCAGGGAAGCCGGCGAGGGTGCGCTGCGGACAGAGTTTTGCTTTTCCGGACTGACAATCTTGGATGCTGGCTGCGCGGATTTTCTTGCCGCCGGCTTCTGCGCCGATTTCGCCTGAGTCTTCGATGCAGCATGTGTCTCCGCAGGTGATGGTTCGGTTGTGATGGAAGCGGTTCGCTGAAATTCCCCGCGCCGGCTGAAGAGCTTGGCGCCTGCGAAGATGGCCACCAGCGCCAGGCAAACGGCAACCCCCGCAACGATGTAACGCGGGTCGATGGCCCGGAATTTCAGTTTCTGGAGCGC
>DASWCG010000165.1:0-18822 GCA_036390175.1 Candidatus Acidiferrales bacterium | reverse complement strand
CTCGAGGCGAAGTATGCCAGCCACGGCATTCTCGGCATCGGCGGCGTCGTGGCGATGCTCCTCGGCGCGCTGATGCTGATTCGCTCGCCGCTGACCAACGCCGGGGTGAGCGTGGGCGTGGCTGCGGGGATGACCTTGCCCTTCGCCGGGATCTCTATTTTCCTGATGAGGCTGGTCCTGCGTTCGCGGAGCTGGAAGCAATCCACCGGCCTCGAGCAACTGGCTGGGTTGGAGGGCCAGGTAACCGAAGCGCTGGTCTCCGCCGCGCCGGGCGGGCCCGCGCGTGGCATGGTGCGCGTGCACGGAGAGCTCTGGCGCGCCGTCGCAAACGCAGAAGTCCCGAAGGACACGCCCATCCGCGTTCTCAAGGCAGATGGGTTGACTTTGCATGTCGAACCGAAGCAGACTTCGCCGAACGCAGGCGACTAATGCGGCGCGGAGTTTCCATCGAAAAGGAGGCAGAAAATGGGAGCGATAGGGAGCCTGATTGCGCTCTTTGTTTTCCTGATCTGGTTTTGGAATTCCCTGTACATCATCAAGGAATGGGAGCGCGGCGTGGTGTTGCGTCTCGGGCGGATGCAGCCCGAAGCGAAGCCCGCGGGATTGCGGCTGGTGTTCTGGCCGATTGAAACGCTGTACCGCATGCCGCTGCGGCTCGAGACCCTCGACGTGCCGCCCCAGGACATCATCACGCGCGACAACGTTTCGGTGAAAGTGAACGCGGTGTGCTACTTCCGCGTGGTGGACGCCAACCTCGCGCTGTCGCAGGTGCAGAATTACATCTACGCGACCTCGCAGCTTGCGCAGACCACCCTGCGAAGCCTCGTCGGCCAGTTCGAGCTCGACGAGATTCTTTCGCAGCGCGAGAAAGTGAACGCCAAGCTGCAGACGATTCTCGACACCGACACCGAACCCTGGGGCATCAAGGTCACCAAGGTGGAAGTCAAGCAGGTGGACATTCCCGAGTCCATGCAGCGTGCCATCGCCAAGCAGGCCGAAGCCGAGCGCGAACGCCGCGCCAAGGTCATCCACGCCGAGGGAGAGTATGAAGCCTCGCAAAAACTGGCCGACGCCGCCAAGGTGCTGGCCACTGAGGCGGCCGCCATCCAGCTTCGCTACTTGCAGACGCTGACCGAGATTGGTGTCGAGAAGAACACAACCATTGTATTTCCCCTCCCAGTGGATATCATCAATGCGTGGACTCGTTCGCTGGGGGCGTCGAAATAAAGGATGGCTGGCGGCGGTAGAAAAGGCGAGCGGACTCTGGAGGGCCGGCACGTAGTCGGTCTCTTCTTGTTGATGCTGGTATTTTCGGGCGTCTTCTTTACCCTGGGCTTCGTTATGGGGCGAAGCCAGTACGACAGCGATGTCCGCGCTTCTGCAAGTGATCCTCCCTCCGTTGTGAAAGACCGGCCACGCCTGGCGCCTGACTCAGCTGCGAAAAAGGCATCCCCCGAGACTAAATCGCGCCTTGCGGGAACCTCCCCGAGCGCGCCTCAGTCGGATTGGGATTTCTATCATTCCGGTGAACCCAAAAAATCTGTGGATCAGCTGACCCCGGCGGGGAAAACCGTCGCGGTGGCAAACAAATCCGCATCGGCAGATTCGGCGCCCGCGAATTCGGCGAGGAGCAAATCGCCGCTGAATGCGCCGGCGATTCCCGGGGGAGCGATGGTGCTCCAGGTCGCTGCGCTGACCAGGCAAGCTGACGCGCTGGCGCTGGCTGAATCGCTGCAGAGAAAAGGATTTCCGGCGTTCGTTCTGACGCCCGGCGCCGATCATTTCTACCGCGTGCAAGTCGGCCCTTACGCCGATGCACAAACCAGCGACGCCGCGAAGAAGGGGTTGGAAAAAGTCGGATTCAAGGCAATCGTCAAGCGCTGATGCCCGCCGCCCGCTGGCCCGTTTTTTCTCGTCTTCCCCCCAATCTCCAGGCGCCCGCTGCGTTTCGCGTGGTTATCTCCGCGCTGACCGGATTCACGCTGGCATGCTCCTACCTCGGGGCTTACCGCAGCGTGTATGCCTGGGTGAGCGTCGGAGCGCTGATGCTCGTGGCAATCCATGCCCGCCCGCGCGTCGCTGCACTCTGCGGGTTTCTGCACTCCTTCGTGTTTGTGCTCACCTCGCTCTACTGGATTGCCGAGGTGCTGCGGGCGCATGGCGGCGTTGGCGAATACGGTTCGTGGGGCGTGCTCGGTCTGATCGCTGCGGCCTGGGGCGTCTTGACTTCGCTCTTTACGCTCACCGTGGCTTGGCTTTCCCGCACAAGCGTGGCGCGAGCGTGCCTGGCGGCGCCGTTTGTGTGGGTCACACTGGAGTTTGTCCGGGATCATCTTCCGGAAATTGGTTTTCCCTGGAATCTGCTCGGTTATCCGGCGTCGGCGAATCCGGGTTTCCTGCAGATCACCGCGATCACGGGAATTTTCGGGTTGTCGTTGCTGGTTGCTGCGTACAACGCGCTGCTGGCCTGGAGCGCGGGGGCGTCCGAAGTCTTGCCGGGCAAACGTCTCGGTTTGCTGGGCGCAGTGACGGGTTTCCTCGTGGCCCTAGCGTGGGTCAGTCCGCAATTCGTTCCGGTCGCGAAGTCATCGCACGTCGCGCGATTGGTGCAGCTGAATTTTCCCGAGGCGGAGAGTTACCCGGGGAATTGGATGGAGATTCACGCGGGCGAAATGGACGAACTGGAGCGGATGAGCCTGGCGCCGGCGCAGCCCCCTCCCGACCTCGTGGTCTGGCCGGAGGTTCCCGCGCCGTTCACGTTTGTCGACCCGCAGTTTGTCGAGCGGGCGCAACGCCTCGCGCGCCGCTCAGGACATCCCTCCCTGGCCGGGGTGGTCGAATGGAAGCCGGTCCAGGACACTTCAGGAGCGGCGCCGCGCACCATCATGGCGCCTTACAACAGCGCGGTAATGCTGGATGCGGCGGGGCGGCGCATCTTCTCCTATGATAAAATCAATCTCGTTCCGTTCGGCGAGTTCGAACCGTTTCCGCTGATCCATCACGTGGTCGCGAACGTTTCCGAAGAAGTGGGCGGGTTCCGGCGCGGCTCGGATTATTCCGTGGGGCAGCTTTCGAACGGGTTTCGGTTCGGGACGTTCATTTGTTACGAGGCCATCTTCCCGAACGAGGTGCGCAAGTTCGCAAAAAACGGCGCCAACCTGTTCATCAACATTTCCAACGACGGGTGGTTTGGCCGTTCGGCAGCTCCCGACCAGCACCTGAGGATGGCGCGCGTACGCGCCGTGGAGAACCGCCGGTGGCTGCTGCGCGCGACGAATAACGGATTCACGGTTTCGGTGGACCCTTACGGGCGGATTGTCGCGCGCCTTGCCTGGGACATCCGTGGCGCTCTCGATGCCCCTTACGACTTTCGCACCGACCGGACGCTGTACACCCGCTGGGGCGACTGGGTGGCGTGGCTCAGCGCAATGGCTTCAGCAATTTTTTTGTTTTCTGGCAGACAACGCAGGCAATAACAAGGACAGGGAATGGTTCTCGAAGACTTGGAACATCGAAACGACGAATTGAAAAAGCGCATCGAGCTTGTGCGGAGCTATCTTTGACGCCTCCGAAAACCGCAAACGCCTCGCCGCGTTGGAGCAAAAATCCTCGCAGCCCAATTTCTGGCAGGACCCCGAGGCGGCCCAGAAGGTGCTTCGTGAGCGCAAGCAGGTGGAAGACCAGCTTGCCGCCGAGGAAAGACTGAGACGCATATCGAGCGACCTGGAAACCTACATTCACCTCGCGCACGAAGAGACACAGGTCAATCACCGCGAACAACTTCTCGCCGAGATTCAATCGGAATTGAACGCTGCCGACGAGTATGTCTCCGGGCTTGAGACACAGACGCTGCTCTCCGGAGAAAATGACCGGCTCAACGCCATTGTTACCATCAAGCCGGGCGCCGGCGGGACGGAGTCGCAGGATTGGGCCGAGATGCTTTTGCGGATGTACTTGCGCTGGGCCGAGCGTAAACGATTTCGCGTGACCGTGCTCGACCAGGCTCCCGGCGAAGAAGCCGGGCTGAAATCGGCGACCGTGCTGGTGGAAGGGGAAAACGCATATGGCCTGCTTTCCACCGAGAGCGGCGTGCACCGGCTGGTGCGAATTTCTCCGTTTGACCAGGCGGCGCGGCGTCATACGTCGTTTGCATCCGTGTTTGTGATTCCGGAGATTGACGACCGCATCGAAGTTACTGTGAAGCCCGAGGACCTGCGGATTGACACGTTTCGCGCCGGGGGCCACGGGGGGCAGAACGTCAACAAAGTGGAATCGGCGGTGCGGCTCACGCACCTGCCGACGGGCATCGTCGTGCAATGCCAAAACGAGCGCAGCCAGCACAAGAACCGCGAATGGGCGATGAAGGTATTGCGTTCGCGACTGTACGAATACGAACTCAAGAAGCGCCAGGCGGAAACCAAAAAGCTCGACGACACCAAGCTCGACATCAGCTTCGGCAGCCAGATCCGCTCGTACGTCATGCAGCCCTACCGTTTGATTAAGGACCACCGCACGAAATTTGAAATGGGCGACGTGGACCGTGTTTTGGATGGCGACCTTGACCCTTTCATTCGCGCGTTTCTGATGGCGCGCCGAGGAAAAGGCGGGGCGGTCGGCCCTCCTGCAGATGAGGAACAGCTTCCCGGCGAAGAATAAGCCCTGGCTCCAGGCGGCGCTGCGAAGGGGTGCGCCGCCGTTCAACCGCCAAAAATCGCTACTCAACTTGCTCTAATGCATTCCAATTCGATGCGTTGACAGTGCTAATACCCCATGCTAGCCTCACAGGTTTGAGCCCTACGAGCGTGTGCCTGCGCTTCGGCAGGTTCAGCCTCAGAAACAGGAGCGCCTTTTGAGTCGAGAAAATCGCAATTTCCTTTTCACCTCGGAATCGGTAACGGAGGGCCACCCCGACAAGATTGCCGACCAGATTTCCGACGCCGTGCTCGACGCAGTCCTCGAACAGGACCCCATGGGACGGGTGGCTTGTGAGACGCTGGTGACGACGGGTCTCGCGGTGGTTGCGGGCGAGGTCACCACAAAAGCGCACCTTGAATATGCCGACATCGTTCGCGAAGTGATTCGCGACGTTGGCTACACGCGCGCCAAGTTTGGTTACGACGCCGAAACCTGCGGTGTGATCTGCGCGGTTAAGCGCCAATCGGGCGACATCGCCATGGGCGTGGATACCGGCGGAGCCGGCGACCAGGGATTGATGTTCGGCTATGCCTGCGATGAAACCGATGAGCTGATGCCCATGCCCATCCAACTCGCTCACGGGCTCACGCGGCGCCTTGCGGTAGTGCGCAAGAATGGCGTGGTGGGTTTCCTGAGGCCGGACGGGAAGTCGCAAGTGACCGTGGAATACCGCCACGGCCAGCCGGCTCGGGTGGATTGCGTGGTGGTTTCAACGCAGCACAGCGAAAGCGTCTCAAACTCCGACCTGCGCGATGCCGTGATGAATGAAGTGATTCGCCCCGTAATTCCCGCCTCCATGCTGGACAAGCAGACCAAGTTCCACATCAATCCCACCGGGAGATTCGTCATTGGCGGGCCGATGGGCGATGCGGGCCTGACGGGGCGCAAGATCATCGTGGACACTTACGGCGGCTACAGCCGCCACGGAGGCGGGGCGCTTTCCGGCAAAGATCCCACCAAGGTGGACCGCTCGGCGTGCTATATGGCGCGCTACGTCGCCAAGAACCTTGTGGCTGCCGGGCTGGCGCGCAAAGTGGAAGTGCAACTCGCCTACGCCATCGGCGTTGCCGAGCCGGTCTCCGTGATGGCGGACACATTCGACACCGGGGTCATCCCCGATGAGAAGATTACGGATTTGATCCGCGCCTACTTCCAATTGACTCCGCGCGGGATCATGGAAACCCTCAACTTGCGGCGGCCGATTTACCGGCCGACTGCAGCCTACGGTCATTTCGGGCGCTCCGAGGCTGGTTTCACCTGGGAGAAGACTGACAAGGCCGAGGCCATCCGCAAAGAAGCAGGCCTGCCCCTGCCCGCTTCGGCGCGCGCCGAAGTCGCGGCCAGACGATAGTCCCGGCGTCGCGGCAATTCGGCAACCGAAAAACCATAGGGAGAGTGCGCGTGGCTACACAAGAACGGCTGACCGGCGACGTCAAGAATCTTGGCTTGGCGGAACAGGGCAAGCGCAAAATCGAATGGGCCAATCAGCAGATGCCCGTCCTGCAGTTGATCCGGAAACAATTTATCAAGGAGCGCCCGCTGAAAGGCGTGCGCGTCGCGGCGTGCCTGCATGTAACCAGCGAAACCGCGAACCTGGCGATCACCCTGCGCGACGGCGGCGCCGAGGTGGTGCTCTGCGCGTCGAATCCGCTCTCCACGCAGGATGAAGTTGCCGCATGTCTCACCAAGGACTACGGCATTCCGACGTTCGCCATCAAGGGCGAAGACAACGCCACCTACTACGCGCACCTGAACGCCGTGCTCGAACATAGGCCGCAAATCACCATGGATGACGGCGCCGACCTGGTGACCACGCTGCTCACCAAGCGCACCGATCTGGTGAAGCACGTCATCGGCGGGACCGAAGAGACCACCACCGGCGTCATTCGCCTGCGCGCCATGGCCAAGGACGGTACGCTGCAATATCCCGTCATCGCCGTCAACGACGCGCAAACCAAGCATTTTTTTGACAATCGCTACGGCACCGGCCAGTCCACGATGGACGGGATCATGCGCTCGACGAACCTGCTCATCGCCGGCCTGAAGATCGTCGTGGCCGGCTATGGCTGGTGCGGCCGCGGAGTCGCCATGCGCGCGAAAGGCCTGGGCGGGGACGTCATCGTCACGGAAATTAATCCCGTGCGCGCCATCGAAGCGGTGATGGACGGCTACCGCGTGATGCCCATGACCGAAGCCGCCAAGATCGGCGACATCTTTATCACCGTGACCGGCAACAAGAGCGTCATCACCACCGAGCACTTCGAAAAGATGAAAGAGGGAGCGGTAATCTGCAACTCCGGACACTTCAACGTGGAGATCGATATTCCCGCGCTCGAGAAAATATCCAGGGGCAAGCGCGAAGTGCGGCCTCTCGTGGACGAATATTCCCTGCATGACGGGCGGCGGATTTATCTGCTGGCGGAGGGACGCCTCGTCAACCTGGCAACCGCCGAAGGGCACCCCGCAGCCGTCATGGACATGAGCTTTGCCAACCAGGCGCTTTCCGCCGAATATCTCCTCAAGCACGCCAAGGATCTGGAGAAGCAGGTGTACCCGGTTCCGGAGAATCTGGACCGCGCGATCGCCAGATTGAAGCTCGAATCCATGGGCGTTCAAGTGGATAAGCTCACGCCCGAGCAGGAGCAATATCTGGCATCTTGGTCGGAAGGGACGTAAACCTCCTCGGCCTGCGAACCGGCGGGTTCGCAAGAGATTTGATCAATCGGGGAGATTTTTGACACTGTTTGACGTGGAATCGGCCAGGCAAGTAACGCAGTCAAACTAAGAGGGGCGTGGAAAAATGCAAACATGGAAATACCATGTGGAGGAAATATTTGTTGGTGTAGGAACAGAGGGAGTGGAAGAGCAACTCAACGAGTTAGGCAGTGGCGGGTGGGAAATAGTTTCCGTGTTGCCACAGCCGGGAACAAATCCAGAAGGCAAATTTTACGTTCTTTTTAAGCAGTCAGTAGCATGACCACTAACCGAGTCTTTGCAACCCCTCTTCGAAGTCGACGGGGTGAAAGCTCGCCGCACAAGGTTATTGGCTCTTAGCCGTACAATGTGGGACTCAGCCAACTGGGCGATTGATATTGCCCGCGCGCGCGGGGCGAGCTACGCTGACGCGCGCGTGATGGACATTCGCCAGCGCGACCTTTCCACAAAAAACGGTGAGGTCGGAACACTCGCGGAAAACGAGTCCCTCGGGATCGGGATTCGCGTCATCGCCAGCGGCGCATGGGGGTTTGCCTCCACCGACCGGCTCACGCGCGAAGGAGTGCAGGCGTGCGCGGCCCAGGCCGTGGCCATCGCCAAAGCGTCGGCTCTCGCAAAACGCCACAACGTCGTCATGGCCGCGGAGCAGGCGCACGTGGACACCTGGCAGAGCCCCTTCATCAAAGACCCGTTCCAGATTCCGCTCGAGCGCCAGCTCGATCTCCTGCTGGCCGCAGGCCAAGAGATGCGCCGCGTCGCCGGCGTGACTCTGGCGGAAACCTCCATGCAGTTCCGCCGGATCGAATATTGGTTTGTCTCGAGCATCGGCTCACGGATTCACCAGGTGAAGACGCAGTCCGGCGGAGGCATCACGGCGACAAGCTTTCAGGGCGACGAAATTCAGAAACGCTCCTATCCAAACAGCTTCGGAGGGCAGCACACCCTCCAGGGCTACGAGCTGATTGAGTCGCTCGACTTCCTGCGTCATGCGCCGCGCGTCGCCGAGGAAGCCGTCGCGCTGCACCAGGCGGCGCAATGTCCGGAAGGGACGGGGACCATCCTTCTGGAAAGCGCGCAGCTCGGCCTGCAAATTCATGAGTCGGTCGGGCATCCCATTGAGCTCGACCGGGTTCTGGGCCAGGAGGCCAATTTCGCGGGCATGAGTTTCCTCACTCTCGAAAAACTCAACACACTGCGATACGGGTCGGAAATCGTCAATGTGGTTGCCGACGCGCGTCTCGAGCACGGCCCGGGCCTGGGCACGTTTGGCTACGACGATGAAGGCGTCCCCGCGCAGTGTACGGACATCATCAAGAATGGCCTCTTCACGGGGTACCTCTCGAATCGCGAGACCGCTGCCGCCATTGGCCTTCCTCGTTCGTCGGGCACGATGCGGACCGAGAGTTGGAACCGCCTGCCGATTATTCGCATGACCAACGTCAGCCTGCTGCCGGGCACGTGGAAGTTCGACGATCTCCTTGCCGACACCGGCGACGCCATCTTGATGGAGACAAACCGGTCGTGGTCCATTGACGACCGGCGGTATCACTTCCAGTTTTCCACCGAAATCGGCTGGGAGATCAAAGGCGGCAAGAAAACGCGCATGCTGAAAAACCCCAGCTATAGCGGCATCACCACCGAGTTCTGGAACAGTTGCGACGCCATCTGCTCGCGCGAACACTGGACGCTCTGGGGGACGCCGAATTGCGGGAAGGGCCAGCCCATGCAGACGATGGGCACCGGCCACGGCGCCGCTCCGGCGCGGTTCCGCAACATCAAGATTGGCGCGGCATTTTCGAAAGTATGACCACCCGCAAATCAAGACGGCGCGCAGTAACCGCCCGGAAAGCTCCCGCCGTTGCTGGCGCGCACCTGCTCTCGGATTCGGAGATGCGCCGCATCGCCGAAAGGGTGTTCAAAATGAGCGGCGCAGACGAAACCGAAGTCCACATTGAGGTGACTTCGGACGCGCTGACGCGCTTTGCGAACAACGCCATCCATCAGAATGTCGCCGAGCAGACGCTGACGATTTCGGTGCGAACCGTTTTGGATGGGCGCACCGCGCGCGCCACCACCAACCAGACGGGCGAGGAATCGCTGCGGCGCGTGATTGCTGCATCCTGCGCGCTGGCCCGCAGCCGGCCGGAGAATCCGCGCGTGCTGCCCATGCCTGGGCCGCAGCAATATGCCCGGGTCCAGCGCTTCTTTGAGGCCACAGCGGCCGCCACTCCTGCGGACCGCGCCCGGGCAGTCCGTGAGGTGTGCGCGCTCGCCGAGAGAAACAGCCAGACCGCGGCGGGAATTTTCTCGACCGGAGCGATGCAAACCACGCTCGCAAATTCCCGCGGGCTGTTTTGTAGCTACATACAGACGCGCGCGGAATTCTCCGTGACCGTTCTCGAAAAGGATTCCTCCGGATGGGCCAAGGCCAATTCGCCGAATGTGTCCGCGCTCAAGCCGGCGGAGCTGGCTGCGCGCGCCAGTCAAAAGGCCAGCGGCTCGCGCAACCCGCGGGAACTCCCTCCCGGGCGCTATACCGTGATTCTCGAGCCGCCGGCGGTCCTCGACCTCGTCGGATTCCTTTTTTACGACTTTGCCGGGACCTCCGTGCACGACCAGCGTTCGTGCCTCACCAAGCGGATGGGCCGGCAGGTGATGGGTCAAAATATTTCTCTGTGGGACGATGTGTATCACCCGCTGCAACTCGGCGCGCCGTTCGACGGCGAAGGAGTGCCGCGGCAAAAAGTGCAGTTGGTGAATCGCGGCGTTCCCGAAAACCTGGTGTATTCCCGCGCCACCGCAAAGCAAATGAAGAAGAGACCCACCGGGCACGGCTTCGCCTTGCCGAACGAATGGGGGGAAGCGCCGATGAACCTGGTGTTCGCGGGCGGGGATTCCTCAATAGAGGAGATGATCGCTTCCACGGATCGCGGGATACTGGTCACGCGTCTCTGGTACATCCGCGAGGTGGACCCCTACGAAAAGGTTCTTACGGGGATGACGCGCGACGGCACATTCCTTGTCGAAAACGGGCGGGTCGCGGGTGGAATCCGCAATTTTCGGTTCAATCAGGGCCTTCTCGAAATGCTCTCGAATGTCGAGCTGCTCGGGCCGGCGGTCCGCGCCACGGGAGAAGAGGCTTTCGAGATGGTCGTTCCCGCCATGAAGGTGCGCGACTTCCACTTCAGCGAAGTCACGAAATTCTAAAAATCAAAATGGATTAGTGGACGTTGAAGTCCAGGCTCGCGATGGCCCGCGAAATGACGTTTTCCTGGATTTGAATCAGGTCGGAGTCCGCGTAGGTCATCCCCAGGATCGTAAAGATTTCGTTGCCTCGCGCAAGCGTCACGAGCACGCCCGACCAATCGTGTCCGCCGGCCGTGCCGCGATAATGACGCTCGATGGCGGGCAGCCCGCCGACGTGGGCGTTCCACTCCGAGATGCGCCGGTAGTTTTCGTATATCTCACGAAGCTGCTTTTCCGTCGTGCTGGCGCGCACTTCCATCGAATCCTTGGTTTGCTCACGTCCAATCACCATGAGCGTGGTTTCGTCGTTTGTGCCCAGCGCCACAATGGCGTTGGGCATTGTGCTTAGCGCGCCTTCGAGGATGTTCCAGCTTGGGGCCTTATACATCTTGAAGCCGTAGGTGTAATTGATGTACTCGTTCCCGTGAACTTCCTCGCGGTTTACCAGCGGCGCAGGCGGTTTGGCCGCTGCTGGAGGAGCAGCAGGCTGGCTGGCAGCGGAGGAAGCCACTCGCGGCTTGTCGTCCGGGTGATTGGAAGCATCGGACGGGGCGGGCGCTGGCTGTGAAGTTGTGGGCGCAACGGCGGGCGGTTTTTCGGAGGCTTCGATAATCTTGGCCGCTGGCTTCTTCTTCGCGTCCGCTGCTGATTCCTTCTTCAATTCCCCCTTGGACTCAGGCTTGGGCGGCACGCCACCGGCAGGAATGATTTTGACAATCTTGTCTTTCTCCACCACAGCGAATCCATAGCTTGTCTGGACCTTGAAGGAGCTGCCTTCGAACCCGACAATCGTGCCAACGATTTTCGAGCCATCCTTCAGATAGAGCTCATCAGCCCTGGCCGTGGCGGCAAGCAGCAGGAGAGCCGCGGGGAGATAAAGCCGGACTTTCATAATCGTAGTATCCCACGCCGGAAGAAACGCAGCGGCGAGACGTCAAATAGGGTTGCTCTGGAAGCTAACCGACATGGCTGCCGTGGTCGCTGGCCGCAAGCCCAGGAAGTGCCGGGAAGAGGTCAATCGCCGCAAGCGAATTCCGGCACGGCGTATGCGGGAGCAAGAGGCGGGACCTCCTTGCTGGTAGTGCTCGGCCAGGAAAGTGCCTGGCGCATCCGCTCGCGGAGCTTCCGACGCGCGCGGAACAGCCGGATCCGCACCGCCGTCGAGGAGATCCGCAAGCGTTCTGCAGTTTCTTGTGTCGAGAGTTGAGCCACATCCCTCAGCAGGCAAACCGAGCGAAGCGACGGATCGAGCTGCGCGATTTCGCCGGCGAGTATCCGCCTCAGCTCCACGCGGGCGTAGCGTTGTTCGGGGTCGTCAGCGGACGCCTGGAGCCTGTCCATGAAGTCCGTTTCGTCGCGGTCTGGAAGCGGGTCGTCAAACGAGATCAACCGCCCCTTGCGGCGTCGGCGCAGGGTATCAATGGATTCATTCGTGGCGATGCGACAGACCCAGGCGGCGAATGTGCTGCCATCCCCGGAGGTGGCCCCCGTGAACTGGCGCATGCCGTTGTAGGCCTTCAGAAACGTTTCCTGGCCAACATCCTCGGCGTCCGCGAGGTTTCCTGTAATCCGGAGTGCCGTGCGAAAAATGGCCGTCTGCGAAGGGCCTATGAGCGCGAGGAAGGCTCTCGAGCCTCCGCGGCGCGGCGCATCGCTAATCCAGGCGTCCTCTTGCGTAACCGCCGGTATGGGCATTGCGCTCATTGGACGTGGCCAGGAAAGCGCAGGCAAGTTTCCAATCCCCGGACATCGCTAAGCCATTGACATATAAAGCGTTATGGATTCTGCCCGGAAAACGCGTACCAAACTCTGTGCCCGAAAGCGGGATTGGCTGTCGCAAAACCGGGCAGGTGAAATGGCCCGTCTCTTTGGACAGGTACCGAATGGGCATCGGCGCGAACCTGAATTATTGCCCGCCTGCGCAGGTCGCGTTAAGGTTCTTTAGGAGCACGCGAGGCGATTTATGGCAGCCACGAACGCATCTGCAATTGCCGCAAAGGCCCCTGCGAGTCCCTGGATGGTCGCCTACCGCATTGTGAAATGGACAACGCTCGCGGGCACGGTGCTTTCGCTGTTCCTGATTCTTCACAAGACGCCGCCGCCGGATGTGGCCAGTGATCCCGCCGCGGCGCAGCGCTTAGAAGCGAAGTTTCAGGACGTCCAGATGGCTGCGGCGGCCGGCCAGCCCTATATTCTGAAGATAACCGAAGCGGAGCTAAACTCGTTTCTAGGGTCGCGCCTGGAACTGACTGCGGACAACGCTGCTCCCAACCCCGCGCAAACTCCCGCGGCCGCGCCCACTCCTGTGCAAGCTCCGGCACCGGCGCCCGCCTCCGATCAAAAAGAACCCACCGTCGAAGAGGTGAGATCTTCGGTGCGCGACGTCCGCATCAATCTTATCGAGGATCGCGTTCGCGCCTATGTGGTCTTCGATTTCCACGGCAAAGACCTCTCGCTGCAGCTCGAAGGCCATTTGCGGGCGGAAGACGGCTACCTGAGATTCGAACCGGTTTCGGGAGCGCTCGGGTCGTTCCCGCTTCCCCAATCCTCTCTCGAATCCGCGGTCCACAAGATGATGGATTCTGCTGAAAATCACGGGAAGATGCGTTTGCCGCCGGAGATCGGGGACCTGCGAATCGAAAACGGGGAAGTAGTCGTTTCGTACAAGTAACAAATCCCGTGAAAAAAGATCGGGGGCCTTGGAAGGCCCCCGATTGTCCCCCAGCAAACAGGGAAGCGGTTTATTGAGCAGGCGGGGCAGCCGCGAGGCTGTTTGCAGGTATGGCTGCGGCTTTGATGCTTGATTTGGCAAACTGCTCCGCTTCGGTCGAGCCGGCCAGCGCCGTGGTTGAGGAGTGGCCGCCGGAGACGGCTTGAGCGATCTGGTCGAAGTAGCCGGTGCCCACGAATCGCTGGTGCGTCACGCCGCGGTAGCCCGTCTCCTGGGCCGCAAATTCCGCTTGCTGCAGGGCCGAATAGGCGGTCATGCCGGTCTTGCCGTACTCCTGCGCGAGCTGATACATGCCGAGGTTGAGCTCATGGAATCCGGCGAGCGTGACAAACTGGAACTTGTACCCCATCTTCCCCAGTTCCTTCTGGAAGCTGGCAATCGCCACGTCCTCCAGCTTTTTCTTCCAATTGAAAGAAGGCGAGCAATTGTAGGCCAGCAGTTTGCCGGGGAACTGTGCGTGAATCGCGTCGGCAAAACGTCGAGCTTCCTCCAGATCGGGCGCAGAGGTTTCGCACCACAGCAGGTCGGCGTAGGGCGCATAGGCGAGGCCGCGCGCGATGGCCGCTTCGATACCGCCGCGGAACGGGAAGAAGCCCTCGACGGTGCGTTCGCCATAGACAAACTCACGGTCGCGTGGGTCGGCGTCGGAGAGAAGCAAACCCGCGCTATTGGCGTCGGTCCGCGCCATCAGAATCGTAGGCACGCCGCAGACGTCGGCGGCGAGGCGCGCCGCGCACAGCTTCTCGATAAATTCACGCGTGGGCACGACGACCTTGCCGCCGAGGTGGCCGCACTTTTTTGCGGAAGAGAGTTGGTCTTCAAAGTGAACTCCGGCGGCCCCTGCTTCGATCATGGACTTCATCAGCTCGTAGGCGTTCAGCGAGCCGCCAAAGCCTGCTTCGGCGTCGGCAACAATCGGAGCAAACCAATAGGGGCCGGTATGGCCTTCGGAGGAATCAATCTGGTCGGCCCTCTGGAACGCGCGGTTGATGCGCCGCACCAGCGCGGGGCAGCTATCGGAAGGGTAGAGGCTTTGGTCCGGATAGACGTCGCCGGCGGTATTCGAGTCGGCAGCCACCTGCCATCCGCTCGCGTAGATGGCTTTCAGCCCGGCCTGCACCATTTCGATGGCCTGGTTGCCGGTCAGCGCGCCAAGCGAGGGAACGTAGGGCTCATTATTCAGCAAGAGCCAAAGCCGCTCGGCGCCCAGGCGGGCCAGGGTGTGCTCAATGGCGATCGAGCCGCGCAGTCGCAGAACGTCCTGGTAAGAATAGGGCCGTGTAACGCCCTTCCACCGCGCGCTGGCGCTCCAGTCGGGTTGAAAATTTCCGTTCTTGCCGTTGGTAGCCATCTTCATTCCTCCAGGAGACTCGCATTCGATTGGCCCCAGGAACCGTTCGACCGGCGAAAGAATCCGAATTGCTCTACGACGATAACGAAGCCCGGGCGCGAATCAATCGGGCGAAGCCCTGAATTCGAGCTAGACAAGAACCTGAGACCGGCCATGCTCCGTGCCCACAGGGCGCGGTTAATGAACAGCAATTCACGGGCCAATTGTCCGCGGCGCGCGGATTTCGGCGGCTCCGCAAATGCAACGACTTGAGCGCCACTTTCTGTCCCGCGGTCATCCCAGGGGCAGGTCTCCGCAGAAAAGGGAAGAAAAACTTCCACACCGTGGGACCAATTTGTCCACGGGCCGGCTCGGAGTTCAATATACTGAACATATGTTCATAATCCTGTTCGCTTTATAGCGGCGGCCCGTCGCCCGCGCAAGGGGTTGTTCACAATATTGAACAGATATTCTATACTTGGGACATATCCCTGTGCTTCCGTAAGGAGAATCCCCGATGCCCTTATCCCCGGAAAGCCCGTCCACGGCGGTGGATCGCGCGATTACCATCCTGGAAGCCGCCGCCGAACGCCGCGACGGCCTCACCAATTCCGAAATCAGCCGCAAGCTGGCCATCCCCAAGAGCTCGGCGAGTTACATTCTGAGGACGCTCGAGCGGCGCGGATTTCTGCGCCGGGACCGCGAAACCGGCCGCTACCGCCTGGGGCTCAAGGTGCTCAGCCTGGGCCGCGGCGTTCTGGCCAGCCTGAATATCGGCGAAATGGCCCAGCCCTTTATGAGCAGCCTCGTCGAGCGTGTGCACATGACCTCCCATCTGGCTGTCCTGGACCAGGGCGAGGCGGTGTACGTGGAAAAGGTCGAAGCCTCCGGATTCTTCAAAGTAAACACCTGGGTCGGGCGGCGCATGTTCGTCCATTCGACCAGCGTGGGCAAGGTGCTGGTGGCCTGGATGCCGCGGCCCGAAGTGGAGGCCATCCTCCGCGAGAAGGGTTTGAAGAAGCGCACCCCCAGGACAATCATCAGCCAGGGGAGATTCTTCGCCGAATTGGAACGCGTTCGCGCGCACGGATACGCCATGGATGATGAGGAAAACAGTCTGGGGGCGCGCTGCGTCGCAGCGCCGGTGTTTGACATGCTGGGATGCGTGGAGTTTGCGCTGGGCGTCAGCGGAACGGTCAGTCAGATGGATGACGACATACTGCCGCGGGTCGTCGAGCACTTGAAAGATACGGCGCGAAGGATTTCCCGGCAGATTCAAAAGGTCGGGCCCGGGGGCTCGGGATGACGCGAATCCCCGGAGGATTCCCTGCCCCAATGCCTCAGGACTTTACTACTCGCAGATGGTTGGTCACCGAGAAAACGCCCGGAACGGAGTTGGCCTGAATATTCGCCACGTTCTTGTCCATCTCGTTGTCCACGACGCCTTCGAGCGTGACATTGCCGCGGTTCACGATAATGTGGATGGACCGCAAAGCGCCCACCCCGTAACGGTGCAGCACGCTGTTTCCGTAGATGGAGCGATACACTGCCCGCCGCAGGCGGTCGTCATGGAACGATACCGGCAAGACTTCGATGTGGTTTACGACCTTTGAGACGCCCTCGATTTTCTTGACAGCGTTTTCGGCATCGGACTTGAGAACCGGACGCATCACCTGCCCGCTCAAGATCACTCTGTCGCCGTCAATGCGGTACTCCAGATTGTCAAACACCGAGTAATACGGGAGCATGAGCAGTTCGTGGCGAACCTGCTTTTGCAGCCACGCCTCATACTTGCTGTGGTCCCGCGCTTTCTGCGCGGACTCTTCGTTCCGCACCGTGCCGGCGCTCAGCAATGGGGTTGCCAGAAACAAAGCGCCCAGCACTACCAGTGCATTTCTGACGTTCAAGCCGCCTTTCATTTGAGTCTCTCCTTCTTGCTAAACTCTTTACAGTTCTCACCTAATTAGATGCTGGAGGTAAATACACGGCTGCACGCCTTGAGGCCGGCCCTTTCGGGCCAGAGATTATTCGAAGACTGGCCGCATCACCAACCTCCCTTTGCACTTTCGATTAGGCGGCGGGCGAGCCAGCTTCGCAGGACAGCGAAGAACTCGTCGCGCGCGGCTCTTTCAAGCCAGGGGTAATGTCCGCAGCGTTCCCATTCGCGGTATTCCAATTGCGGCAGGTAGGCCTGCAAACTCGCGCGAATCATCCCTCCCGGATGCGGATCGGCAACGCCGTGCAGCATCAGCACGGGCGTTTTGATGACCGCGAACGTCGCCGGATATACCCCCTCTTCTTGAAGACGCAGCATGTCCCGCCATGTTTCGTCAAATGCGCGCCCATCGCAAGCCTCGATCTCCAAGTTGCTCGTGGCAAGTTCGTACGAGTCAAGTGGCAGGAATAATTCGCTCATTTCTCGGAGCCGTTCGTTTGGATCGGGGACCGTTTCCAGTAGGTGCTCCATGCGGTCGCGCAGGTTATCGTCCATGCGCGTTTCACGCACTGCTCGAATGCGGCTGCGCGCCACCTTGTCGAACGTGCCGCAGCCGATGACAACGAGCGGGCCGGCGCAATCGGGGTGCGCCGCAGCATACGCCAGCGCCAGCATGGCGCCCCAGGAGTGGCCTACAAGCGCGGGCCGCGTGCCCGCGCCCTGCGATTGCACGAAGTCCTGCAAATCCGCAATGTGCCGGGCGACGCTGAGCGGTTCGCCGCCGCTCCCGCGCTGGAACGGCTCAAGGATGCGAAATGAATCCGCGAGTGCACGCGCCACCGGCGCCATGTACCCCGGACCGCCCGGGCCGCCGTGAAGGACGATCACAAGAGGTCCTTCAGTGCCATACGAGCGAACTCGAATTTTCTCCGTTGGCATACTGCGCATGTCCGGGCCCTGCACACACCCGCGCCGCTCGGCGCACCGTAGACCGTGTAGTCTAGCGCAAGTTTACGGGAGTAATTTGTGGTCCGAACTCAGAATGCAAGAACGCTGCTGCTATTTGCAAAACACTCCATTACGATAGATGAGCAGGTGCGATTCTTTACCTGCCCTGTTGGGAGCATCTCCAGAAGGAGGAAACGCCCCGTTGTGGGTCGTTGCGCATCGCGGAGCATCGGGCCACGCGCCGGAAAACACCATGGCGGCGTTTCGCCGCGCCGTCGAGCTGGGTGCCATGTTCATTGAAACCGACCTGCAGCTTTCTCGGGATGCGCGGTTCGTGGCCATCCACGACGAAACGCTCGAGCGGACAACCAACGGCGAAGGGCCCGTCCACGAATGGACATTGGCGGAGCTGCGTGAACTCGACGCGGGCTCATGGTTCGGAGGGGAATTCATCGGCGAACGCGTGCCCACTCTCGAGGAGATACTCCGCTTCGCCCGCGAAACCGACGTGATTTTTTATCTCGAGCTCAAGCCCTGCGCGCCCTGGGGAGCGGAGCACGCGCTGGTGGCGGCGTTGCGCGATGCCGGCGAAGCGGCGCGCACCGTGGTGCTTTCGTTCGATGCGCCCATCCTGGCAGCGGTTCGGCGGCTCGACCCCACGCTCATGACGGGGTTGCTGGTAGAGGTTCCCCACGCCAACCTGATTGAGCGCGCGACGCTGGTGGGCGCGCGGCAATTGGCGTTGCGCGGCGACTTGGTTACGCCGGAGCGCTTGGCCGAAGCGCGCCGCCACGATCTGCAGGTGGTCACCTGGACCATCAATCATCCCGCGCACATGCAGGCGCTGATTGAAGCCGGTGTGGACGGCATCTTCACCGATTATCCCGATCGGCTGCTGGCTGTTCATCGCCGGTAGCTCCTCGACCGCCTCAATTTCAGCCCTGCAATTAGGCAGAAACCAAGCGCCGGTAGATTTCCCCGAACTGCGCCACGCTCAACTGTTCCGCGCGGGCGTCGCCGCGAGCGCCCGCCGAGCCAAGCGCATCTTCCACAACCGCAGGCGCGGCGAGGGAGCGGAGATTGTTCGTCAGCTTCTTCCTTTTCTGCCCGAAGCATTGCTTGACAAATGCAAAGAATCGCGGCTCATCCTGAATTCCAAGGCTCCCTCGTTCACCTGGCAGGCGCAGATGCACGAGCGCGGAAGTAACTTTGGGCGGCGGG
>DASWCG010000164.1:0-3287 GCA_036390175.1 Candidatus Acidiferrales bacterium | reverse complement strand
TACACCTTGCGCTACCGCTTCGACGCCGAGGGCATTCACATGCGCGTCGGCCTGCTGTTTCGCCGCGAGGTCAATCTGACTTATGCCCGCATCCAGGATATCCACCTCCGGTCGGGCATCATTCAGCGCTGGCTCGGGCTGGCCAACCTCCAGGTGCAGACCGCGTCCGGCTCGGCCGGGCCGGAACTGGTGATCGAAGGATTCAAGGAATTTGAAGCCATCCGCGATTTTCTTTATACGCGCATGCGCGGCTACCAGGCCCGCAACCTGCCTCCGCGCGGGACAGCCGCAATGCCTTCCGAACTTCCCGCGACCGGCTTCGGCGAGGCGGTGGCAGCGCCCTCCGCGACCGTCCCGGCAACCGGGGGGAACACGGACGTCGTCGCGCTGCTCTTGAGCATTCGCGACGAGTTGCGGCGCGCGCGCGAGTTGCTCGAATCTCGATCCGCCAGCGCGCCCGCGCCCCCTCGCCATGTATAATGCCTTCCGCCAGTTTTGCGAACGGCTGTTGCGCATCCCGCCCGAACCAGGGCCGCCGCCGGGCGACGAAGCCAGCGCGCGCATCTTCCGCGCCGCGCCGAATTATTACCGCTACCTGCTGGTGATGTGGGCCGTGATCACGGGCGCCGCGGGATTGTTCGCTTTGGGGCTGGTCATCGGGCCGCTGGTGGCCGTCTCCATCGCGCTTGCGGTGCAGGGACAAAGATGGGCGCTGCTGCTGTTGGTGGTTCCCGGGCTGTTGCTCGCGGTCTTGATGCTCGAACGGCTGTTCCGCCTGGCCATCCTCCGCCTGGATTATGAAAAGCGGTGGTATGTGGTGACCGATCGCAGTTTGCGCATCCGCGAGGGCGTGGTGAGTGTGCGGGAAATGACCGTCACCTTTGCGAACATCCAGAATATCTCGATCTCCCAGGGACCCGTCCAGCGCCTCCTCCGCATCGCCGACCTGCAAGTGGACACCGCGGGCGGGGGCGGCGCGGCGAACGCCGGCCACGCTTCGCGCAGCCTGCACACGGCTTGGTTTCGGGGGATCGACAACGCGAACGAAGTGCGCGAGCTGATTCAGCAACGCGTTCGGCATTTGAAAGACTCAGGGCTGGGCGACCACGAGGAATTGGCCGCGCCAGCGGCGGCCGCGGCCTCGGCGGCTTTCCTCGCGGCGCTGCGGGAGGTGCATGCCGAAGCCTGCGCGCTGCGCCAAGCCGTCGGTGCCCGCGCGTGAGCCGGCTGCTTCGAAGAAATTGGATCTTCGCCCTCTCGCCGCCACCCTTCCAAGGCTACGCAGGGGAATAGTCGAAATGGGACAGCTCGTGGAGAAAATGCGAAAGCTCTTGGAACTCTTTCCGCTCGGCCAGGGCCAGCGTCTCGCCGCATTTTTCCGGGTGGGCGACGAGCAATTCCGGCAGCACCGGCGACCACCGACGCCCGGACGGCTCGCCATAATGCTCGCTCACCGCCGCGCAAAACATCTTCGAAGCGTCGCGCAGCAGCACATAACAATCCGCGCTGGTCGGCTCGACCATGTCCCGCGTGAATATCGGGGCCGTTTCCCGCGTGTCGCGCAGCACCCGGCAGGCGCTCGCGATGATCGCCCTGGCTTGTTCACATCGTTGTTCAGCAACCGTCATAAGTTCCTTCCATGGGCAACGCGCCGCGCACTTCATCGAACGCAAGACGATTGATTTCAAAATTCAAGTCCGCCGGATTTGCTTCCCCTGCACACCCACACGTTTGCCAGCCGCGAATGACACCGAAATCCTTCCGCGGAAACAATGCCAAGTTATTGGAATTTTTCCCCACGTTATTCACAGACTTATTCACATTTTGATTTTTTTCAACTCAATCCGGTTCATCGTCATCATCGCTCGGCCGCGTAGATCGAGCGCAGCGCTCTGGAGAATAAGAGATTGAGCTTGCGGCACAAACAGAGCCATCGGGGAGCCGGGCCGAAGGACGAGCGTCTGTTCGGCGCCGGCGCCTGGCCCGCCTTGCGCGTCGCTATGAGCGATTTGTGCTGGCTGCTGAATCGCGGTTACGCCAGCCGCTCGGCCGTGGAACTGGTGGGAAACCGCCATTCGCTCACCAGCCGTCAGCGAATGGCGATCGCCCGCTGCGCCTGCACGAACGAGGAGAGCCGGCGCCGCGAGGCGCGCCGAGTCGAACCCGACCGGCTGCGAGGAGAAGAACTCTGGCTCGACGGTTACAACGTCCTGACCCTCCTCGAAGCGGCCATGGGCGGTGGCATCGTGCTGCTGGGACGCGACGGCTGTTGCCGCGACGTAGCCGGCCTCCGCCGCCGTTATCGCAAGGTGCAGGAAACGATCCCCGCCCTCCAGTTGATCGGAGAATTGACCGGCGATTGGGGCGTTTCCAGATGCCAATGGCTGCTCGATCAGCCGGTTTCCAACAGTGGCCGGCTGAAGATATTGATTCTGGAGACCGCCGCCGGTGCCGGCTGGGACTGGCAGGTCGAACTGGCACCGAACCCGGACCGCCTCCTTTCCGAAACCGATCGCATCGTGGCCACCTCCGACAGCGTGATCCTCGACCGCTGCCAGCGCTGGTTCAATCTCGCCCGGCAGGCGATCGCCCGCCGTGTTCCGCACGCCCGCCTGGTCGATCTTTCGTCTGACCCCGCCTGAGTGATTGACTGACAGTCACAGCGAAACCCCGGTTCTTCTGCAGCGCTCAGAATGAGCGCGCTTGGGGGCACGGGTGAACGCTTCGGCACGCCGCCATTCGCTGGTATCCTCCTTCTCCCGGGGGAGACAGTGGCAGCGCGCAGCGCCGGGATCAGGGCGGTTCAACCTCCTCCATCCGCAACCCGTGCCTCGCCATCGAGCGGCCCACGGCGGGAAGAAAATGAACTACTGGAGACAGCGGTCGGGTGGTTCCTGTCTGAGGAACTGAAGCTGCGCCATGGGCGCAGACGGGAATTGCCCGAACACCCGAAAGGCGATCGGGAAGAGTCGAAAACACCATCGCGACTTGGCCGCCACAGAACCAAGCCGCCGGCCTGGATTGCCGAGCGGCTGAATGTGTAACCGTCGGACACGTCAGGACTTGTCTCCGTCAGGCGACGCCGATCTAGTGATACGAAACTGAACCTGCGATCCGTCCGGGAGGTCCTTAATTTGGTGGACTATGTCGCCACGGAATCGCATCCCTTCCACGGCATCCACGGCATACAGATTATCTAATGAGTAGTTCCCGCCTAAAACCAGCGGTACTTTTAACGCCAGCCGTTTTCCGATGGGCAGCGCTCCGTGTTGTATTTGCCACTGATG
>DASWCG010000163.1:0-2189 GCA_036390175.1 Candidatus Acidiferrales bacterium | reverse complement strand
CCGCCTGCGCCTCGGGCCTATCGACCGCGCCGCCTATTGTTACCTTCTGCGGCATAGTCGCCTAGAACGAAAGCTGCAACTCCGGTTTTCCATGCCCTGGCTGGCACGGGGTATCTGCTTGGGACCCGACGCCGCGAGCCGAGCCGTGCGCCGGCTCGTCGACCACGAGGCGCTACGCCTAGTCGAACGCAGCAACGCCGGTCACGTCGCAGAAGTGCGCCTGCCCGAAGAGATTCTCGCGGACCTTCCTCCAAAAGATGTTCCGGCTGGCCCGCCCCAAGACAGCAACCACCGCCACACCTGGCCAGCTCCCGGTGTCAACCTCGAAGAGGAGGACTTCCTGCGCACCAATGCCCTGCGTCACGCCATCCATGCCCGCGAGGCCAGGCGCTGTTTCTATTGTTTGCGCGTGCTCACCCCGCCCATGAAGTGCATCGACCACGTCATCCCGCGCGCACACTCGGGCAACAATTCTTACCGCAACCTCGTCTCCTGCTGCCGCGAATGCAACTCCCAGAAAGGCCCCTGCCGCGCCGAGGACTTTCTCCGCTCGCTCTTCCGCGAACGCAAGTTGACCGAACGCGAACTCGCTGGCCGCCTCCGCGCCCTCGACGCCCTCGCCGCCGGCAAGCTCCCCCCTCCCCTGCCCTTCGCCGCGCCCGAAACGCAACCAAGACCCTGCGATGCAGATACGAGAGCCCAAAGAATACCCGGAGCCATGCGCGCAGGGGCTCGGCCACATGCTGACTCCGCGGGCCCAACCAGTTGATAAAGATGTTGTGTTCGTTCTCTTCGTCCGGCATGTTCCTTAACCTAGACCTATTAGAATTCACTGACGTTTTCTGAGATTATCCTAATAGTATCGGGAGGGAAAGCAAATGGAGATCACAGTTCACGATTCGGCAGAGTTTAAGCGCCTACTTGAAGCGCTTGTTAACGAACTCATTGACGCGCGCGAGCACTTCGACCTGCATCAAAACCTCAACGCGCTGTTGCCCGACTATGGCGTGGAGTTTAATCAGTCAGCTGGCTTCTGGAACCTCACCATGACTGCGCATATTGACGCCTCGCTGCTCCGGCTTTGCAGAGCCTACGACCTTTATCGAAGCAAGCCAAACCTCAACCTCAAGAACTTCTTAGAAACTATCAAAGCCAACCTGCATTTCTTCGACGAACAGGAGTTTCGTGAGCGGTTAAAGGGTAATGCGTTCGTCGATTCCCTTGCGAAAGAACCTCGCAAGCCCGATCCGGCAGAACTTGAGCGGGATCTCAAATCTGTGGGTAAGGATGCACCATTGGTGAAGAAACTCATTTTCTGGCGGAACAGCTATGTTGCACACCGTAGCCGCGGGAGTGCGTTAGACCCGCAAGGGTTTGCCGTACAGAATCCGTTGCTTTTCCCTGAGATCAGAGAATTGATTTCCAATGGCACTCGCATCGTAAATCGGTATAGCAGTCTCTTCAGCGCAACGGTCCACACGAGCTTTCCAATAAAAGACTATCGGCGCTTACTCGACGCCGTTCGCAGGGATTTGGAAGTACGGGAAGCGCGCATTCACAAAGCGGTCGAAGCCTAATTTCGACCGCGAAGTAGCACTGGCATAGCTACCGGCTTTCCCCCGTGCTTCCGGCAGCCTTCGCCGGTGGCCCATGCTTTCGGGTTTTGAAAGCGTGGAGCCGCTTTGAGCTGACCCCTTTCTCCTTTCCGTTGATCAGGAGATTCATCCCGCCGGATTGGCGTGACGGGATTGAGCGAGCTATGGCGCCATTTTGTAGCGCCGCCCTTTAGGGCGGCATCTTCTGTTTTTGTAGAGGCCGGGCTTCAGCCCGGCTCGCTACTTGGAATGCGGCGGCTTGACGCCGCTTTCTCCCCGCCGAAGCTTGCTTCGACTCCCCTCTTTAAGTTGCAACGGGCCTAGCGGCCGTCGCCGGTGTCCCCCATCGCTCCCGGCTTTCCAACTGAATCCGTAGCAGCGACTCCCGTGATGAGGCGCGCACCTCTGCTGAAGGTTAGGTATTCGAATCCCCATTGAATGAAAACGATCACTCGGCTCTGAAACTCTACAATGTAAATCAAATGGATGAAGAGCCACATCAGCCAGGCCAGCAGGCCGGAAACGTGGATGCCAAAAATATTGGCCACCGCGGCGGCGCGGCCGATTACGGCCATCTCGCCCTTATTGAAATAA
>DASWCG010000162.1:0-34801 GCA_036390175.1 Candidatus Acidiferrales bacterium | reverse complement strand
CTTTCCCATGCAAACGTCCCTCAGGTCTAGAGACGATCCGAAACTCGCTAATTCAGCCAGCGAAGCTTTGGCCAGGCTTGCTCCAGACTCATTCGCGGCTTGCGGCAAAGATAAATTATGAGGTTGGCTTCTTCCGGAATCGCGTAGCGGCTGGTGATTTTCTCCGTAGGCTGCACTTCGCTGAAGAATTCCTGCAATGCGCCTTCTGTGTAGCCGATAGCAATCACGCATTCCCCGGAATATCCTCGCGGTCCCCAAAGCCCATATTGATTGTGGCCGCTGATGGCTTTTGGCAGGCCATAACGCGGGCCAAAATAATCAATCGCCGCGGCCTCGCCGAAATTGTAGGCCAGCAACGCGCACCGCGCCTGCTCCTCACGCGGCAAGGATTGATAGGCGCGCGCGACGGCGGCAACCTGCTCTTTCCAGCCGAACATGTCGCCGAAGAGCTGCGGGAGATCGCCCTGTGGGACGTTTTCGACGCGCACTGCCTTCACGCCCCAGAGTCGGGAGTATCGAATCGCCGAATGCACGGGAAGAATGGGCATGGCCAGCGGCGCGGCAATGATTCCGCCGGCGAGCAGCGGGAAAACAATCGCGGGCTTCAGCCACGCGCCGGCCCGCGGCAAAACCGACCTCTCGATCCAAATGGCTCCGCCGGCCAGAAGCATCGCGTACGCCGGCGCCAGATAGTAAATTTTTCCGTGCAGCAGCAGCAACTCGAGTAGCACCACCACATATGCCCAGCCAAGGACGGCGTAGCGTTTCCCGGCGCGGTCTCTCAGCAGAAACCAGAGTCCGGCAATCCAGATGGGCGCGGCCAGCGGATGCGTCAGGAGCGTTTGCTGCCAGAGGAAATCCCAGGGCGCCACATGGCTGTATTTTGTGTTTTGCACCGTTCGCAGCAAAGCGATGGTCGGCCAGCCGTTTCGGACTTCCCAAATCAAATTGGGCAGAAAAATCAGGAAGGACGCCAGCCCGCTGAGCCAAATCCACGGCCGGCGGAAATTACGAATCGCGGGAGTCAGGAGAAGGCCCAGGAAAATTCCCGAGCCGAAGAACAACATCGAATGTTTGTTGAGCACGCCGATTCCCGCGACGCCGCCGAACAGGAGCCACAGGCGCTGCGAGCCTCCATTCAAAATACGCAGCAAAATTGCGGCGCAAAGCATCCACAATACCGGCTCGAAAGCATTCATGGAGAGAAAATTGTCGAAGGTGAGATAAATCGGGGCCAGCAGCACGGTGAGAGCGGCGAGCATCTGCGCGAACCGTCCGCCGCCCATCTCGCGCGCCATCCACCCGGCGAGAAGCACCTTGGCGCCGGCCGCCAGCGCGGGAAAGAACCGCAGCGCAAAGAGCGAGTCACCGAGCAGCGCGCGGGTCACGCGGGCGATGAAGGCCACCAACGGCGCGTGGTCCACGTATCCCCAGGCGAGATGCTGGCCGCAAGCGGCGTAGTAGAGTTCGTCGCGGAAATATCCGTAGCGGCCGTTGAAGAGGAAATGCATCACGCAAGCCGTCGCGGCCAGCGCGAAAACAGTTGCGCTTAGTTCAAGCGTGCCTTGTCGAGCACAGGGGCGCGCATCTGAAATGGCAGATGCATCCGGCGGGGTGTACCCAGTGAGCGCGGGTTTCTCGGCTGGAAGAGAGCCCACCGAATTTCTCCTGGAAAGTGTGAAGACTCGCGGTGCCTCGCCGCGAGCGGGGAAAACGAAATTCCCCCGCACTCAGGGAGATTCCTTCGCGGCAGCCTTGCTGGGCGCCTTCGCCGGCGCTTTACCGGCCGCGCTGCCTGCGGGCAAAATCAGCGTCGTCGTCTTGATGCTGTCGAGCTTGGGAAAGTTCGCATCCAAGTACGCCTTCCCCTGCGACTCCATCAGACCTTGATCTGGCCCACGGCCCCTCGGAGGGCCATCGCCATAATCCCTGTAGAACTTCTCCATCACATCCATCCCGTCGACAACTTCGCCAAAGGGCGAGAAGCCCATGGCATCCAATTGGACGTTCTTGTCCGCGAGATTGATGAACACCTGCGTGGTCCGCGTGTTCGGCCCGCCCATCGCGTAGGTCACATATCCGCGTTTGTTGCTCTGCTTCACAGGATCGTCTTTGATCGCGGCCTGGCTCCAGACTTTGGAAACCTCGGGGCGCGCGTGGATGCCGAATTGCACGACAAATCCCGGGAGCACGCGAAACAAGCTCGCGCCATTGTAAAAATGATGCTTGCAGAGATTATAGAAGCGGTCGGCGCCGAGCGGCGCCCACGCCCGCGTCACCTTGACGACGAAGTCGCCCTGGGTTGTTGTGAAGCGCACCTGGAAGGTCTCCGGAGCGGTGGTCTTGAGCGCCGCGGGATTCAGCAGGGCCGCATCGAAGCTTGCGCTCGGCTTCGCTGTTCTCGCGCCGGTCGGGGGGGCTTTCGACGCCGGGGCTTTTGTTTGCTGGGCGGCGAGAAACTCGCCCGCCGCCAATACTACGAGCACCGTCACCACTTGGAATTTGCGCACCATCATTGCTCGAGTTCCTCCCTATTTCGTCTCTGCTTGCATTTGCTTGGCGACTTGCTCGGCCTGCTCCATCACGCGGAGCGTGTTGCCGCTGAGAATCCTGCGGATGTCCGATTCCGAATAGCCTTTTCGCAGGAGGGCTTCAGTGATTTTCGGGAGCTTGGAGGCATCCTCCAACCCATAGGGCATGTTCGCTCCATCAAAATCCGAGCCCAGCCCGACATGGTCCGCGCCGGCCAGCTTCACGGCGTGGTCAATATGGTCCACAACCTTCGTCCAATCCACGCGCGGCGCTTTTCCCTGCTCGACCAACTCGCGGGCCACCTGTTCCCCTTCCCGGATCTGGCATGCTTGGGAGGCCCCGCAGCGTTTTTGCACCTCGGCATTCAATTCCTTCACGAACGCGGGGTTTGAGGTCGCATTGCGGTATTCCTGGCTCAGAAAACCCATGTGATAGTTGATCTGAATCACGCCGCCCTTGGCCGCCAGCGCCTTGATCATGTCGTCGGTCATGTTTCGCGGGGCATCGCACAGAGCGCGGCAAGAAGAATGCGAGGCAATCATCGGCGCCTTGCTGACTTCCAGCGCGTCGTAAAACGTCTTATCGGAGACGTGCGAAATGTCCACCAGCACGCCGAGGCGGTTCAATTCGCGGACGACGTCTTTGCCGAAATCGGTCAGGCCGTTGTGCGCCGGCTTGTCGGTGGAGGAATCGGCCCACTCGGTATTGGCGCCGTGGGTGAGCGTGAGGTAGCGCACGCCGAGCGCGGCGTACATACGCAGGATGCCGAGGTCGTTGTCAATCATGTGGCCGCCCTCCATGCCCATGAGCGCGGCGATTTTGTGTTGCGCGTAGGCGCGGCGGACTTCTTCGGCGGTGGTCGCGAGCACCAGGTCGTCCGGATGACGCCGCACCTGCTCGCGCACTGCGTCAATCTGGTCGAGCGCGCGCTTCACGGCTTCCGGACCGGTGATGGAGCTGGGCATCCAAATGGAGAAGAAGATCGCGCCCATCCCGCCTTCCTTCATGCGCGGGATGTCAATGTGGCCGCGCGCGTCGCGGTGCCCCAGGTCGAACTTCTCGTCCACCAGACGCTGCGTCGTGTCGTCGTGCGTGTCTACGACGATCGAGCTGAAGTGAATCTCTCGAGCGCGCTCGGAAATGTCGTCGGCCTTCGCGGATCGCATACTCACCAGGCCCGCGCCCGCGCACACGCCTGCTCCCAGCAAGACAATTGCGCGAAGCATTGTTTCCCCCATCGAATGGCGCGAAAGTGTCTATCCCATCAGCCAGCCGAAAATCGCCTGCTTGATGGCCTGGCGATTCACTTCGGCGATGGACTCCGTCAGCGGAATATCCTTCGGGCAAATTTGAACACAATTCTGTGCGTTGGCGCAATCAGCTACGCCCCCCGGACCCATCACCGCTTCGAGGCGTTCCCGCGCGTGCATGGCGCCGGTCGGATGCATGTTGAACAGGCGGACCTGGCTGATAATCGCGGCGCCGATGAACTGGTTGTGTTCGTTCACCTGCGGACAGACTTCCAGGCAACTGCCGCAGGAGATGCAACGCGAGAGCGGATAGGCCTTGGTTTGCAGGTCGGGCGCCATTCGCGGGCCTTCTCCGAGATCGTACGTGCCGTCAATGGGAATCCAGGCCTTCACGCGCTTCAGGTTCTCAAACATTACGGAGCGGTCCACGGCGAGGTCGCGGACAACCGGAAACTTCGTCATGGGCTCGAGGCGGATAGGCTGGTCGAGCGAATCCACCAGCGCCGAGCAAGCCATCCGCGCCTTGCCATTGATGACCATGGCGCAGGAGCCGCAGACTTCCTCGAGGCAGTTGGATTCGTAGGAGACTGGCGTAGTGGCCTTGCCCTCCCGCGTCACCGGCCGCTCGGCGATGTCCCGCAGGCAGATGATGACGTTCATCGAGGGGCGCCAGCCCAGCGCGAACTCTTCCCAGCGCGGCGAGTGCTTCGGCCCCGCCTGGCGTTTCACGCGGACGATTACTTTTTTATTCTCGGCCATCAATCCTCGAGGGATGCGCTATTTTGCCACGTCGTAGCGGCGCGGGCGCGGCGGGATCAGCGAGATGTCCACCGGCTCGTAATCGAGCTGGATTTTGCCGCACCATTTTGCCCGCGTGGTCTTCAGCCAGTTTTTGTCGTCGCGCTCCGGAAAATCGGGCTTGTAGTGCGCGCCGCGGGACTCGTTGCGTGCCAGCGCGCCGAGGGTGATCACGCGGGCCAGCACCAGCATGTTGTGCAGTTCCCGCGCGAAGTTCAGCGTCTGGTTGGACCATTTGGTGCGGTCTGAAAGATTGATCTTGCGATAGCGCTCCAGCAAGCTCTGAAGAGCCGCCTCCGCCTGCTGCAGGTTCTTATTGTGACGCGTGACCGTGACGTGTTCCGTCATCACCTGGCCCATCTCTTTCCAGATGGTGATGGGATTCTCCGAGCCGTCCTGCGTTACCAGGCGCTGATTGGTTTCTTCCTGGCGCTTGCGCTCGCCCTCGAAGGCGCTCGCGTCCACCTCTTCGCAGCCTTTTTCGATGTTGCGGGAGTACTTGACCGCCGCCGAACCCGCCACGCCGCCGCCGTAGATGCACGAGACCAGCGAGTTCGCTCCCAGACGGTTCGCGCCGTGATACTGATACTCGCATTCCCCGGCGGCGTAGATTCCCGGCACGTTGGTGGCCTGGTTCGCGTTGTCAACCCAGATGCCGCCCATGGTGTAGTGCATTCCGGGAAAGACCTTCATGGGCTCGACGCGCGGGTCCACGCCCAAAAACTTTTCGTAGATTTCCAGAATCCCTTCGAGCTTGCGGTCGAGCGTCTCGCGCGGGATGTGCGTCAGGTCCAGATAAACCGCGGCGTCGCCGCCGATCCCCAGCTTCAGTTCAAACACCACTTTGTGAATGGCCCGCGTGGCGATGTCCCGCGGCACGAGGTTGCCGTACTTCGGATACCACTCCTCGAGAAAATAAAAGCGTTCCTCGGTGGGGATGGTCAGCGGCGGACGCGCATCGCCGGCGCGCTTGGGCACCCACACCCGGCCGCCCTCGCCGCGCGCCGATTCGCTCATCAGGCGCAACTTGTCTTCGCCGGGAATCGCCGTCGGATGCACCTGGATGAATTCGCCGTTGGCGTAGTCCACGCCCTGGAGAAACAAAGCCCCCTGCGCCGAGCCCGTGCACACCACGGAGTTTGTCGAGCGTCCGAAAATTGCGCCGATGCCGCCCGTGCAGAAAATCGCCGCGTCTGCGCGGAACGCGCGGACCTCCATGGTTCGCAAATCCATCGCGCAAAGTCCGCGGCAGATGCGCGAGCCGTCCATCACCACGGAGAGAAACGTCCAGCCTTCGTACTTGCGCACTTGGCCTTCCGCCTCGAAACGCCGCACCTGCTCATCGAGCGCGTAGAGCAACTGTTGTCCGGTAGTGGCCCCGGCAAACGCGGTGCGGTGATAGAGCGTGCCGCCGAAGCGGCGGTAATCGAGCAGGCCCTCGGGGGTGCGGTTGAACATCACGCCCATGCGGTCCAGCAGATCAACGATGCCCGGCGCGGCGTCGCACATGGCCTTGACGGGAGGCTGGTTGGCCAGGAAGTCTCCCCCAAAAATCGTGTCGTCGAAGTGTTTCGCCGGGGAGTCGCCTTCCCCCTTGGTGTTCTTGGCTGCGTTGATGCCGCCTTGCGCGCAGACCGAATGCGAGCGCTTCACCGGCACGATGGAAAACAAATCCACCGGAACTCCGGCTTCGGCCACGCGGATCGTGGCCATCAGCCCGGCCAGTCCTCCGCCCACGACGATGATTTTGGGTTGTCTCATTTCGCGTAGAATTCAAACGGACGCACGTTGAACCGTATGCTGAGTACGATGGCCAGGCCCACCAGGCTGAACGTGATGGCCACCACGGCCCCCAGTAGACCGGCGGCGCGCTGCGCCTTCGATGTCGCCGCCAGGCCCCACTTGCACAGAAAGTTCCAGATGCCCGTTCCCAGGTGGAACGAAGACGCCACAATCCCCACGATATAAAACGACAGGTAATAGGGATCGGCGAACGCCCGTTCCAGGTCAGCGTATGTGGATTTCCCGTGAGTCAGAAAACGCTCCACGTACACATGCCAGCCGATGAACGCGAACGCAATCAGCCCGGTCCAGCGTTGCAGCGTATACATCCAATTGCCGACCCAGGGATACTGCGAGACGTTGGACTTCCCTTTCAGCCAGACATAGACGCCATATCCGCCGTGAAACAGGATCGGCAGCCAAATGCCCGCCGCTTCCACAAAAATGCGCCAGGGAATCGTCTGCAGGTCGCGCGAGACCTCGTTATACTTCTCGATGCTGACCAGCGCCGAGCTGTTGGACCAGAAATGTTCCGCCAGGAACACGCCTACGGGGAATATGCCGGTGAAGGAGTGTAGCTTGCGCCAGAAGAAACTGTGGTCTGCCGGAGTTTCCGTTTCTGACATCCCGTCTCCGCAAAGACGTAGCAACCGAAAATTCAGTATAGGGATTCCCGGCGGGTGTTTCAAGTCCGCTGCGGACATGCGAACGGGCAATCGGGCGCGCCCGACCAGAAAACCGCCGGGATGTCCGCTCGGACTCGCGCGCATTTTTCAAGGAAAACGATTGACACCCCGGAGCGTTCTTGTTATTTTCACGCACGCGAATTTTTTTCGTCGCCAGTCCAACCACGGAGGCACCGCCGACCGGCACCGCACATGGCGTATGTCGCGAAGAAAATCTTCCTAACAAAAGGTGTCGGCAAACATCGGGAGCGGCTCTCCAGCTTTGAGCTGGCGCTGCGCAACGCGGGCATTGCGGCGTGCAACATTGTCCGTGTCTCTTCGATTTTCCCGCCCAACTGCAAATTGATTTCCCGCAGCGAAGGACTCAAGCATCTCCGGCCCGGCCAGGTAGCCTTCACGGTTATCAGCGAAAACTCCACCCGCGAGCCGCACCGCCTGATTGCCGCAGGGATCGGCCTGGCGCTTCCCGCCGACAAGTCCATGTACGGCTATCTTTCCGAGCATCACTCCTTCGGAGAAACCGAAGAAGTCGCGGGGGAATACGCCGAAGAGCTCGCCGCGGAAATGCTGGCCACCACGCTCAACGTGGAGTTCGATCCGGATTTGTCGTGGGATGAGAAAAAAGAGGTTTACCGCATCTCGAATAAAATCGTCCGCACCCTCAACATCACCCAGTCGGCCGTCGGCGACAAGCGCGGTTTGTGGAGTACGGTGCTTTCCGCCGCCATCCTGCTCGGCGAAGACGACTGAGCCCCGCCTTCAGAACCCGTAAGGCCATCAACGGAGGCGCCAAACGGCCCAAAACAAAACCGGTGATGCAGCAGTCGTGAAGACACAATAGAAGCAAAAGTGCCCTAACTGGGCCATGTCCCGCACCCCGAGAGCATTCGCCAACGTCGCCACGCCGACCAGAACAATCAGTGGAATCCACACCCAGAGTTTACCGACCGGGCCGAGAAGCAATAGAAGGATGATGCCATAGAGGACTGCGGCGATATATCCGTCGGGGATTCCAAAAGGTCTTGCGAACGGTGCGTCAGCCACGACTTGGCACCCCTTGCCAAAGACAGGGCACCAGAGATGTTGTATAGCGCGGCTCTGGTAGAGGCCCACATAAAGCATGGCTCCGGCGCTTGAGGCGGCGAGAACATACGCGAGGGCTCGAGTCCCGGAGCGTGCCAGGTGAGCTTGCATGGTCCGCTTTTTCTCCTCAGCAATTCTTCGTTTTCTTGCGGAAATATTCCAGCCGTTCGAGCACCGCGCCCGCCACCAGGGGCAGCGCAACCGTTGCTTCATCGAAAACCTCGGCGAGGCGCCCGCCCTCTTCGGGCGGAACAAACTTCCCCCACGACACCGCCTCCGAGTAGGTGCTCCCCGACAACCCGCCCCAATGCACCGGCTCCGGGCAAATCCGCACGCCGTAGTTGTAGCGCTTCAGAGGAAGCTCTTCGTAGCCGCGCCGCGCCAGCAATTCCGCGTACACGCCGAATTGCTGCGACCAGTTCCTCGGCACGCCTCCGCCGATGGTGAAGATCCCCATCTTCTTCGTCGCCAGCATGGTGGAGGCAAACTTTTCAAAATCTTCGTAGGGATCGAAGCGCAGCAGGGGCTTCCCTTCCTTCATCCGGATTTTTTTGTGCAGCGCAAAGTCGATGCCCAGTTCGGAGTCGGTGAACGCGGGGACAAACACGGGCACGTCGCACTGGTACGCCGACTTCAAAATGCCGCGCCCCTTGGCGTGCCGCACCAGGTACTCGCCAATCCGGCGGTGGATCTTCCAACTGCACACGGTCTCGGCGGCATCCCATTCGCGGAAAATCTGCTGCACCACCGCTTCGACGTGGTCGAGATTGGTCTCCGGCTCGAGCGAGTCGTACACGCGGTTGTATCCCGCATGGAACAGCTCCCGGTCGTCCATCTTCGGGTCGTACCGGAAGTGCGACAGCCCTGTGGCTTCCACCAACCCATGGGCCATCAGCGCGCCGGTGGAAACGATGGCGTTCACGATTCCCGATTCCATCAAGTCGCAGAACACCAGACCCATCTTGGCGACGGTCATCGCTCCGGAGAGAGTCATCACGACAAAACAATCTTTGTCGCGGGCCATCGCTTCGAGCACGTCGGCGGCGTCGCCGATCTGCCGCCCGGTGAACGCCGTGTCGCCCATCGCGCGCACCAGCTCATCCACCGTGCGGATTTTCGAAAGGTCCAGCGGAAACATCGGCCGCAGCCGGTCTTTGACCGGGTCGTGCAGGTCACGTCCAGTCGCTCCTTTTCGTTTGGCCATCCATCTCCTCGGAACTTCAGCGCCGCGCCCTCGCCTTCAACGCCCGGCGAGACCGCAGCGCGTGCTTTGCGCGAGAACGCGTCTCGATTGATATTACAAACGCGTTCGCAAAGAAAGAGAGAAAGTCAGAATTCTTACTGCACGCCGTCGACCCAGACTATATCACTTACAACTTTTTGTGCGAACTGCAAAAACTCCGGAAGAACTCTTCCCGCCGGCGGAATTGATGCTATGATTCCGCCATGCCGGAAAAATTCACCGTCGGCCTGGTCCAGATGAGTTGCTTGCAGGATCCTCGCGACAACCTGGCGAAAGCCGAAGCGAAGATTCGCGAGGCGGCCGGCCGCGGCGCACAGATCATTTGCCTGCAGGAGTTGTTCCGGTCTCAGTATTTCTGCCGCGAAGAAAACGCCGAACGGTTTGCGCTGGCGGAGCCTGTCCCCGGCCCGTCCAGCGAGGCCCTCTCGAAACTTGCGCGCAGCCTCGGCGTGGTCATTATCGGTTCGTTGTTCGAGCGCCGCGGCTCCGGCGTCTACCACAACACGGCGGTTGTGCTCGATGCCGACGGCTCGCTCGCGGGAAAATACCGCAAGATGCACATTCCCGAGGATCCGCTCTATTACGAAAAATTTTATTTCACGCCGGGCGACCTGGGGTTTCCCAACTTCGACACGCGCTTCGGGCGCATCGGCGTGCAGGTTTGCTGGGACCAGTGGTATCCGGAAGGCGCGCGCCTGGCTAGTTTGGGCGGCGCGAACATTTTGTTTTATCCCACCGCGATCGGCTGGCATCCTTCCGAGAAGCGCGAGCACGGCGCGGCCCAACTGGACGCTTGGCGGACCATCCAGCGCTCGCATGCCATCGCCAACGGGGTTTTCGTCGCTGCGGTCAACCGCGTAGGATACGAAGGGACACCGGAAAGCGGCCTGGAGTTCTGGGGCCACTCGTTTGTCGCCGATCCCTTCGGCCAGGTCCTTGCCGAAGCCTCCGGCGACAAGGAAGAGATTCTCGTCGTGGCATGCGACCCGCATCGCGTCGAAGACGTCCGCCGCAACTGGCCGTTTCTTCGCGACCGCCGCATTGACGCCTACTCCCCCATTCTGGAGCGATGGCTCGCGTGAACTCCTCGCGGCCGAATTCTCCCAGTCCGTTCTCCCTCGGTTACTGGATGCACGCCGAATGGGCGCCGCACAAGGCCACCTGGCTCGCCTGGCCCCACGAAAAAACGGATTGGCCCGCGAAGTTCGCGCCGATTCCCTGGCTGTATGGCGACGTCGTGCGGCGTCTTTCTCAGGCCGAGCGCGTGTGCATCCTGGTGAACGATTCGGGGGCGGAGCGCGCGGCCCGGGATGTCTTGAAGCCCTGCGGCGCCAATCTGAAGGCCGTTGATTTTTTCCGCGTGCCCACAAACCGCGGCTGGATTCGCGACTTCGGGCCGATCTTCGTCAAGAACGGCGATGGAGACGTGGCCGCCACCAACTGGCATTTCAATGCCTGGGCCAAATACAAGAACTGGCAAAAAGACGACGCCGCCAACGACAAGCTCGCGGTGAAATTGAAGTGGAAGGTGTGGAAGCCAGACCGCCTCGGCCGCCACGTGGTCCTCGAGGGAGGAAGCATTGACGTAAATGGCGCCGGCATGATGCTCACCACGGAAGACTGCCTTCTCAGTTCCGTTCAGGCGCGCAATCCCGGTTTCACTCGCCTGGACCTCGAACAGGTTTTCCGCGAGTACCTCGGCGTCACGCGCGTTCTGTGGCTCAGACACGGGATCGCCGGCGACGACACCCACGGCCATGTGGACGACATCGCGCGGTTTGTAAATCCAAACACGGTGCTTGCCGTCGTCGAAGAAGACAAGTCCGACGTCAACTATCATCCCCTGCAGGAGAATCTCGCCCTCCTTCGCCATATGAAGGACCAGAGCGGCCGCCCGCTCCGCATCGAAACGCTGCCCATGCCCGAGCCGGTGCATTTCGATGGGCAGCGGCTCCCCGCCAGCTATGCGAATTTCTATATCGCCAACAACCTGGTACTCGTCCCTACATTCAACGACCCCCACGACGCTATCGCCCTCACGAAACTCGCGGCTTTGTTTCCGGATCGCAAGGTCATCGGCGTCGCGTGTCTGGATCTTGTTTGGGGTCTCGGTGCGCTACACTGCATGACCCAGCAGGAGCCCGAATAAGGAGGACAACGCCATGATTCGAGGGTACGCTTTCCACATGAGCCATTCCCTCGTGGGCTGGATCGTGATCGGCCTGCTTGCCGGATGGATTGCGGGAAAGATTTCGCGCGGCCGCGGCTTCGGTTGCATTGCCAACGTAATTCTCGGACTCATCGGCGCGCTTCTCGGCGGATGGATCTTCACGAGGCTCGGCGTCTGGGGAGGCGGGTTCCTCTTCAGCCTCGCCGCTGCCACCGTCGGCGCCGTCGTCCTGGTCGCCATTGCCAGACTTTTTTCGAGCGGCCGCGATTGAGCGCGCGCGCGGCTCGGTTGCGCGCCCTGCCTATCGCTGATTGCGCAACAGCGCAGCCCCGCCTCAAGTCAGCATTCTTCGAGCCGCCCTGTGATACGATACATAGTCACATAAAGGATGGCCACACCATTGAGTAATCCTTCCCTGTTGGCAATTCCCCTGGGCGGTCTGGGCGAGTTCGGCATGAACATGCTGGCCCTGCGTTACGGCGACGACATCATCGTGATTGACGCCGGAATGATGTTCCCCGAAGTCGAGCTGCTCGGCGTGGATATCGTCATCCCGGACACCACCTATCTCAAGCAGAACCGCAAGAATGTCCGGGCCATCATTCTGACTCACGGGCACGAAGACCACATCGGCGCCCTGCCGTATTTTCTCGGCGACTTGAATGTTCCCGTGTATGGGACGCGCTTCACGCTCGCGCTGGTCAAAAAACGCCTCGAAGAACACGCTCTGCTCGACAAGGCGCAGCTTCGCGAGGTCTTTCCCGGCCGCAAGATGGAACTCGGGCCTTTCGAAATCGAATTCATCTACGTCACGCACAGCACCATTGACTGCGTGGCGCTGGCGGTTCGCACGCCGCTCGGCGTGATTATCCACACCGGCGATTTCAAGATGGACCCTACGCCCACCGACGGCCAGCCCTTTGATTTGCACGCGTTCGCGCGCTACGGTCAGGAAGGCGTTCTCGCGTTGTTCAGCGACAGCACTAACGTCGAGCGGCCCGGCTTCACGCCTTCCGAGCGCGCCGTCGTGCCGCGCCTCGAGGAACTCTTCCGCGCGGCCCCCCGAAAAGTGGTCGTGTCCTGCTTTGCCTCTTCCATTCCGCGCATCCAGCAGGTGGTGGACATCGCCGCCCGCGTGGGCCGCAAAGTGGGCTTCGTCGGACGCAGCATGGTGGATAACGTGGAAATTGCGCACGGCCTGGGCTGTCTGCGGATTCCCGACGGCATGGTGGTCCGCCCGCAGGACCTGAAGTCGTTTGATCCCAAGCTGCTCGTCGTGCTGGTCAGCGGCAGCCAGGCCGAGCCCATGTCGTCGCTTTCGCGCATCGCCGTGGACAATCATCGTTTGCTGAGCGTGGACGAGCGCGACACCGTCATCCTTTCGGCGCGCATTATTCCGGGGAATGAAAAAGCGATTTTCCGGATGCTCGACCACATGTTCCGCCGCCGCGCCCTGGTCTATTACGACGACAGCTCGGGGACGATTCACGTCTCCGGCCACGGCAGCCAGGAAGAGCAGAAGCTGCTGCTCAACCTGGTCCGTCCGAAATACTTCATCCCCATTCACGGCGAATACCGCCAGCTTTTCCGCCACGCTTCGCTCGCGCATCAGGTTGGTGCGGTTTCCGCCGAAATCCTGCTGACCGAAGACGGCCAGCCCATCGAATTCACGGAGCAGGGCGCCTTCCGCCGCGAACCCGTCACCGCGGGCCGCGTGTGCGTGGATTCCGGCTCGCTCGAGGAAATCGAAGAGGTCGTCATCAGGGATAGAAAGCATCTCTCCGAGGACGGCGTGGTCGTCCCCATCATCGCCATTGACAAACACACCGGGAAGATGGAATCCCTCCCCGAAATCGTCACGCGCGGCTTTTTGCCTTCCGATGACGGCCAGGAAGTCGTCTCCGGAGCGCGCGACGTCGTTCTCCGCACCGTCGAGCAGTCCAACGCCGAAGAAAAAACCGATTGGGGGGTCATCAAGGAAAAAATCCGCGTGGACCTGAAGCGCTACCTCAACAAGCAGACCTCCAAGCGCCCGCTGATCCTGCCGGTAATCCTCGAGATCTAAATGGAAAAACCAAACGAGAAAAAATTGCCGGAGCGCCGCGTGACCCTTCCGTTTCGGTCAGGGCTTGCGGCGGAATAGCCGCGAGACAAATTCCAGCGGTTTTTTGCCGGCCTCCGGCTGCTTGGCTTCGAGCTGCTGCAAGCGGTCAATCGCTTTGCTGTGCTCGGGGTCGATCTCGAGAATTTTCCGGTACAGAGGAACCGCGCGCCAGGGCAACTGCATGACCTCGTAGAGTTCCGCAAATTGAAAGTAGGTCGAGGTATTCCAGGCATCGAGTTCCAGGGCCTTCTCGAAATGCTTTACGGCTTCTTGGCGGTATTGCGGCACGACCGCCAAGCTCCGCGCCAGAATCGCATGGTACTTCGCCACGTCCGGAGCGATTTCGACGCACTTGCGCAACCACATAATCGACGCCTTGAAATTGTGCGCCCCCAGGCACTGCTTGGCCTGGGTGAGGCATTCGTCCAGCGTTTCTTGGATTTCGGTTTTTCCTTGGCCCAGAGAGAAGGCTCCTCGCTCCGCAAGGTGCTTGTCGTACCGGGCGCGTTTCTCGTCATCCACAAGAGTCTTGTAAGCCTCCGTCAGCCGCCCCATCAGATCCTGCAACAATCCCACCCATTCGCTCCGTCCCATATGGTGATCCGGGTGGAATCTCCGGGCCAGGCGATGGAAGCTCTGTTTGATCTGGACAGGCGACGACTGCGCGTTCACCCCCAGCAGTTCATAGTGAGTTGCCTTCCCGGCGAGTTCGAGAAAGCTCCGTATTTCCGCCTCAAACTGTTTCAGAATCTCTTGTTCCTCCGAGGGCGGTCCCGGGGACTCCTGCTGGGGGATAGGAATGGCCTGTTCCTGCTTCGCGGCGGGACTCGGCGCTACGCACACAATGACTCCCAATACGAGCAGGGCGTAGAGGGCGCGCGCAGCTTTCGGCTTCGACAGTCCGCCCTGGGAGAGAAGGTCCTTGGTGGACGTGGCCTTGGAGATCGCCGCAAGCAGAAGCTGTTCGCTCTCATCCAGGTCCACGGCCTGATAACGGAGCAGCGGGTCCGGCGAGAGGTCTACCCACAGATCCGCATCTTCGGCGAGGTGCTCCAGCGGCAAGTCGTTAGCCCTGCGCACAGCCTCCAGGAGCAGTTTGCCCAGCGGTACGGCTATGCCGATTTCCGGGACTACGTTGTTTTCGAGCGAGCTGAAAAAATAGTATCGGCAGGCAGGATAGTCCAGCACCGAAGCGGTGATCTGCGCAAGCTGCCTCTGCACCCAGCCGACAACGACCTCCACGGAGCAGACCCCTATCTCCACAATCGCAGACCCGAAGCGCTGGCCCGTCTCCACAAGCGCGGAAGCCTCTTCAAACTCCCTCTGGTTCAAAGCCCCGGCCCGCAGCATCATTTCGCCGAGGCTGTCCTGCCGGTCGCAGCTGGTGGCAAAGACCAATTGCCCGGAGCTGAAAAACAACTGCTTTTCCACGCGTCCGAATACCAGTTGCAGCTTGCCGGTCAGCCGGGCGGAGTAAATCCTGTGGAGCAGCGCGAACAGCGCGTGGTGACTTTCGATTTCTCCTGAGTCCAGCGGCAGGTCGTCCGGCGCAAACCAGCTCGACGGGGCAGCCACGCCTTGCTTCGGCTGCTCCTCCTTCAGTTGCTGGACGAACAGGTTAAGCCGGGCCCGGTCGGCCGAGTGCATGTGCACGAACTGCACGCCCATGCCTCGGCCCTTTCTTCCGTGTCTGACGGTGGCGCGCGCGCGCACTTCTCCGCTCGGCGCGTCGAAAATCAGTTGCAGAATCGTTCCGGGAGGAAGCGGTTCCGCCGTGTAGAGGTACACCCCGCCCATTCCCAACGTCTCCGCGCCGGAGACGTCTCGCTTCCCACCGCCCTGCCAAGCAACCAACATTCCTTTCGGCGCGTTATACCTGGCATGGCGGCGGCGCTCTTGCCCTTGGTCGGGGATGCTGAATCCTTTCGAGTCAGAATAATCTCGCCGTGAAATCCGCCGCAAGGCCTGGTGCCCTATAGGGCATCCAAGAAACTATCCACGAGACGGGCATGACCCTCTCAAGAGCTCCAAGCCTACGTGCCGAGTCCAAATGGCCGTGCCAAAAGGCACGAGGAAGCTCCATTCTCAAATTCCTTATTTGCTTCTCCAGAAAATTGAGACTCGCTGTGTTCGAACGCACATGGTTTCGGCACCCAAGGCAGTGCCCGGCCCCCGTGTTATACGTCCAAACTTCCTATAACCCCGTTTGTGCGCAGCGACGGGCACTTGTCCGGTTACGCGACTTACCCGGACTTAGGCGGTTTCTGGGCAGTGAAGGATGTAGGTGTGTTTCCTAAGAGCGGTAGTTGGCTCAACTTGCCGCTACAGCCAAGATGTGAGACCCGGTCGATGTGAACTACTACTCCAACGGCCGTCGAGCTTTCAGCTCGCTATTGCTTCGAGACGGATGTTTTGTCCGACAGCACCCACAAGTCGGGATCCAGTTCGACCTTTTCCGGTTTTTGAGGCAATTTCACTTTTACCGGCGCTTTAGCCCCATAAGCGGCTATCGTTCCTCGCGCCGTTTTTCCTCCCTGTAAATGAATCACCAGCGGCAAAGGCATGAACCATTTCTCCGAGTCCGGCACGCCATCTTGAAAAACTGTACCCACGAGCATTGCGCCTCCCCCCGGCGCGTCCTCGATGTGGTACTCCAGACGGTAAGAAGGGAAGTAACTTTGTACCACCCACTGGCGAAAGAACCAGTTGAGGTCTTTATAGCCATACTTTTGTCCGAGTGAGGTTTTCTGCGCGCGCTCGCCCGCAAGAGCAAAAAACTGCTCGCTGCTAGCCGTACCGTTCTTGTGTTCGCGCACGAACTCACTCATCATGTCGAAAAAAGCTTGCCCTTCGCCCGTCTGCGCGTCCGTGAATAGAAAATGCAGCATCCGCAGAACGAGCGAACCCTTTTCATAAGTTAACGCCGTGTAGGCACCAAAGGTTTCGCGAGAGCTCAAGCGATGGCCCATAATCAGCGGACCAACGTCGACCAATCGCCCTTGTCCAAGCCCTGTCAAATTTCGCGGAGGATTCTTAAGATTGTCGCGCGCCCGCTTGATCAGGTCTTTCTCGGAGGAAGTCTTGTCTCGTTTTTGTGTGTAAAGCAAACCCGAATAGTCCGCAAACCCTTCGCTGAGCCACTGGTCGCGGTAGGAGCGCCACAACACAAGATCCCCCCACCATTGGTGCGAAGTTTCATGCGAGATGAAGGAATACGTGTACTTGTCTGCGCGATCGGCTTTCGGGATCATGATCGTGGTGGCGAATCCCTGACCGTATCCAAACGGGTGATATACGCCGCGGAAGACCGTATATGGATAGTCCCCGAAAAGCGCGCTGAAGTAGCGAACGGCATTATTCATTTCCGCGAGAATGAAGTCCTCTTTGATTGCCCCACGGTCGGAAGGCAATGAATAGAATTCCAGCGGGAGTGTGGCGCCCGATTCCGACTTCGCGGTGTCTTTGTGAATTTCGTAGTCGCCCACTGCGAAGGTGATGAGGGCTACGGGCTGCTCCACGCGAAATTCCGTGCGGATGTCGTCCTTGGTGCCGGCCGGCGTGTCCCCAACGAGAATGCCCATGGTCACCGCCTTGTCGCGCTTGCGATGCACCATCACTACGTCAAACGTGGAGCGGGACAAATATCCGTGGCGCGGATACCAGCTCGTGGTGCCACGAGGGAAATACACACCCTGATCACTATCGGGATTGAGCATGAAATCGCCCCGCAGGGCAATTTCCAGAGTTACGTTCTGTCCTTTTTTGAGCGCCGTAGGCAAGGCTACACTGAAGCCGCTCTCCCACTGCTCTTGAAAGTATTCCAGGGGCGTGCCATCCGCAAGCTTTGCGCTCTGTACAAAAAGCTGCTTCTTTCGCCGCTCCGCCTCATAAGTGGCCAAGCCTTCCCCCAGGGAAAACGGGATTAATTGAAGGCCATCGATTCGTGACGTGCAGTCCATTTTTGCAACCAAGCTCATGGTCTTCTTCGGTTCGCGCAGGTCCAATTCCAACTGGTATTTCGGCGTGTCCACCAAATTGAACATGTCTGAATATGTGGCCCTGCCGGATTCATAATCAGTCTTGGAAAAGAAGGCGAGCCAGACGTCGCTTGAGTAAATGGCGGAATCGTATGCAAAGATGAGGCCCTTTTCACCGGCATTGATTTCGAAATTGGCAACAGGCACGCGAGTCTGGGGATCAAACAAGAACGAAAAGCGCCGTCGTTTTCCTCCGTCGAACTGCGCAAAGAAGATTCCTGGATTCTCTCCATCGAGGATGGATTCCATTGTCCTTGAGGCAAGGTTGAGCCCTTCTTCCTCCAAGAGGGACTTGAGCAATTCGGCGGCGAGGTGCTGGGCCTGTGGTGGCGCTGCTGTACCAGGTTTCGCATTCTTCCCGATGAAATCGAACGTGTCGTCTGTGAATTGAAAAACCGCGGTTTTGAAGTCTGACGAAATATCATCCGCTTTCAGGAGACGCCGAACATTGGCACGCTCGGCTTCGTCAGGGGGAACATCCGAATGAAAGTTGCCCGTTCCAATAAATACCGCTCCGCGAACTTTGCCCGCTACAGGAGCCGCAAAATAAAAGGTGCCTTGGACGAAGGTGATTACCACGCGATCGCGCTGGAGGATAAGGTTTTCTACAGTCCCGGAATCTGAAGCGAGCGAAAACGTCCGCAATTGTGAATAAATGGCGCTTGGTTGCCCGCCCAGGGCAACTTGTGCCTGACCGACGGAGGATGCGGGAACAATCAGACCTAGAAATGAGACGACAGCCACCACTCGAAAGAAAGATGCCAAGATACCGCAATTACTGCACACAACGGTTTGTCCATCCTTTCAGTTTTTCGCCATGCCCGTTGTTAGGTTCTATAGCGTGGCTAGAGTTTCGTCAAGGGTGAAGAGGGGCCAAACGCTTAAATGACCCGCAATCTGAGGTGTTTGAAGGGCGGTTCGGCTTTGGAGTTAATTTAAGTGCCTGATTGACGCGCTTACTGGACAAGTGAGCCGAAGACGTTTCCTTCATAAAACATTTTGCTTTTGGATTCCCGAGAGAGACAAAGCCATCCCCCTACCGCATTCGCCCGGCAGCCGCGTACACTGGCGCCATGTCCACGGCAATTCGGCCCTACAACACGCGCGATTTCGCGAAGCTCTTTCGCATTGACCAGGCTTGTTATCCGCCCGGCATCGCCTATTCAAAGAATACCTTGCGCTGGTTCCTCAATCTTCCCGGCGCCAAATGCCTCGTGGCCGAAGTCAGCGGCAAGATCGCCGGTTTTATCTTGGCCGAGGAACACCCGCCGCTCGCTCACATCATCACCATTGACGTCGTCGAGCCCGAACGCCGCAGCGGCATCGGTTCGGCTTTGCTCCTCGCTATCGAAGAAGACCTTGCGCTGCACGGCGTTCGCACCATAGTTCTCGAAACCGCAACCAACAATGAACCCGCCGTTGCCTTCTGGCAGAAGCACGGTTATCGTATCCAATCTGTCTTGGAGCGCTACTATGTGGGACGCCTGGACGCTTACGAAATGAAAAAAGCCCTTCCCGCACCCAAGGAGACCTGAGCACACGTGCCTCTCCTCCAAGCGATTATTCTTGCGGTGATCCAGGCGCTCACCGAATTCCTGCCCATCAGCAGCACGGCGCACCTGATTCTGTTTCCCTGGCTCCTCAAGTGGCGCGAGCCCGGCTTGTCCTTCGACGTCGCGCTTCACGCCGGAACACTCTTGGCCGTGCTCCTGTATTTCTTTCAGACCTGGCTGACATTTCTTCTTTGCGGTCTGGGGATGCACTATCCTTCCCGCGCCAGCGCCGAAGAGGTCCAGCGCAACCGCCGCATGTTCTGGTACATGGTTGCCGGCACGATTCCTGCAGGACTGCTGGGCTTTTTCTTTCATCATCAAATCGAGGACAATTTGCGCCAGCCGGTGATCATCGGCACCGCGCTCATCGGCGTGGGCCTGCTGATGTGGTGGGCCGACGCCAAGCCGCGCCTGACCAGGCAACTCGAAAGTTCGAACCTCGGCGACGCTGTCTCCATTGGCATGGCGCAGGCTTTCGCGCTTCTTCCCGGAGTCTCCCGCTCGGGAATCACAATTACGACCGGCCTCTTCCGCGGGATGACGCGAGATGCCGCGACGCGGTTTTCGTTCTTGCTGTCCGCCCCGGTAATTGCCGGCGCCGTAGCCAAGGAGTTGCCGAAGCTCATCAAGCTGCATCATGCCGGCGGGTTGGAGCTTCCGCTTTCCACGCTGGCGCTGAGCATCGCCGTCTCCGGGCTTCTGGGCGTCCTGGTGATCGCCTTCTTCCTGCGCTATTTGCAAGTACGCACCTTAAAGGTTTTTGTTGTGTACCGCATCGTGTTTGGTATCATCGTCCTGTTACTGGCGTTCCTCCATCTGGGCACCGCGCGCTAGCGCCCGCGCCGCCCGGAAAATGGGCGAAGTTGTCGAGCCAGTCCTTCCCCCACATTTGAGGAGATGCTTGTGCGCTTATTCACTCCAACGGGAAACCGCCGCCTCAACGAGTTCATCGGATTCTTGTGGGTCACGCCGGCGATCTTCATCGCGCTGAGCCTGCTTTCCTATTCTCCGCGCGATGCGTCGTTTAACGTCGCCGGACCTGAGGGGTCTCCGAGCAACTGGATTGGTCCTGTCGGCGCGCATCTGTCCGACCTGCTCTTTCAGGGGCTCGGCTATGCGGCATTCTTGTTGCCGGCCGGCCTGCTGCTCATCGGGAATGCGTGGTTCCGCAGCCGCCCGATGGAATCTCCCATCGCCAAGCTCATTGGCTTTGCGCTTTTGTTTGTCGCGCTGCCCTCGCTGTTTGTGCTCTGGCACCTCCCGGATATTCGAGACGCGATTCCTCCCGGCGGACTGGTTGGCGGGCTGTTTTCGTCCGGACTGACCGCCGGGTTCAATACCAAAGGGGCGAATCTCGTCGCCGTTGCTTTGTTCCTGATGGCCGTGTATCTCACAACACAGTTTTCATTCGCCGGAATTTATGCTTGGCTCACTCAACCGGTGGGAGCCGGCGGCGAGAACGCCAAGTCCGGTGTGTTGTACAGGGCCCGCGCGCGCTGGGCCGCCTGGCGCGAGGAACGCGACCAGCAGCGCATGAGGAGGCGCGTCGAAGCCATCAAGATTTCCGGACGCGCACCCGTTCCCCCGCAATCGCTCAGTTCCAAGCTGTCCGGCAGGAATGCCGCGATCGAGGATGAAGAGGACGGAGTCGCCGGCGAAGAAGATGGCCGGACCGGCCCTGTTCTGGTGCTGCACCCGGAAATCACCGGCATAGCGGCGAAGAAATTCTCTCGCGAGCCTCGGATTGCCCGCGGCGCGGCGGCCTACCGCTTGCCTGGCCCGGATTTGTTGAACCGCCCGCAGCGCTCCGAAAAACTCGAGGAAGCCGAGATGAAGGCGTGCGCCCGCGCCATTGAACTCAAATTGCAAGAGTTCGACGTCCAGGGCCAGGTCACGCAGATCAATCCCGGCCCTGTGGTCACGACCTATGAATACAAGCCCGAAGCGGGCATCAAGTACAGCCGCATCACCAGCCTCTCCGACGACCTCTGTCTGGCGCTGAGCGCGGAATCCATCCTGATCGAGCGCATCCCCGGCAAGTCCACGGTCGGCGTCGAGGTGCCGAATCCGCGGCGACAAACCATCGTCCTGCGCGAAAACATCGAATCGGCGGAATTCGTCAACTCCACGAGCAAGCTCAGCCTCGCCATGGGCAAGGACCTCATCGGCCGCATCCGTGTCTCCGAGTTGACGCAAATGCCGCACCTGCTCATTGCCGGTTCGACCGGCACGGGCAAGAGCGTCTTCATCAATTCCTTGCTCGTCTCCATGCTTTACAAATCCACGCCCGACGAGCTCAAGCTCGTTCTCGTGGACCCCAAGCAGGTTGAGCTGAAGCCTTACGAGGAAATCCCCCACCTGCTTGCCCCGGTGGTCACCAACCCCAAGGTCGCCTCCAACGTTCTGCGCAACGCCACGCGGGAAATGGAGCAGCGCCTCAAGAAGCTTGCGCAGCGCGGCGTCCGCAACATCGAGCAGTACAACCGCACGTTTCAGAGGACGCAGTCCCTGTCTCTGTTCGATTCCGCGGATGAGATCGAGCACAGCCCGATGCCCTACATCGTGATCGTGATTGACGAGTTGGCGGACTTGATGATGGTGGATACCAACAACGTCGAAGAAGCGGTCACGCGCCTGGCGCAGATGGGCCGCGCCGTGGGAATCCACCTGCTGCTGGCCACGCAGCGTCCTTCGGTGGACGTCATCACCGGCCTGATCAAAGCCAATTTCCCGGCGCGCGTTTCCTTCCGCGTCGCCAGCAAAGTGGATTCGCGCACCATTCTCGATGCCAACGGCGCCGAGTCCCTCCTCGGCAAAGGAGACATGCTGTATCTCCCGGCCGGCTCGGCGCGCCTGCATCGCATGCACGGGCCGCTGGTCACCGAAGATGAAATCCTTTCCGTGTGCGATTTCTGGAAGGCCCAGGCCAAGGCCAAGTACAACGAACACCTTCTCGAGCCGCCCAAAGACGAAACCGCCGTGGACCCCGAAACCGGCGAGCCCGGCGCGGAGGATGTGGACGACGAGCTGTATCACGACGCCATCCGCGTGGTCTGCGAGATGGGCCGCGCTTCGACTTCCACGCTGCAACGGCGCTTGCGCATCGGCTACGGCCGCGCCGCGCGTTTGATTGACCTGATGGAAAAGGACGGCATTGTCGGTCCCGCCGACGGCACCAAGCCCCGCGAAGTCCTCAAGAAAAAGGACTGGATGAGGGAATTCGACGAATCTGTGCAGTGAGTTTTCATCGGAGTTGAAAAAGCAGGCGAATCGTCAGGGCTTCCCTCCCCCGGTTAATTTGGCCGCTCTTGCGGCGCATTGACACGTCTGCTGCACGCCCCTACAATCTTTGTTTCTCTCTGTGCCGGGGTAGCTCATTGGTAGAGCGCAGCCCTGAAAAGGCTGGCGTAGGGAGTTCAATTCTCCCCCCCGGCACCATTGCTCACTATCGTGAACGTTGCGCTCAGCGAACGGCTAGCCTCTATCGTTCTGCCCGATTCCGACGGGCGTGAACTCTGCCTGGGCACTTTGTGGGCGGAGCGGCCTGCGGTTCTCGTCTTCCTCCGTCATTACGGTTGAATCTTCTGCCGCGAGCACGTCGCGCAGTTGCGCGAACGCGAGCAGGCCTTCCGCGAGAAAGGGGCGGCACTGGCGGCCATCGGCCTGGGAGACCGGCGTTATGCGGGATTCTTCCGCGAAGAGACCGGCATTCCCTTCCCGCTGCTGGTGGATGAGAAGCGCGAGGCTTACCGCGCGGCGGGCCTTGCGAGCGCCAACCTGATTCATTTGCTGCGCCGCGACAACGCTGCGGCTCGAACGCGGGCGCAAGCCGGCGGTCACCGCCAGCGCAAGCTCGGGCCGAATCCGTTCCAGCTTGGCGGGAGCTTTGTCTTCGGGCCCGGCAACGTGGACCGCTTCGCGCATATCAGCCGGACCTTCGGCGACAACGCCTCGGTTGAAGCTCTCCTCGCGGCGCTTCCTTGACCATACGAATGTCGGCGCGGCGATGGACTGCCTTTATCAGCTTGCTTGAAGCTGTGGGACTGTCTCTGTATGTCGCCTGTTTCATCTGGCGGCTTCAATTCTCCTGGCGCTGGTCCTGGATGGTGATCGCTGTTTGGATGACGGCCAGCTTCCTGATTCACCAGGACAGTCCCAAGACGCTTGGGTGGCGCGCCGATAATCTCCGGCCGGCGACGCGGCAGGCCGCAATTGCGTTTGCTCTTCTTGCGCTGGCTGTCTGCCTCGCCGGACTCTTTCTCGGCGCGCTTCACCGTCTTCCCGCGCATGTGCTTTCCCTTCGCCGCTTCTGGAATTACCTCGCGTTCTGTTTGCTGCAACAGGTCGCGCTGCAATCGTATCTGACCAACCGTCTTCTCACCGCTTTGCCGGACCGCTGGAAGGCTTGCCTCGTTGCCGGAGCCATCTTCGGCGCGCTGCACTGGCCGAATCCTGTTCTGGTTCCCATTACGTTCGCCGGCGGCGTGGTGATGTCCTGGCTTTTTGCTCGCGAGCGCAACGTGCTTCCTCTCGCGCTCGGGCAAGCGATTCTCGGTTCGCTGATTTGGTGGGCATTCCCGCTGGCCCGGCATCACTCCATGCGCGTTGGTCCAGGGTATTACACGTTCGGACATTGAAGGGCGCAAGGAAACGGTTTTTCAATTATCCAGCGTTAGAGATTCAGCGCGTCGTACTTTTCCGCCGCGGCGTTGGCCTTCCGGTAGGTTTTCAGCGGAGTTTTCCCATGAGGATTTGCCCAGCGCCCCGGCACGATGTGGCCGCAGCTCGGGCACGCTCCGTTTTTCAAGCGGTTCTTCAAGACGTCGTGCCAGGAGCGTTGCACAAGCAAGGCCTTGCAGCTCGGACAATAGGTATTGCCGCCATCGCTGTGAATGTTTCCTTCATAAACGTAATGCAGTCCGACTTCGCGGGCAATCTTCCGCGCGAGGTGCAATGTCTCCGGCGGAGTCGGCGGTTTATCTTGCAGCTTGAAGTCGGGATGAAACGCCGTGAAATGCAGCGGGACTTCCGGCCCGAGATGCTCGAGAATCCACTCAGCCAGTTTGCGCGATTCCGCGGGATCGTCGTTGAGCGTGGGAATCATCAGGTTGGTGATCTCGAACCAGACGTTGGTTTCCTTCTGGAGCCACTCGAGCGTTTCGAGAACGGGCTGGAGATGCGTCAGCGTGATTTTTCCGTAGAAATTTTCCGTGAAGGCTTTCAAATCCACGTTGGCGGCGTCAATGTGGTCGTAGATGTCGTGAAACGCGTCGTAGGTGATGTAGCCGTTGGTGACCATCACGGTGTTCAGCCCGTATTCTTTCGCCGCCGCGCAAATATCAATGACGTACTCGCCCCAAATGGTCGGCTCGTTGTAAGTGAACGCGATAGACGGGCAGCCGTACTTGATGGCCAGCAGGACGACATCTTCCGGAGGCATGTAGGTGGAATGGACCTGGTCGGAGCGCGACTTGGAAATGTCCCAGTTCTGGCAGAAGAAGCAGCCCATGTTGCATCCGGCGGTGCCCATCGAAAAAACTTTTGTGCCCGGCAGGAAATGATTCAGCGGCTTCTTCTGGATGGGATCAATCTGAATGGCGGCGGGCGAGGCGTATCCGAGGCTGTAGAGTTTTCCGCCTTGATTGATGCGAATGAAGCAGAAGCCTGCCTGGCCTTCTCCGATGTGGCAGTGGCGCGGGCAGAGATAGCAATGCACCTTTCCGGCGGGTGTGGGCGCCCACCAACGGCCTTCGTGGAGCGCCTGGGTCTTTTGGAGGATGTTCAGTCCCTGCATGGGTCAGCCCTTTTGCTTATGATACACCCGTTGGGGAAAGGCGGTGACTGGTGACTCGTGATTGGTGATTCGTTGTGAGGAGGCAAAGGACGTAGAGGAGGGTGGTGAGGTAAAGGAACCCCCGCGAGTTGACAGTCGACAGTTGAGAGTTGACAGTCGAGAGCGGTCGGAGCGGGAAGCCGCGCTGAGCGGAAAGCAGGGGTACCCCCCACCACTTTTTTGGAAGTATGTGAAACGAAAGGGTTTTAAGTCCTTTGTTTTGAAACTATGTGATTCTAAAGGGGTTGCGGACGCGTTTTTGCGAAAGTATGTGAATCTAAAGGGCTTAGGGCAGAAAAGTCGAGAGTTGACAGTCGAAAGTTGAAAGCGAGCGGCTGAAGGCGGAGGGGCGATGGCGTTCGGCGAAGGCATGGGAGGCGAGGTTATTTGGTGTCAGTGGGTCGGCTCTCAGTGTACGTCGTCCATTTTCCGAGATGCATTGTACCATAATTCATGAGGTAAGTCAATAGAAAGTTAAGTACCATAAAATGAGGGAGTTAGCAGAGGGGCGTTCATTGGTTGCGCGCGTTCGACGTGATCGAATCGCGGCCTATGTGGTGAGGAATCAGAATCTTACCGGGAATGGGCGATCTGGGGTTGCGTCAGTTCTAAACGCGCGCCCTTGAAAACCGAAGGGTGCGCCACCCGGCCGAGAGTTGATTCACCGTGAGAGTTTCAGAGCTTCGGTCCTCCACCTCTCTGAGATCCGAGCGATGCTGCAAAGCATTGCGGCCAGGAAGTGTCCCTTGACAACGCCTTCGCTCTTATCGAGGGCATCCGGCTAGAAAATGTACTTCAGCGCGAATTGTATGAGCCGCGGCGCCACCGAGGTACTACCAATTTTCCCAAAACTAGGGCTGCCGACGGTGGTGCCAGGATTGCCGAATTGCGGGTGATTGAACGCGTTAAAAAACTCGGTGCGAAATTGCAGGGATGCCGCTTCATTCAATCCCCCGACCTTGGTCGTCTTGGTTAGCGCCATATCAAAGTTGGCCTGGTGCGGCCCCCGGAAAGCGCCCCTTCCCGTGTTGCCGTAGTCGGTGCCGTCGCCGATTGTGGGAGGAGGACAAAAAGCTGAGGCGTTGAAATAGTTGTTCAGACGGCCTTCGACGCCCCCGCTGGTCGGAACCTGAGAGGGAGACGTTCCGGAACAGAGTTGGGCCCGAGAGGTCCCGGCAAAGCCAAATATAGAACCGCCCTGGGGATCCGTGATCGTGAGCGCCAAGCCGCTTTGGAAGATCGTGACCCCCGAAAAAGCCCATCCGCCCAAGAGTTTTTGCCTAACGATTCCAATGCCCTGCGGATGCGGAATTTCCCAAAGGTAGGTCAGAACGAAACGCTGCGTGCGGTCAAAATCCGCCGGCCCCCACCGTTGGTGACGATCGCTCGTGCTGTTGCTGTTCCCGTTTCCTCCCAGGAACACCGCATCGAATCCCACGCCGGCGACATCCGTCAGCGCCTTGCCATATGTATAGGCTCCTTGGAATTGCACCCCCCGGCTCAATTGCCTTCTGACCGTTACTTGCAGGCCGTGATACATCGAGAACCCGTACGTCTCGATGCTGCGCAATGCCCCGGGGGCAAAGCCGAGAACGGGCACCCTCTGGAACGCATTGGCCACGGTGTTGACGGTGATTCCATTCACAGGACTGCTTGGGCTGGCGAGGAGAGGTTCGTTGCTGTTGCGCGAGGACGCGAGCCGGGTCCCCCGCGTTCCCACATAGCCGACTTCCAGCAGCGTTTTCGGCAGGAATTCATACTGCGCGTCGAGGCTGAATTGCTGCACCATCGGGGAATCGTAATTTTCCGCCACGTAATCCGCCGTGAGCTGGGAAGTCGGGGTGCGCAGCGGGAAAGAGCTGGGCTGCGGAAGCGGGTTGAACGGAGCCTGGAACGTTGCCAAGGCATTGCTCGCTCCCGCGAGCACGTTGATCCCTACAAACGGTGGGGATACCACGGTCTGGAGAACCGAGTTGCCGTTCGTTCGTGTGTAAAAGATGCCGTATCCGCCGCGCAGCACCAGCCGATCCGACCGCGCCAGCGGCTGCCAGGCAAAGCCGAAACGCGGAGCCACGTTGTGCAGCGGCGTGTCGGTCCGGGCCAGGGTCTTTCCGGACAGCTTCGTGACGCCGCTCGGGATAGTTAGCCGAAAGTTTGAGGGCACGACCCAGCCGGCAAGCGTCCCCGCCGCGACATCGGAGTTGCTGGCCATGGCCAGGCTCGGCCAGACGCTGCTCAGCCGCCCCTGGGCGTCGCTGACTCCCCCGTTGATTTCCCACCTGAGCCCAAGGTTCAGCGTGAGCCGCGGGCTGAGCTTGAAATCGTCCTGGAAGAAGCTGGCGTAATTCGTGGCGCGGTAAGCTTTCGAAAGGGTTCCGGCCACGCCAAACGTCAGGAAGACGTTGCTTTCCGGCGTGCCGTTTTGTGCCGCGCTCTGGCCCAGCAGGAAATCCGGAAAGCTAAGAAAGAGCAGGATTCCACGGCGAGGGCCCGGATCATCGAAGTCGAACTGCGCCCGCTCGAGTTGGAAACCTGCCCGAAGCGTGTGTCGGCCGCGGGTCCACGCGATCTGGTCCGCATATTGGAACTGGTTCACCGTCGAATCGGAATTGTCGTTGAAGTTTCCGCCGATCGAGAAAAGGCCGTTCACGGTGATGACCGGCATCTTGGGGAAATTCGGGTCGCCGGGGGAAATGCCGAGATCTTGGTCTTGGATGTTGCTCGCACTCGTGAGGACTCCCGTGTTCCTGGAAAAGCTCACCAGCGCCTCGTTCACCAAACCCGCCGAGAAGGCGGAGGTAAGTTTCAAAGAGGCGAGATGGTTTCGGAAACTCGCGTCTTGGGCCGAGCCCGGTGTGCACGCCACGAAGAAGCAGGTGCTGAAGGGCGCAACCTGCGGGGCCCGGGAATAGAAATAGCGCTGCGCCAGCCGGTGCGTGTTCGACAGCACAAAATCGGTGTTGATCAGGAATTGGTCCTCGTCGAAATGCCCAGGCAGGCTGTAAGCCGAGAAGCCTACGCCATTCGTGATCTTCTGGGGCGTGGGGATCAGGAAGGTTCCATTGGGAAGCTTGACACTCAGCAGTTTTAAGGCTACGGGGTTGATGTTGGAGCCGTTGCAGGCCACCTGGACGCCGCCGAAGGCCGTGCTTTGCCCGCAGAACTCCTGGCCGAGCGTCGCGGCCGACCGGTCGTCCGTCAGCGGCGGCAGGAAATTGCTGGAGAAGGAGCTTGGGCTGAGCCCGTTGATCTGCCGTGTTCCCTGGTAAGAGCCGAAAAAGAAGGCGCGCTCCTTGACCAACCGCCCCCCAAGACTCCCCCCGAACTGATTCTGCTTCATGGTCGGGCGCGGCTGCTGGTTTGTGTTCAAAAAGAAGTCGTTGGCGACCAGGACGTCGTTGCGGAAGAATTCGAAAAGAGAACCGTGCAGCCCGTTGGAGCCCGATTTGGTGACCACATCCACGTTGGCGCCGGCGCCCCTCCCGTAGCCGGCATCGAAGAGCGTTGTCTGCACCTTGAATTCCTGAATCGCATCCGGATTGGGAATCGGAATCCCGCCCTGCTGGAGAAAATTTCCCGCGCGTCCGCTGCCGAAGTTGTTGGCATCCGTTCCGTCCATTTGAAAATTGTTGCTGATATTGCTGGCACCGTTGACGTATACGTCCTGCGTGCCCTTGCCGAGTTCGGCGGCGTTGTTGACGTCCGCAATCACTCCGGGAGACATGGTCAACGCCTGCGTGTAGTTGCGCGTAGAAAGCGGAACCTCCGTGATCGTGCGGTTCTCCACTACTGTTCCCAACGTTGCGTTCTGCGATTGAACGACCTGCGCGCTGGAAGTCACTTCCACGGTCTCGCGCTTTTCGCCCAAAACCATCTGCACGTTGAGCGTGGCGACCTCCGTCACAACCACCTTGACCGGCGGGGGAACCAGAGTCTTGAATCCCGGGGCGCTGAATTGCAATGCATATTCCCCCGGAGGGAGCAGGCTGATGCGATAGCTTCCGTTTGCGTCGGTTACCGCCGTGCGCGTAGCCCCGGTTGCTTTTTCCGTGGCTGTAACCGTAACTCCCGGAATGGCTGCGCTGGAGGGATCCGTAACGGTCCCCGTGATGGCCCCCGTCGTCACGGTCTGCGCGTGTAAAAAGGGAAGAACCATCAGCGACAGCACGAAGAGAGCCGCCGCCATCAACCTCGCAAAACACCTGTGCTCTTGCATAGACGCAATCCTTTCCCGAGCATCCCCTCGGTTTCGATCGGAATTTCCGATATTGACCGGAATTTCCGTCTTGAGCTTTCTTTGGCCCGAAAGCCTAGCCCTCGTGGCCCGTCGTGTCAACCCCAAGTCGCGCTGGCCCCTTTGGGCTGGTAGTACGGGTCGTCTCGGCCGTTCTGCGGAGCCGCTCTGCTGGTTTTGCCCGCCCCAGTCTGCCTCCCCGCTGACACTTCCCTGCTGGATGGCTTCCGAGCGCTCGTTTGCTTTCCGTCCTGGTTCGCTAACCGTCCGACAGCGGCAACGCCGCGATCCTTCTCAGCATGCTGCCGAACAGCCTCCGACTCAGATGTCCTTCGCCCAGCAAAAGCCAATAATGGCGCGCATGTCTCACCAGCCGACCGCCCGTCTTCACCAGCCGCTGCTGCAGGCTGGTCAGCGAGCAGTTGCCAGGAATAGGAGCACGATTTCGCTGGAGCACATTCGCTGCGCTCAGTGCAAGCCAGTGCTACGCGAAAACCCTGCTCGGTGCGAGCGGTGCACCCGGCTGGGCACGCCGTAATCCAAAACGGGAACACAGGCCCTTCGAAGCTCAGGGTGAACTGAAGCACGTTCGCTGCGCTCAGTGCAAGCCTGTGCAACCACCGGCCCCGGAGCCGGAAGGGCGCGGATGCATGGCAGCCGCTCAGGGAAGCATTTCTGCCGGCAAAGAAATACCTCTTTCGGCACACGCGGCGCTCGCCCGCTTGACAGGATTCTCTGCCTGCATAAAATGAGTTCACCCTTCCACGAATATCGCTGTATTTGCGCGCAGATGTCCTCTCCATGCTGCCGGGTGCGTGTAATCGTGCGGACACGAAACGGTCTGCCCGCTTCGAGAAGCGCCCATCTCGCGAAACAGGATTAACGAAGCATCGAGGAGAACGCAAATGAGCTCTTCACGACGACGAGTACGGCGCAGAGCCGTTGCGCGCACAGGAATCGCGGTGGCCTTGCTGGCGATGCTAGGGAACGGCGGCGTTGCCAGGGCACAGCAGGCGAGCGAACCACAGAAAGATCGGGAGACGATTCAGGAACTTTTGAAGCGCGTGGAGCAGCTCGAAAAGCAAGTACTTGAGCTGCAAGCCAAGAAGGCAGCTCCCGCCGCGCCCGGGGCTGCGCCGACTGAAGGCGCAAACGCAACTCCACCTGCCGCGCGCGCCGCAACCGGGGAAACGCAGCAGGGAGGACCCTCGATGGAGATGGCTGCGTCGGAACCTGGCCTGAAGATTCGCGGATTTACGGACTTGACCTTTCATGGGGGCGATCAGAAGGGGACAACCACGTCGTTTTCGCTCGGCTCGCTCAACCTCTTCATGACCTCGGAGGTGTCCGAGAAATTCAAGTTCTTAAGCGAACTAGTCTTCGAGGCCGGCCCCGACAACGCCATGGGCGTGGACCTCGAGCGCATGTTGCTCGTGTACTCGTACAACGACCATTTCAATTTTCAGATTGGCCGATACCATACGGCGATCGGTTATTACAGCACGGCCTACCATCACAGCTCGTGGCTGCAGACAACGGTGGGGCGCCCCTTTCTGTTCGACTTCGAAGACCACGGGGGAATCTTGCCGATTCACAACGTAGGCGTGTCTGTCTCCGGCCGCATACCGTCCGGCGGTGTTGGACTGCACTACGTGGCCGAGGTGGGCAACGGCAGGACATCGCGCACGCCGCTGGCCGAGGCCGTGCAGAACGTGGTGGATGAAAACAACGGAAAGGCCGTTAATTTCGCGGTCTTTGCGCGCCCCGAAGCGCTGCGCGGGTTCCAGACAGGATTCTCTATCTATCACGACAAGCTCGCTCCGGCGGGCCTGCCAAATATTGGAGAAACGATTCTCGCGGCGCACGCCGTCTATTCCAACTCAAGCTTTGAGTGGCTCAACGAAGCGCTGGTGATTCGCAACGCGCCCCAAGGAAGCTTTCCGGTTTTTCACACGCCGGGCTTCTATTCACAAATCTCAAAACGGTTCGGCGCGTACCGGCCGTACTTCCGCTACGAGTACATCAACGCGCCGGTCAATGAGCCCATCTTCGCGGACGTCGGACTTCGCCGCGGCCCCTCGACAGGGCTGCGATTCGACGCCAGCGACACGGTGGCACTCAAGCTCCAATATGATTTCCTGCAACAGCGCGGCCGGCCGTCTGCAAACATGTTGACGACGCAATTCGCGTTTACCTTCTGAGGACACAACAATGAGCTCATTTGCCGAACGTATAGTTCTGTTGACCGCGGCTTCCGCGGGACTCCTGGTGGTCTGGGCGGGAGTAGGAAGCTCTGCGCCCACTCGTTCACAGACCAAAGGGGAACAAAACCAGCCTCTCGCCATAATTGTCAACCGGTCGAACCCTGTGACAAAGCTTACGCTTTCTGAGGTGCGCAAAATCTTCCTGGGAGAGCAAGGCCACTGGGCAAACGGCCACCGGATTACGGTGGTCATGCTGGACCAGGGATGGCCCGAACGGAAGGCGGTATTGAAGAGCATCTACCGGATGAATGAGAGCGACTTCAAACGGTACTTTGTCCAGGCAACCTTCACGGGCGAAGTCTTTTCCCCTCCCAAGACTCTGGCGACGCCCGAAGGCGCGAGAAAGTTCGTCCTGAACTTGCCCAGTGCGATCGGGTACGTATCCGCCGACCAGGTGGATGACACGGTGAAAGTAGTCCAGGTGGACGGGCAGCTTCCCGGTGAAAAGGGCTACAAGCTGCGGTTGGATGAGCCGTGATCCTGATTCCCGACCCAATAATGTGCGCGAGCTGAAATGAATGTTTCTTCGAGCCTGGAAAATCGCCGCTATCTTTTTGGGCTGATCTTGATTCTCATGGGATGCGCTCTGGCGGGGGCCGGAGTCTACGTGGTGGGGGACGTGCGCACAGCCAACGCGCAGGTTGAGAAAATGTATTCGGGCTCCGTGGTGGGCCTCGAACGGATCGGGGAGATGCAATACCAGGCGCAGGAAGCGCGGCGAAGCACCCTCTATGCGCTCACAACCAACAACAGCAACCTACAAGTCCAGTACGCCGATCAATCCCGCGCAGCGGACGCGCAAGCCAGCAAATTGATCCGCGAATATCGCAACGCAGCCCGGCTGCCGCTGGAGGTGGAATTGGCAGGCCGGCTGGACCGCGATTGGTCCAACTATCTCGGGATTCGCGACCAAGTCCTCGCCGCCATTCTGGAGGGCAGCACCCGGGAAGCCTTGGACATGGACTTGAAGAGTGGCGTGTCCGCGTTCAACCGCATTCGCGAGGATCTGCAAGAGGTCAAGCAGCTCTACCAAGAGCAGGCCGCGCAGCAGCTCGCCATCGTGGAGCGGTCTGCCGGCCGCTCGGTGTTGAAAACGATCGCCATTCTGTGTCTGACGCAAGTCTTCGCTATCGTCTCCGTGTGGGCTGCGGTGCAGCGAGGCAAGATGCTGGGCGTGGTGCAGCGTTCCGAAGCCCGGCTGCGGGAAAGCGAGGAGAGAATCCGCTCGCTGCTGGATTCCACGGCGGAGGCCATCTACGGCATTGATTCCAACGGCCACTGCACATTCACCAATCCTTCCTGCGCGCGGATGCTCGGCTTTGAAGAGCCGGAAAGGCTCCTGGGGCGAAACATGCATGAGGTAACCCACCACACGCGGGCCGACGGCACACCCTATCCCTGGGAAGAATGCCCCATCTTCCGATCAGTGCATACGAAAACAAACGTTCACAGCGACCAGGAGGTTTTTTGGCGCGCGGACGGCACGAGTTTTCCCGCCGAATACTGGTGCTACCCGATCCATCACGGTCAGGAATTAATGGGCTCGGTGGTGACGTTCCTGGACATTACGGAGCGCAAGAAGACCGAAGCAGAAATGCTACGAACCAAGGAGGCAGCCCTCGCGGCAAGTCTCGCGAAGAGCGAGTTCCTGGCGATCATGAGCCACGAAATCCGCACTCCCATGAACGGGATCATCGGCACAGCGGGGCTGCTCATGGATACGGCTCTGACCGCCGAGCAGCGCGAATATACCGTCATCCTACGCAACTCTGCGGATGCCCTTCTCGGGCTGATTAACGACATTCTTGATTTCTCCAAGATCGAAGCGGGCAAGATGAGCATCGAACCTATATCGTTCGACCTGCGGTTGACGGTCGAAGAAATTGGGGAGTTGCTGGGTGCCCGCGCCCACGACCAAGGGCTGGACCTCATTCTGCGCTTCGCTCCAGACACGCCGTCGCGCGTGATCGGCGACGCTGGCCGCATCCGCCAGGTGCTCCTCAACCTGGCGGGGAACGCCATCAAATTCACGCGCCAGGGCCATGTGTTCATTAACGTCGAGTGCCAGGAGCAAGGCCCGGAAAATGTGATTATTCAGTTCTCCGTCGAAGATACCGGAATTGGTATCTCCGAGGAAAGACTCGAATATGTGTTCGAACAGTTTACGCAGGCGGATTCATCCACAACACGCGAATTCGGCGGGACCGGCCTGGGATTGCCCATCTGCAAGCAACTGGTGGAACTCATGGGCGGCGGGATGGGCGTGACGAGCCGCGTGGGTGAAGGCTCAAACTTCTGGTTTCGGCTGCCGCTGGCATTGGACAAGAGCGCCCCTCCGGAGCCGCCTCCGAAGGCCGACCTCTCCGGCGTAAGGGTTCTGGTGGTAGACGACATTCAGACGAACCAGTTTGTCTTGCACGAGCAGCTCAATAGCTGGAAAGTCCGAAACGATGCTTGCGGGTCGGGTGTCGAGGCATTGCGCGCCCTCCGCATGGCGCGGGCGGGTGGGGACCCCTATCACATCGCGATTCTGGACCAGCAAATGGCCGGGATGGACGGATTGACCCTGGCTCGCCACATCAAGAATGATGCGGAGCTGAAAGATGTTGTCCTGGTGATGCTGACATCGTGGGGGCAACCGGGAGACGCCCACAAGGTAAAAGATGCCGGCATCGTGGGATACCTGACAAAGCCCGCGCGTCCAGCCTTGATTTACGAGGCGCTGGCGACCGTGTGGGCGGCGTGGAAACAGGCGAAGGCCTCCGAGCTGGTTACTCGCCACTCGCTGGCAGAGGCCCGCAAGGCTCATTCCCTTCCCGCGCCGACGCTTCCGGTTCCGGGACAAGACGTGTCTTTCCGCGCACGCGTGCTTTTGGTGGAGGACAACGCCGTCAACCAAAAGATCGCCATGCGAATGCTGGAGAAACTCGGGTGCCGAGTGGACGTAGCTGCGAACGGCAGCGAAGCGCTGGAAATGACCGCGATGCTCCCGTACGCCATCGTGTTTATGGATTGTCAAATGCCGGTAATGGACGGATACGAAGCCACGCGACGCCTCCGGCAGCGCGAGGGCGCGAAGAGCCATCTGCCCGTGGTGGCCATGACGGCGAACGCGATGGAGGGCGATCGGGATCGCTGTCTAGCCGCGGGCATGGACGACTACATGGCGAAACCAATCTCAAAACAAGTGATCATTCAAACGCTCGAGCGGTTCTTGCCTGCCTCCCAGGGG